>NZ_JBIWNZ010000010.1:0-281890 GCF_044767505.1 Kitasatospora sp. NPDC101235
GCAGGGGGGACCCTGTGGGAGAGTAGGACGCCGCCGAACAATTCTTCAGAAGAACCCCCATCCGGGACCCGGATGGGGGTTCTTCGCATTTCCGGGCCGGCAAGGGCCCACGCGGCTCCGGAGGGGGCCGGAGGGCATCCGAAAAGATCTCGGCTGACCGTGTCGAGAACCCGTGGTCGGCTCCGTCCTCGGGGCGAGCGCGGCCACAATGGTGTCGCACCAGCTCCGAGGAGAAGACGATGGCCAAGTACCTGCTGCTGAAGCACTACCGAGGCGCCCCGGCCCCGGTGAACAACGTGCCGATGGACCAGTGGACGCAGGAGGAGATCTCCGCGCACATCCAGTTCATGCACGACTTCGCGGCCCAGTTGGAGAAGACCGGGGAGTTCGTCGCCGGCCAGGCGCTCGCGCCCGAGGGGGCGTGGGTCCGGTACGACGGCGAGGGTCGCCCGCCGGTCACCGACGGTCCGTTCGCCGAGACCAAGGACCTGATCGCCGGCTGGATGTTGATCGACGTCGACAGCTACGAGCGCGCCATCGAGGTGGCCGGGCAGCTTTCGGCAGCTCCGGGTGCGGGCGGGAGGCCGATCCACGAGTGGCTGGAGGTGCGTCCGGCCCTGGTTGAGCCGCCCACCATCACGGAGTGACGTGCCGATGAACGAGGCCCTGATCCGGAGCCTCACGCCGAGCGTCATCGGCATCCTCGTCCGCCGCGGAGCAGACTTCGCGGCGGCCGAGGACGCCGTGCAGGAGGCGCTGGTCGAGGCGGTCCGGCTCTGGGCCGTCGAGCAGCCGCGCGATCCCAAGGGCTGGCTGGTCACGGTGGCCTGGCGCAAGTTCCTGGACGCGACCCGGTCGGACGCCGCCCGTCGGCGACGGGAGGACCTGGTCGACCAGGAGCCCGGGCCGGGGCCCTCAGCTGACGTGGACGACGCGCTCCGGCTCTACTTCCTGTGCGCCCACCCGGCGTTGACGCCCTCGTCGGCGGTCGCGCTGACCCTGCGTGCGGTGGGCGGGCTGACCACCCGCCAGATCGCGCAGGCCTATCTGGTGCCCGAGGCGACCATGGCGCAGCGGATCAGCCGGGCCAAGCGCACCGTCTCGGGCGTCCGGTTCGACCAGCCGGGGGACGTCGCCACCGTGCTCCGGGTCCTCTACCTGGTCTTCAACGAGGGCTACTCCGGCGATGTCGACCTCGCGGCCGAGGCCATCCGGCTCACCCGGCAGCTCGCGGCGGTGATCGACCACCCCGAGGTGGCGGGACTGCTGGCCCTGATGCTGCTGCACCACGCCCGGCGGGCCGGCCGGACCGGGCCGGACGGCGCGCTGGTGCCGCTGGCCGAGCAGGACCGCGGCCGGTGGGACACCGGGTTGATCGCCGAGGGCATCGGGATCCTCCGGACGGCGCTGGCCCGGGACCGGCTGGGCGAGTTCCAGGCGCAGGCGGCCATCGCGGCGCTGCACGCCGACGCACTCACCGCCGAGGAGACGGACTGGGTGCAGATCGTCGAGTGGTACGACGAGCTCGTCCGGCTGACCGCGAGCCCGGTGGTGCGGCTCAACCGCGCGGTGGCGGTCGGCGAGGCCGACGGTCCGCGCGCCGGGCTGGCGGCGCTCGCGGAGCTGGACGGCGATCTGCCCAGGTACAGCGCGGTGGCGGCGTACCTCCACGAGTGCGAAGGGGATCTGGTGACGGCGGCCCGGCTGTACGTGGAGGCGGCGCACAAGGCGCCCAACCTCGCCGAGCGCGACTACCTGACCCGCCGGGCGGCCCGGCTCAACGAGGGACTGAGGGGCGGTCGGACGAGCTGACGAGGGTGGTGCCGGGGGCGCCGGGGGTCCTCAGAGCCGGCCGGCGGCCTTCAGTGCCAGGTAGGTGTCGGCCAGGGCCGGGGCGATCCGGGCGGGAGGGGCGTCCAGGACGGTGACGCCGTGGCGGGTGAGGCGCTCGGCGGTGGCGCGGCGGTCGGCACGGGTCTGCTCGGCGGCAGCCGCGCCGTAGACCGCCTCCAGGGTGCCCCGCCCGGCGGAGAGGACGTCCAGCTGCGGGTCGGCGACCGAGGCGAGGACGACCTCGTGGCGCTTGGTGAGCATCGGCAGCAGCGGGCGCAGGCCGTCCTCGGCCGGGGCCGCGTCGAGGCCGGTGAGCAGCACGATCAGCGAGCGCTGCGGCGCCATCTTGAGTGCCGTGGCGACCAGCTTGCGCATGTCGGTCTCGTGCAGCGCGGGTTCCAGGCTGGCCATCGCGTTGGTGAAGGCGGGCAGCACCTCGTGGGCCGAGCTGCCGGCCACCGTGACGCGCTTGCGGGAGTCGTGGGCGAGCAGGTCGATCCGGTCGCCGGCCCGGGTGGCGAGGGCGGTGAGCAGCAGGGCGGCGTCGAGGGCGGCGTCCAGTCGGGGCGCGTCGCCGACCCGGCCGGCCGAGGTGCGGCCGGTGTCGAGGACGACGAGGATGTGCCGGTCGCGTTCGGGGCGCCAGGTGCGGACGGCGAGGCCCCCCGCGCCGGTGGCCGTGTTCGCTGTCCGGCGGGCGCTGGCGCGCCAGTCGATGGAGCGGATGTCGTCGCCGGGCAGGTACTCGCGCAGGGAGTCGAACTCGGTGCCCTGGCCGCGGGTCAGTACCGAGGTGCGGCCGTCGAGTTCGCGCAGCCGGGCGAGCCGGGAGGGCAGGTGCTTGCGGCTGGCGAACGGGGGCAGCGCGCGGACCGTCCAGGGGACGAGGTGTGAGCCCTGGCGGCCGGCCAGGCCGAGCGGGCCGAGCGAGCGGACCGTCACCCGGTGGGCGTGGTGGTCGCCGCGACGGGTGGGGGTGAGCACGGTGGTGATCCGGCGCCGTTCGCCGCCGGGGAGGGCCAGGGTGTGCCGGGAGGCGGCCTCGGCGGTGCCGGGGCGCCAGGCGGACGGGGCCCAGGCGTCGCGGACCAGGCCCCGGAGCAGCCGGCCGGACGGGTTGGTGACGGTCAGTTCGACCGTGGCGGGCTCGCCGAGCCGGACGGTGGTGTCGCCGCCCCGCCCGAACCGCAGGCTGCGGACCGGGGCGGCGAGCACCAGGTCGACCGCGACGGCGATCAGCACCGCACCGGTGACCAGGCCGATCCCGGTCCAGGACGGCAGCAGCAGGCCCACGACGAGCGCGCCGAGTGCGGCGAGCAGGGCGGTTCGCCCGGTGAGGGCCATGCGGTGCGCTCCTTCGGAAGCCCGTGCGACGGAAGCCCGTGGGCCGGAGGGCCGGAACGGGTGCGGTGCGGTGGGGGTGGGGTCAGCGGGGTGCGGGCGTCTGGGCGAGGACGGCCTGGATGACGGAGTCGGCAGTGACGCCCTCCATCTCGGCCTCGGCGCGCAGCGCGACCCGGTGCCGCAGGGTGGGCAGGGCGAGCGCCTTGACGTCGTCCGGGGTGACGTAGTCGCGGCCGGCCAGCCAGGCCCAGGCGCGGGAGGCGGCGAGCAGGGCGGTGGCGCCGCGCGGGGAGACGCCGATGGACAGCGACGGGGACTGCCGGGTGGCCCGGCAGAGGTCGACGATGTAGGCGAGGACCTCGGGGGAGACGGTCAGCTTGGCGATCTGCTCGCGGGCGGCGGCCAGGTGCTCGGGACCGGCGACCGGGCGGACGCCGGCCGCGCCGAGGTCGCGCGGGTCGAAGCCGGCGGCGTGCCGGGAGAGCACCTGGAACTCCTGGTCGCGGTCGGGCAGCGGCAGGACCAGCTTGAGCAGGAAGCGGTCCAGCTGGGCCTCGGGCAGCGGGTAGGTGCCCTCGTACTCGACCGGGTTCTGGGTCGCGGCGACCAGGAACGGGACGGGCAGCGCGCGCGGTACGCCGTCCACCGTGACCTGGTGTTCCTCCATGGCCTCCAGCAGGGCGGCCTGGGTCTTCGGCGGGGTGCGGTTGATCTCGTCGGCGAGCAGCAGGTTGGTGAAGACCGGGCCGGGCTGGAACGAGAACTCGGCGGTGCGGGCGTCGTAGACGAGCGAGCCGGTGACGTCGCCGGGCATCAGGTCGGGGGTGAACTGGATGCGCTTGGTCTCCAGGCTGAGCGCGGTGGACAGGGTGCGCACCAGCAGGGTCTTGGCGACGCCGGGGACGCCCTCCAGCAGCACGTGGCCGCCGCAGAGCAGGGCGACGACCAGGCCGGTGACGGCGGCGTCCTGGCCGACCACGGCCTTGCCGATCTCGGCGCGCAGGGCGGTCAGCGCGGTGCGCGGGTCGGTGGCGGGGGTAGCGGGTGCCGTGCCGGGGACGGAGCGGAGCTGGGCGGTTGCCTGGTCGGTCACGGGTTCCGTACCTGCCTTTCGAGGGCGTCGAGGTCGTCGGCGAGCCGCAGCAGCGCGGCGTCGTCGGTCGGGGGCGGGCCGTACAGCAGGGCCCGGACGTCCCCGGCGGGCCGTTCGGGCAGCCGGCCGGCCACGGCGACGCAGAGCGCGTCGGGGTCGGGTGCGCCGGCCTGGAGCGGGACGCCCAGGGCGGGGGCGAGGCGGTGGGCGGTGGCGCCGCGCAGCGCCTCGGCGGCGCGGCCGCGGGCCCTGGCCCGCCGGTACAGGCGGGCGCGGCCCTCGGTGGTCTCGGCGGCGCGGACCACCACGGGAAGGTTCTCGCTGACCACCGGGCCGAGTCGGCGCCCGCGCCAGAGGGCGGCGAGCACGGCGGCGACGGCGAGCTGGTAGCCGGCCCAGTGCCAGCCGCTCGGCAGGTAGTCGCCGAAGGTCTTGGTGCGGGCGCCCTCGGGGAGCGGGGCGGAGTAGTCGGGCAGGTGCCAGGTGAGGCGGGGCTGCGAGCCGAGCAGTCCGAGTGCGAGGGAGGCGTCGCCGTCCTCGGCGAGTTCGCTGTTGTGCAGGAAGGTGCCGCTGCCGAGCACGATGACGTCGCGGTCGCCGTCCCCGGCCGGGAGGCTGACCAGCGGGTAGCCGTGGGCGCGCGGGTAGCAGCCTTCGCCGCGGCTGCCGCTGGTGTAGAGCATGCCGCCCTGCTGGGCACTGCCGGCCCGGACGGCCTCGGGGAGCGAGCACTCCGCGGGGGCGGAGCGGACGGAGGCGTACGGCAGCCCGTCCGCGTCGTCGGACAGCCGGATGCCGGGGGCGAGTGTGGTGAGCGCGGCCGGGCCGGGGGCGACCAGCACCAGCCGTCGGTGCCGGGCTGCGGCGACGGCGCGCAGCTGGGCGGGGCTGAGCAGGTCCGGTTCGGGCAGGACGAGGGTGTCCGGGCCGGCCGGGGTGGCAGTCGGGTCGGTGGTGAACTCGGCCTTGAGGCCCTGGCGTTCGAGCAGGGCGACGACGGCGTGGGCGCCGTCGTGGTCGTACGAGCGCGGGTCCAGCGACGGGTAGCGGCGGTCCTGGCCGAGGGCGGACACGGCGGCGGCGCCGATCAGCAGGGCGGCGAGGACGGCCAGGTACCAGCGGGCCCGGCGCCACAGGCCGCGGGTGGTGGGGGCGAGGCTGCTCGGGGCGGCGGCGGGCGCTTCGGCGGCGGGCGGTGCCGCGGGGGCGGGGACGGTACCGGTCATGCCGCTCCTCCGGGCGTCGGGGCCGAGGCGGGGACACCGGCGGCGTCGGGCGCGAGGACCGGGCGGGTGCGCTCCAGCGTCCGGTCGAGCTCGTGCAGCAGCCGGTACGCGTCCTGGTCGGCGGTGCGCTCGCCGAACGCGATGTCGTCGAAGGTCCGGGCGGCCGCGGCCAGTGCGGCGGCGTGCTCGGGCAGCGCCCGGCCGGCCTCGGCGGCGGCCTCGTCGGCGGTTCGGCCGGGGCGGGTGTCGAGCAGGGTGCGCTCCTCCAGGCCGCGCACCAGGGCACGCATCTGCTCGCGGACGGCCTCGGTCCAGCGGCCGGCGGCGGCGTGCCCGGCGGCGTCCGCCCGGTACCGGTCGGCGCTGCGCGGGCCCTCGGTGCCGTACACGTCCTGGACGGTGCGGGCGGCGCGGCGGGGTGCGCCGAGGCGCCACCAGACCGCGGCGCCGATCAGCACCGCGACGATCAGGAAGAGGATCAGTCCGGTGGTGCCGTCGGTGCCGTCGCCGGAGATGCTGTCGAGTGCGGCGGCGATGTGGTCGTAGAACCAGTCCGTGATCCGTTGCAGCACGGACGGGTCGTGCTTGTGGTACTCCGCGTCGAGCAGCTCGTCGCGGGCGGCGTCGCGCGCCGGGTCACGCGGCACGGTGACCGGTGCGCCGCCCGCGGCGAGGAGCCTGTCCCCCCAGTTAGGCATCCGGCTCAGCGCCTCGCCGGGGTCGGGTCGCCCTGCGCGCCCCAGTCGGCGCCGCCGTGCTCGGGCAGGCCGGCCGCGCGGGCGAGTTCGATGTCCAGGGCCTCGCGGCGGATCCGCTGGTCGATGTAGACCAGCACGCCGAGGGCGGCGATGAACGGGGTGGTGAAGGTGCCGGCGAGGATCCCGGCGACCGCCAGCAGGAGCACCATGGCGACGCCCTGGTCGGCGGTGTCGGGCAGGCCCTGGCGGTTGATGCTCTCGAAGCCCAGCACCAGGCCGATGATCTGGAACGGGACGGCGATGACCACGGCGACGACGAGCGCCAGCAGGTGGCCCAGCAGGTTGATGCCGAAGACCCGCCACCAGGCGCCGCGGACCAGGCGCCGCGAGCGCGACAGCGCCGTCAGCACGCCCTGCTTCTCCAGCATCAGGGCGGGGGCGGCGAGGCTGAAGCGCATCCACAGCCAGACGGCGACCGGCACGGTCAGCAGGCCGACCAGGGTGAGCAGGCCGGCGATCGCGGGGGAGCCCGTGCCTGTGGCGGTGTAGCCGATCAGCGGGGCGAAGCCGAGCAGCATCACGCCGGGGCCCAGCAGGACGGTGAGCAGGGTCAGCCCGAGCAGCTGCAGCAGCCGGGGGCGGGCGTCGCGCCAGGCCTCCCCGGCGGTCGCCGACCGGCCGAGGACGGCGCGGCTGACCACGATGGTGAGCAGCGCGGTGGCGAACACGTTGAGCAGCAGTTCCAGCGGCAGGTCGGCCAGCATCCGCAGGGTCTGGGTGGCCTGGCCGGTCTTGCCCTTGATCAGCAGGTTGACCAGGACGGTGCCGGCCTGGGCGATCACGGCGAATCCGAGCGAGAGCGCGAGCACGGTGCGCCAGTGCCGGCGGACGGTGGTGACGGCGGCGTCCAGCAGTTCGCCGAAGCTCAGCGGGCGCAGCGGGATGACACCCGGCTTGGGGCTCGCCGGGGCGCCCCAGCCGTACGGGCGGTGGCCGCCGGGAGGCTGCTGGCCCCACTGCTGTCCGTTCCGGGGGGCGCCGGCCGGGCCGGTCCAGCCGGGGGTGGCCTGTGGTGGTGCCGACGGCCCGGGCACGGCGGAGGGCGCGTCGGCCGGGGGCCGGGCGCCGTCGCGGGGCGGCTCGGACGAGCTGGGCGAGGCCCAGCCCGGAGTGTCGGTCATCACTGCTCCTCGGAGGGCGTCACGGGCGCGACTGCGAACGGATCTTCCGCCCGCGCGCAGCGCCCATCGTGCCATGGGGCCGGAAACCGGCCTCATGGCGATCCGGTTGCTGATCGGCAACGGTCCTCCGCGGCGGGCCGGGCGGTGGTTCCCGGCGGGGCGCGGAGGGGGTCCGGAGGCGTTTTCGGTGGGGGTATTCGCCTGGTATGGCCGGAATGCACCGGTGGGGGAGTTGGCCGTTCTGGAGCATTGGCACTGCTGTGCGGCAGGTCACAATCCGGTAATGAGAGGATGGACGCATGAAGGGACGCGTCCTCGTCGTTGATGACGACTCCGCACTGGCCGAGATGCTCGGCATCGTGCTGCGTGGTGAGGGTTTTGAGCCGTTTTTCGTCGCGGATGGGGACAGGGCGCTAGCCGCGTTCCGGGAGACCAAGCCCGACCTGGTCCTGCTCGACCTGATGCTGCCCGGCCGTGACGGCATCGACGTGTGCCGGCAGATCCGGGCGGAGTCCGGCATCCCGATCGTGATGCTCACCGCGAAGACCGACACGGTCGACGTCGTGGTGGGCCTGGAGTCGGGCGCCGACGACTACGTCACCAAGCCGTTCAAGCCCAAGGAGCTGGTGGCCCGGGTGCGCGCCCGGCTGCGCCGCGCCGAGGAGCCCACGCCCGAGCAGCTGACCATCGGTGACCTGGTGATCGACGTGGCCGGCCACTCGGTGAAGCGGGACGGCCGGGGCATCCCGCTGACCCCGCTGGAGTTCGACCTGCTGGTCGCGCTGGCCCGCAAGCCCTGGCAGGTGTTCACCCGTGAGGTGCTGCTGGAGCAGGTCTGGGGTTACCGCCACGCGGCGGACACCCGACTGGTCAACGTCCACGTGCAGCGCCTGCGTTCCAAGATCGAGAAGGACCCGGAGCGCCCCGAGATCGTGGTGACCGTCCGCGGCGTCGGCTACAAGGCCGGACCCAGCTGACGTGACGGACCGGGCAGACGACACCCCGTCGGGTTCCGCGACCGACGGGGCCGGGGCCGTGCGCGGCGACGTGCTGAGTTCGAGCACCCGCCGCCGACGCGGCCCTTCCGGCGTGGTCGCGCTGGTGAAGCGTCAGCTGCGCCGCCCCGTGCACCGGGTGGCCGCGCTGTACCGCCGGTCGATCCAGCTGCGCGTGGTCGCGGTGTCGTTGCTGGCGTCCATCGCGGTCGTCCTGGTGCTGGGCGTGGTCGTGGTGGCGCAGGTGCGCACCGGCCTGCTCGACACCAAGATGGACGCCGCCCGCGCGCAGGCCCGGATCGGTTTCCAGGTCGAGCAGAAGAAGATCGACGAGGCCCGGGACCAGAAGCTGCGGGGCACCGCCGACCCGACCGTCGACGAGATCGGCACCTGGCTGCTGCGGCAGGTCAACGACCTGGCCGGGAGCGGGCAGACCGTCTACTCGGTGATCGCGATGGCCCCCGGCACCGGCGCCGTCGTGCCCGACACCGCCGGCTTCGCGCCGCGCTACTCGGGCGACATCCAGCCGATCAGCATCCCGGACACCCTGCGGGCCAAGCTGCTCGCCGAGCCCGGCCAGATGTTCGACCAGCCGACCCGGATCCACCGCTCGCCGGAGAGCAGCGTCAAGTCCGAGCCCGGGCTGGCCCTCGGCATGCAGTTCGTCGGCCCGGCCGGGACGCCGTACCAGATGTTCTACGTGTTCTCCTTCGGCCAGGAGACCGACACCCTCAACCTGGTCACCGGCACCCTGGCGACCGCCGGGGTCTTCGTGGTGATCCTCATGGGCGGCATCGCCTGGGTCGTGGTGCGCCAGGTGGTCACCCCGGTCCGGATGGCCGCCGGGATCTCCGAGCGGCTCGCCGACGGGCACCTGGAAGAGCGGATGAAGGTCACCGGGACGGACGACATCGCCCGCCTCGGGGAGTCCTTCAACCGGATGGCCAACGCCCTCCAGGCGCAGATCCGCCAGCTGGAGGAGCTGTCCCGGGTGCAGCGGCGGTTCGTCTCGGACGTCTCGCACGAGCTGCGCACCCCGCTGACCACGGTCCGGATGGCCGCCGACCTCATCTACGACAGCCGCGAGGACCTGGACCCGATGGCGGCCCGCTCGGCGGAGCTGCTCCAGGGCCAGCTGGACCGCTTCGAGTCGCTGCTCGCCGACCTGCTGGAGATCAGCCGCTTCGACGCCGGCGCCGCGATCCTGGACGCCGAGCCGGTCGACCTGCGCGAGATCGTCGCCCGTGTGGTGGAGGCCGCCGAACCGCTCGCCGAGGCCAAGGGCAGCGCCGTGGTGATCCGCGGCGACGGCGAGCCGGTGCTGGCCGAGGTGGACTCCCGCCGGATCGAGCGCATCCTGCGCAACCTGGTGGTCAACGCGCTGGAGCACGGCGAGGGCCGCGACGTGGTGGTCCGGCTGGGCTCCGCGGACGGCGCGGTCGCGGTCGGCGTGCGCGACTACGGCATCGGCCTCAAGCCGGGTGAGGCGTCCCGGGTGTTCCACCGCTTCTGGCGGGCCGACCCGTCCCGGGTGCGGACCACCGGCGGCACCGGCCTCGGCCTGTCGATCGCGGTCGAGGACGCGCACCTGCACGGCGGCTGGCTCCAGGCCTGGGGCGAGCCCGGCGGCGGCTCGCACTTCCGGCTCACCCTGCCGCGCACCCGTGGCGGCGAGATCACCCGGGCGCCGTTCCGGCTGGAGCCGGAGGACTCCCGCAACAACCGCGGCCTGGGTGCGCAGGGCACGCCGTACCGGCGGGCGATCAGCCCGGCCGGCGCGACGGCGAGCGCCGCCGTCGAGGACCACGCGGAGACGCCGGAGGCCGTGGGCAACGGCCTCGGCAGCGGGCTCGGCGGGGTGTTGAACATCGGCCCCGGGCTGGGCCGGCGCCGGATGCCGGAGGGGCCGCGCTCGGACCCCTCGGACGTGTGGACGGCCGCCGGGTACGGGGCCACCGGGGCCCAGGTCATGGTGGACCCGACGCCGGGACGGCCGTCGGTGGCACAGCGGACGGCGGAGCCGGACGTGACGGGCGGGACGACGGACGCGGAGGGGTCGCAGCGTGCGAGGGACGAGCAACAGGACTGAGCCGCGGCTCGTCGCGGCGGTCGGCGCGCTGCTCGGCGCCCTGGTGGCGAGCGGCTGTGCGGCCATGCCCGATTCCGGCGGCATCACCAGGGTGGAGCTGTCCCAGGGCTCGGCGGACAAGAACCTGCAGGCCCGGGTCTACCCGGTGGCGCCCGGCCGGGGCGCCAAGCCGCGTGAGCTGCTGACCGGGTTCCTGGACGCGGTGACCGCCGACGAGGGGTACGAAACCGCGCGCAAGTACCTCACCGAGAGCGCCGCCGCCGCCTGGAACCCGGACGCCGGGACCCAGGTGCTCTCCGCCACCACCATCGCGCCCGTCCCGGACGTCACCGACGCGGACACCGTGGTCTCCGCGGCGGTGCGCGGGCAGCTGGTCGCCACCGTCGACGAAAAGCACTCGTACCTGCTGGTGACCGGGCAGAACAACAACGTCTCCTCCGACTTCACCTTCGTCCGGGAGAAGGACGGCGAGTGGCGGATCGACAAGCTGCCGCCCGGCGTGATCATGAACGAGACCAACTTCCGGAACAGCTTCCGGCAGGTCGAGCGGTTCTTCTACACCGCGCCCGACCCGTCCTTGGTGGTCTCCGGGAACGCCGGTCAGGAGGTGCTGATCGCCGACCCGATCTACCTGCGGCGCCGGACGGACCCGCTCACCTCGGCCGCCCGGGCGCTCGTCAGCGGCCCCTCCACCTGGCTCTCGCCGGTGGTCCGTACGGCGTTCCCGACCGACACCACGGTCGACAAGGTGACCATCGACGACAGCCGGGTCGCCCACGTGCAGCTCGGCAAGGCGGACATCGGCGAGCCGATGGCCTGCCGGCGGATGGCGACCCAGCTCTTCTACACCCTCGCCGACCAGGGCAAGGGCCAGGTCGAGCGGCTGGAGCTGAAGGGGCAGCGCGGCGCCTGCACGGCCAGCCGCAGCGACGTGCCGGCCACCGGCCCCGGCTCGCTGGCCGGCCCGACGGCCGCGACGCAGTACTACCAGCGCGCAGACGGTGCCCTGGTGGCGACCGACGAGGGGCGCCCCGGCGACCCGGTCCGCGGCGTCCTCGGCAAGCCGCAGTCGAACACCAAGCCGCCGCTCGGCACCATCGCGGTCAGCCGGGGCGGTGCCCAGGCCGCCGCGATCAGCGAGGACGGCCACCAGGTCTACTCGGTGCAGCTGACGGACAACGCGGTGAACCTGGGCGAGCCGGTGCTCAGCTCGCCGGCGAAGTCCGGCGACAAGGAGGACGGCTTCGCCTCGCCCAGCTGGGACGGCCGCGGCAACCTCTGGGTGGTGGACCGCAACAAGCAGACCTCGTCGGTGGTGATGGTGCGCGGCAACAAGGCGTACACCGTTCCGGTCGAGGGGCTGACCGGGCAGACCGTGCAGGCGCTGAAGATCTCCTCGGACGGCGTCCGGGTCGCTCTGGTGGTCAAGACCCCGGGCGTGGCCACGCGCTCGCTGATGTTCGGCCTGGTGGTGCACGGCGGCACCCCGCAGGCGCCGACCGTGAAGATCACCGGGCTGCGCCGGGCCGCACCCACGCTCACCGATGTCGCCTCGGTGTCCTGGGCGGATGCCGACCAACTGCTGGTGCTCGGCAAGGAGGCCGACCGGACCCAGCAGCTCTACTTCATCAGCACCGACGGCTCGCAGAGCACGGACACCCAGCTGCAGAGCGCCGAGAGCATGATGACCGTCGCGGCCTCGGAGTCCCGGGCGGACAGCCTGACCCAGGCGCCGCCGGTGCTCGCGATGGCGGAGGTCAAGCAGACGGACGGCAAGCCGAGCGAGGTCAAGGCCTACCGGCTGGTCAACAACCAGTGGCGGGAGGCCCCGCTGATCGACAAGCCCCGGTCGTTCTTCTACGCGGGCTGACGCCGCATCCGGACGGGCTGACGCCGCACCCGGAGGGGCTGATGGACCTTCCGGTCCGCCTGAGGTACCGACAGCGGCGGTCAGCCGGCCGGGCGCACCGTGGCCGCGACCGTGGCACCGGCCCGGGCCGGCAGGCCGGCGCCGGCCAGCGCCCGGGCGGCCTCCGCGAGGCTGGCCCCGGTGGTCACCAGGTCGTCCACCAGCACCGGGTGACGGCCCGCCAGGCCCGTCGGCCCGGTCCGGGCGCGCGGCAGCACGGTGAGCGCGCCGTGCAGGTTGCGGCGCCGCTCGGCCGCGTTCAGCCCGGTCTGGTCGACGACCGGCCGGGCGTGCCGCAGCAGCGGTGCGGCCCGTACGTCCAGGCCTGCCAGGCGCAGTGAGCGGGCGGCCGCCCCGGCCAGCCGCAGCGTCGGATCGTGCCCGCGGGCGCGGACGGCCGAGCGTGCCGAGGGCATCGGGACCAGCAGCAGCGGCGCGGCCCCGGCCCGCGCGCCCAGGGCGGAGCGCACCGCGCGGCCGAGGGCCTCGCCGAGCGGCCCGGCCAGCCGCAGCGCGCCGCGTTCCTTGTGGGCGAGCAGCAGCTGCCGGACCGGACCGGTGTACGGCGCGGCGGCGTGCGTCCAGGGCAGCAGGGTGGGGGCGGGCCGTGCGGTGGCCAGCACGTGCCGGCAGGCCGGGCAGAGCTGGGTGCGTTCGCTGCCGCAGCCCGCGCAGTCGGCGGGCAGCAGGACGTCCAGCAGCCCGGCCAGTGCGTGGCCGAACGGCCCTTGGGCGGGCGTCGGGCGGGTGGGGGAGGGGGTCGGGGGCACGGCTGCTCCTGGCGGCGGCAGGCACGGAGAGTCAGCACAGGATGCGCCGTATGGGGGGTGTTGTCCAGGTATTTACCCATACTTCACTCGCGAGAGGGTAGACAGGGTGCACCAGCTTGACCGCCTGACCGCAGTATCGGGTCATACCCTCCTTGTCGCCTGGGGAGGCGAAAAACCCGTGTGAGGTGTTCGATAAGGCTTCAGGGGGTTTCAACCGTCCCTGGTGGGGAGGAAGTGAGGTGAGGGCCAGTCGTTTCCGCCGCTGGCGGCGGGGACGGGGGGCCGGCAGTGGATGGGCTGGTCCAGCTGGGTCTCAGTCCGGTCCGGTAGCACCCGGATCGGCGTCAGCACGAGGGATCGGAGTTCTGCGTGGACATCGTCGTCAAGGGCCGCAAGACCGAGGTGCCCAAGAGGTTCCGCGAGCACGTGGCCGAGAAGCTGGAGAAGGTCCAGAAGTTCGACGGCAAGGTGATCAGCCTCGACGTCGAGGTGTCCAAGGAGCACAACCCGCGGCAGGCCGACCGGTCCGAGCGGGTGGAGATCACTCTCCGTACCCGTGGGCCGGTGATCCGGGCCGAAGCCGCCGCCGGCGACCCGTACGCGGCGCTCGACCTGGCCTCGGCGAAGCTCGACGCGCAGCTGCGCAAGTCCGCGGACCGGCGTCGGGTGCACAAGGGCGGCGCGAACGGCCGCACCCCGATCAGCGTCGCCGAGGCGACCGCGGCCCTGGCCGCGCTGCCGGACACGAGGGCGCTGGAGGGCGAGACGAACGGCGCCGTCCGCAAGACCATGATGGGATCCCTGGAGGTGGAGGGCGAAGGCCCGCTGGTGGTCCGGGAGAAGACGCACCCGGCCGCCCCCATGGCGCTGGACCAGGCGCTCTACGAGATGGAACTGGTCGGCCACGACTTCTACCTCTTCGTGGAGAAGGACAGTGGCCTGCCGAGCGTGGTCTACCGCCGGCACGGTTACCACTACGGCGTCATCCACCTGCAGACCGACCTCGCGGCCGGGCCGGGCAGCGGGGCGGGCGGCGCGATCGGCGGGTCCGACGACGAGGACTGACCGTCCTGGAAGTGATGGAGGGGTGACCCCGGCGGCCGTGGCCGCCGGGGTCACCGGCGTTCGGGGGCGGGGCGGTTCGGACGGCGTCGCGTCCCGGACGGAGGGGGTCACCCGATGCGGGGGAATGGGCATCGGAGGGTGACCGCGGAGGCGTCGGGGCGTGGAATGATTGGCGCACGACGACCCGCGAAGGGGGAGGAGCGGATGGGGGATCACTTCGGGCTGGGGCCCGGGGTCGGGCCAGGGCTGCCGTTGGGGGCGGAGGAGGAGCCCGCGTACGAGCCGCGCCGGGGTGAGCCGATCCGTGTGTTGGTGGTGGACGACCACGCGCTGTTCCGCCGGGGGCTGGAGATCGTCCTCGCGGAGGAGCCGGACATCAGGGTCGTCGGGGAGGCGGGGGACGGCGCCGAGGCCGTGCTGAAGGCCGCCGACCTGCTGCCCGACATCATCCTCATGGACGTCCGGATGCCGCGTCGCAGCGGGATCGAGGCCTGCACGGCGATCAAGGACGTGGCACCCAGCACCAAGATCATCATGCTGACGATAAGCGACGAGGAGGCCGACCTCTACGAGGCGATCAAGGCGGGCGCCACCGGCTACCTGCTCAAGGAGATCTCCACCGACGAGGTCGCCACCGCGATCCGCGCGGTCGCCGACGGGCAGTCCCAGATCAGCCCCTCGATGGCGTCCAAGCTGCTCACCGAGTTCAAGTCGATGATCCAGCGCCGCTCCGACGACCGGGACCTGGTGCCCGCGCCCCGGCTCACCGACCGGGAGCTGGAGGTGCTCAAGCTGGTGGCGACCGGGAGGAACAACCGGGAGATCGCCAAGGAACTGTTCATCAGCGAGAACACCGTGAAGAACCACGTGCGTAACATCCTGGAGAAGCTCCAGCTGCACTCCCGGATGGAGGCCGTGGTGTACGCGATGCGGGAGAAGATCCTCGAAATAGGGTGAGCCGGGCGGGACTTAGCGGTCCGCCAGCAGCTTCTCCAGGGCCGGGCGCAGCCGCTCGTCGTGCAGCGCCCCGACCCGCACCTCGTCGCAGCCGACCCAGCCGGCCGCCTCGCGCAGGGCCGTCGCCAGCGCCTCGACGTGCCGGGCGCCGTGCCCTCGGTCGCCGTCCAGCGAGACCTGCCGGGCGACCAGGGTGCGGCCCTCGCGGGCCGGGTCGACCCGGCCGACCAGCCGGCCGCCGGCCAGCAGCGGCATCGCGAAGTAGCCGTGCACCCGCTTGTGCTTGGGCGTGTAGGCCTCCAGCCGGTGCGTCATGCCGAAGATCCGCTCGGTGCGGGCGCGGTCCCAGATCAGTGAGTCGAACGGCGAGAGCAGCGTGGTGCGGTGGCGCCCGCGGGGGGCGGCGGCGAGGGCGGCCGGGTCGGCCCAGGCCGGGGCCGGGGCGCCGTCCGGGCCCCAGCCGGCCACCTCGACCGGGACGAGCCCGCAGTCGGCGAGCACCGGGTCCAACTGCTCGGCGCGCAGCCGGTGGTAGTCCAGGAGGTCGGCCCGGGTGGCCACGCCGAGCGCGGCGCCGGCCTGGGCGACCAGGGTGCGCACGCACTCCTCGTCCGACCGGTCCTGCCCGAACAGGGCGTCCGGGATGGCCTGTTCGGCCAGTGCGTAGACGCGCTTCCAGCTCCGGCGCTCGGTGCAGACCACGTCGCCGAAGGCCAGCGCCCGCTCGACGGCGATCTTGGTGTCGGACCAGTCCCACCACTCGGCGGTCCTCTTGGCGCCGCCCAGCTCGGTGGAGGTCAACGGCCCCTCGGCGCGCAGCTTGTCGAGCACGGCGCGGTAGGTCTCCGGCGTGACCTGGTGGCCCCAGAGGTGGCCGCGGTCGCGGTAGCGGCGGCGCCGGAAGGCGAACAGCGGCCACTCCTCGACCGGCAGTATGCAGGCCGCGTGCGACCAGTACTCGAAGCTCGCGCCGCCGCCCCAGTACGCCGCCTCGACGGCCGGGCGGCCGACCGCGCCGAGGCGGGCGTACGGCACCAGTTCGTGCGAGCGGGCGAGCACCGAGATGGTGTCCAGCTGTACGGCGCCCAGGTGCCGCAGCACCCCGCGCACCCCGGCACGGCGGTCCGGCGCGCCCAGCAGGCCCTGGGCGCGCAGGGCGATCCGGCGGGCGTCGTCCGCGCTGAGGACGGCGACGGGGGCGGGACGGGCGGCAGCGGCGGTCATGCCGGCGAGCGTAGCCGGGGGCACCGACAGCGCGGACTCAGTCCAGGTCGGAGGACAGCAGGGAGGCGATCCAGGCGTCGTGGAAGACGCCGCGCTGCTCGGCGTACGAGCGCAGGGTGCCCTCGACGCGGTAGCCGGCCTTCTCGGCGACCGCGCGGGAGCCCTCGTTGCCGACGTAGGCCTGCCACTCCAGGCGGCGCAGGCCGAGCTCGCGCAGGCCGTAGCGGGAGACGGCGCGGGCGGCCTCGGTGGTGTAGCCGCGGCCGCGGAACTCCTTCACGGCCCACCAGCCGATCTCGGCGGAGCCCGGGTCGTGGGCGCGCAGGACGAGCCCCTGGGAGCCGACCAGGGTGCCGGACTCGCGCTCGAACACGCACCAGATCCGGTTCGCTCCGCTGCGCCAGCCCCCGGCGGCGAGATCGCGCACGAAGAACTCCGCGTCCTCGCGCCGGTACGGCGACGGGACGACGGTCCATCGCTGGATCTCCGGGTCCTGGCACGCGGCGAAGACCGCGTCGATGTCGGACTCCTGCGGGGCGCGCAGAACGAGCCGCTCGGTGGTGAGGGTGACCGGGCCGGTGCTGGTTTCTTCCATGAACGGATTATTTCGCCGGGCGAGGAAAGCGGGCATCCGAATATCCCGCCGGTCCGCCGGTCCGCCAGGTGGCCAACTCTCGGGCCCGGCGACCGTTTTGTCCCGGTGGACGGTGCTATCGGGCCATGTGCTCGCGCGGGTGACACGGGAATACCGTGCTGACGCACCTCCCGGGGGATTGGACTCCTCGCATACGATGGCCCGTGCGGTGGGGTGGACCCGCCGTGCAGTCGTCCAGTGCCAATACAGGCAAGGAGCCCGCTCACGTGTCCGTCTTCGACAAGATCCTGCGCGCCGGCGAGGGCAAGATCCTTCGCAAGCTGCAGCGGATTGCTGCCCAGGTCAACTCCATCGAAGAGGACTTCGTCAACCTCACCGACGCCGAGCTGCGCGCACTGACCGACGAGTACAAGCAGCGGCTCGCGGACGGCGAGACCCTGGACGACATCCTCCCCGAGGCGTTCGCCACCGTCCGCGAGGCCGCCAAGCGCGTGCTCGGCCAGCGGCACTACGACGTCCAGCTGATGGGCGGCGCCGCCCTGCACCACGGCTACGTCGCCGAGATGCGCACCGGTGAGGGCAAGACCCTCGTCGGCACCCTGCCCGCGTACCTGAACGCGCTGACCGGCAAGGGCGTCCACCTGATCACCGTCAACGACTACCTCGCCGAGCGCGACTCGGAGTGGATGGGCCGGGTGCACCGCTTCCTCGGCCTCGAAGTCGGCGTGATCCTGGGCAACATGACGCCCGCCGAGCGCAAGCGCCAGTACGCGATGGACATCACGTACGGCACGAACAACGAGTTCGGCTTCGACTACCTGCGCGACAACATGGCCTGGTCGAAGGACGAACTCGTCCAGCGCGGCCACAACTTCGCGGTCGTCGACGAGGTCGACTCGATCCTGATCGACGAGGCCCGTACCCCGCTGATCATCTCCGGCCCGGCCGACCAGGCGACCAAGTGGTACGCCGACTTCGCCAAGCTGGTGCTGCGTCTGAAGATCGACCGGGACTACGAGGTCGACGAGAAGAAGCGCACCGTCGGCGTCCTGGAGGAGGGCGTCACCCGGGTCGAGGACTACCTGGGCATCGACAACCTCTACGAGTCGGTGAACACCCCGCTGGTCGGCTTCCTGAACAACGCCATCAAGGCGAAGGAGCTGTACAAGCGGGACAAGGACTACGTCGTGATGAACGGCGAGGTCATGATCGTCGACGAGCACACCGGCCGCATCCTGGCCGGCCGCCGCTACAACGAGGGCATGCACCAGGCGATCGAGGCCAAGGAGGGGGTGGAGGTCCAGAACGAGAACCAGACCCTGGCCACCATCACCCTCCAGAACTTCTTCCGCCTGTACGACAAGCTCGCGGGCATGACCGGTACCGGCACCACCGAGGCCGCCGAGTTCCACCAGATCTACAAGCTCGGCGTGGTGCCGATCCCGACCAACAAGACGCCGCTGCGCATCGACCAGCCCGACCTGATCTACAAGTCGGAGCCGGCCAAGTTCGCGGCCGTGGTCGAGGACATCGCCGAGAAGCACGAGAAGGGCCAGCCGGTGCTGGTCGGCACCGTGTCGGTCGAGAAGTCCGAGTACCTGTCGCAGGAGCTGCGCAAGCGCGGCATCCCGCACGAGGTGCTGAACGCCAAGCACCACGAGCGCGAGGCGCAGATCGTGGCCCAGGCCGGCCGCAAGGGCGCCGTCACCGTCGCCACCAACATGGCCGGCCGCGGCACCGACATCATGCTGGGCGGCAACGCCGACCACCTGGCCGCCGCCGAGCTGGCGCAGCGCGGGCTGACCCCGACGGACACCCCGGACGAGTACGAGGCCGCCTTCCCGAACGCGCTGGAGAAGGCCAAGGCCTCGGTGAAGGCCGAGCAGGACGAGGTCAAGGAGGCCGGTGGCCTCTACGTCCTCGGCACCGAGCGGCACGAGTCCCGCCGGATCGACAACCAGCTGCGCGGCCGCTCCGGCCGTCAGGGCGACCCGGGCGAGTCCCGCTTCTACCTGTCGCTGGGCGACGACCTGATGCGCCTGTTCAAGGCCGGCATGGTCGAGCGCGTGCTCTCGATGGCCAACGTGCCCGAGGACGTGCCGATCGAGTCCAAGATGGTCACCCGCGCCATCGCCTCCGCGCAGACCCAGGTCGAGCAGCAGAACTTCGAGATCCGCAAGAACGTCCTCAAGTACGACGAGGTGCTCAACCGCCAGCGCGAGGTCATCTACGGCGAGCGCCGCCGCGTCCTGGAGGGCGAGGACCTCCAGGAGCAGGTCGGCCACTTCATGGACGACACCGTCGAGGCGTACGTCCGGGCGGCCACCGGCGAGGGCTTCGAGGACGACTGGGACCTGGACAAGCTCTGGACTGCGCTCAAGCAGCTCTACCCGGTCACCCTCGACCTGGAGGAGCTGGAGGAGGAGGCCGGCGGCTCGGCCGGTCTGACCCCCGAGTTCCTGATCAAGTCCATCCAGGAGGACATCCAGGCCCAGTACGGCGCCCGCGAGGACCAGCTGGGCGCGGAGATCATGCGCGAGCTGGAGCGCCGGGTCGTGCTGTCGGTGCTGGACCGCCGCTGGCGCGAGCACCTCTACGAGATGGACTACCTCCAGGAGGGCATCGGCCTGCGGGCCATGGCGCAGCGCGATCCGCTGGTCGAGTACCAGCGCGAGGGCTTCGACATGTTCACCGCGATGATGGAGGGCATCAAGGAGGAGTCCGTCGGCTTCCTGTTCAACCTGGAGGTCCAGGTCGAGCAGCAGGTCGAGGAGGTCCCGGTCGAGGACGCCCAGGTGGTGCTCGACAAGCTGGAGAAGGACGCCGCCCGCCCGGAGATCAAGGCCAAGGGCCTGGAGGCCCCGAAGCCGCAGCGGCTGCACTACACGGCCCCCTCGGACGAGGTCGGCGGCGGTGTGGTCGAGGGCGACTTCGAGGACCTCGCGCCGGAGGACGAGGGCGACGGCCTGACCCGCGCCGAGCGCCGCAAGGCCGCGAAGTCGGCCAAGGGCCGCCGCCGCAAGAGCTGAGCCGGCCGCCGGCCACCAGCCAGGACGCCACGCAGGGCGCCGTTCCCGCACCGGGACGGCGCCCTGCGCCGTTCGGTGCCGCCGGGGGTGCGGCAGGGTGCTCATCGGGCCTCCACGGCGGTGCACTGCCACTGTCCGGCCGGGCCGCGCTGCTCCAGCCGGAAGGCCACCATGTGGTGCCGTCGGCCGAGGTCGACCCGCACGCAGGCCTCGACCGCGTCCGGTGAGGGCGAGCGGTCGTGCACCGGGCCGAGCCGGGGCCGGTCGGCGGGGCCGCCGCGGCGCAGTGCGCCGGCCCGGACCAGCGAGGCGAGCTGCCCGTAGCCGTCCAGGCTGGTGTGCCGCATCAGCTGGCCGGAGGGCCGTGCGCCGGTGAGCACCTCGACCAGCTGGCGGGCGAACCGGGCGGCCAGTGCCCCGGAGTCGGGCCCGGGGGCGCCGGTGCAGGCGGCGCGCGGGTGGCGGGGCCGACGGCCGGCCGGGTCGCAGCCGCCGGGGTTGCGTGGACGGCGGTGCGGGCGGGCGGTGAGGTGGGCGCTGAAGTGCACGGTCACGGTGGCGGCTCCTCGGCCGGGTGGTGCGAGTACGGACGGGTCCAGGCTGGGGGCGCCCCGTGTGGGGCGGCAACGGGTTTCCGGGGCGGTCGGGGCGGGCGGCCGGCTTCACCTATCCGGGTGAATCGACCAATGCGGCGGCGGGTCGGACGGGCCGTACGGCGGCGCCCGGTTGACGTTGGGGGACGGGCCGTACGGCCCGAAAGGGGACGCTCCGGCTGGGCGGACCGGGTGGCGGTGCCCGGCCGCCGCGTTGCGCCGTACCGGCCCCGAGCGCACCATCGGAGCCTGACCGGGAGCGACGGCCGGGCTCCCACGACGAGGGGTGGCCGGTATGACGACACGGGTGGCGGCGGCGCCGGCCCCGGCGGCCGCGGGGACCACCCCGCCCGCCGGGGGCCCGCCGCGGCGCGGCCTGGTGCTGGGCGGCGGCGGGATGCTCGGCGCGGCCTGGACGGTCGGCGCGCTGTGCGCCGTCGAGGAGTCCACCGGGCGGCAGCCGGGCGGGGCCGACGTCCTGCTCGGCACCTCGGCGGGCGCGATCCTCGCCGCGATGCTGGCCGGCGGCGTCCGCCCCGAGCAGCTGCGCGACCACCAGCGCGGCCTGCCGGTCACCGAGGGGCCGCTGGCCGGGGTGGGCTTCGACTACGACACCGCCGTCGGGGGCGCGCTGCCGCCGCGCCCCCGGGCCGGCATCGGCTCGCCCAGTCTGCTGCGCGACGCCGTCCGGCACCCGCGCGAGTACCCGCTGCTGACCATGGTCTCGGCGATCGCGCCGCACGGCCGCGGCTCGCTGGCGCCGGTCGGTGAGCTGGTGCGCGGCCTGCTCGGCACCGGCGAACCGCCCGGCGAAGGCGAGCCGCCCGGCGAGGGCGAACCGCCCTGCGACGGCGGGCTGCCGGGGCCCCGCGACGGGGGGCCGCCGCTGCGGGTGGTGGCCGTGGACTACCGCAGCGGCCGTCGGGTGGTCTTCGGTGACCCGGACGCCCCGGCCGTCCCGGTGCCCGAGGCCGTGATGGCCTCCTGCGCGATCCCCGGCTGGTTCGCGCCGGTGCGGCTGGACGGCTCGGCGTACGTGGACGGCGGCTGCTGGTCCGCCACCAACGCCGACCTGATGCTCGGCCGGGGGCTGGAGGAGGTGTACGTGATCGCCCCGATGGCCCTGCGGCTGGACCCCCGGCAGGGGCGGGCCGGGGAGCAGGGGCGGCTCGGCAGCGGCCGCGACGCCCTGGCCGCCCTGCGCGAGTGGCGCGCCCGGGACCGCCCGCGCGGCGTGCTCGCCCAGCTGGTGAGCCGCTACCGCCACGCCGTCACCCGGCAGCTGCTGCGCGAGGCCGCGCTGCTGCGGGCCGAGGGCGTCCGGGTGCGGCTGCTCGCGCCGACCCTGGAGGACCTCGCGGTGATGGGCCCGAACATGATGGACCCGGCCCGCCGCGGCGCCGTCCTGGAGAGCGCCCTGCGCACCAGCCGGGAGGCCCTGCGGGCCCAGCGGTGAGCGCCCGCCCCGGAGCGGAGGTGATCACGGGCGGCCCGGCGGCGCTTATTCTTGGGGCGCTGGAGAATCTGTGCCGCTGGACGAACCCCGCTGGACGAACCGGAGAGTGCCACCGATGCGCGTGTACGTGCCCACCACCCTGACCGGCCTGGCGGCGGCGCACGAGGGCGGCTCCCTGGAGCAGTCCGCCGCGTACGCCGTGACGCCCGCGCTGCGCGAGTGGTACGTCAGCGACGACCTGGAGGAGCTGGAGTACGCGGCGCTGAACCGGGCCGCGCAGTCCTCCCTGCGGCTGCTGGCGGGCGACCCGCAGGCCCCGCGCCGCCGGGTGGTGGTGGCGCTGGACGTGGCCGACGCGTCGGTGCGGCCCTTCCCGGGCGACGAGTACCAGGACCAGGCCTCGCTCGGCCGGGTGGTGCTGGCGGGCCCGGTGCGGCTGGCCAAGGCGGCCGCGGTGCACGCCGACGTGGCCGACGACGAGGTGGTCACCGACGTCGCGGCGGCGGTTGCGGCGGTGGCCGCGGCCGACGCGGGCGACCAGGACGCCCAGTTCACCGTGGACGGCGCCGAGGACCACGACCTGCTCTGGTACGCGACCCAGGAGATCCCGTCCCTGCTCGCGTGAGTTCCGTCCTACCGGCGTGTCGTCCGTCCGGGCTACCGTTTCACCCCGTGCGCACTCACATCGTCTGGGACTGGAACGGCACGCTCTTCCACGACATGGAGGCCGTGCTCGGGGCGAGCAACGCCGCCTTCGCGACCATCGGCGTCGGGCCGATGACCCTCCAGGAGTACCGCGAGCAGTACGAGATCCCGATCCCGCGGTTCTACCAGCGGCTGCTCGGCCGGATGCCCTCCACGGAGGAGTGGCTGAGGCTCGACGACGCGTTCCACGACCGCTACCGGGAGCTCAGCCCGTCCTGCGGGCTGACCGAGGGCGTGCGCGAGCTGCTGGACGGCTGGCGGGAGGCCGGGAACAGCCAGTCCCTGCTGTCGATGTACGACCACGCGGAGCTGGTGCCGCTGGTCGACACCTTCGGCCTGACCGGCGGTTTCCTGCGGGTGGACGGCCGCAGCGGCCCGTCCGGCGGGCAGAAGGCGGAGCACCTGACCCGGCACCTGGCCGCGCTCGGCGAGCGGGTGGACCCGGCCCGTACGGTGCTGATCGGCGACGCCGCGGACGACGCCCTGGCGGCGCTCGGCGCGGGCGCCCACGCGGTGCTCTACACCGGTGGTTCGCACACCCGGGAGAAGCTGGAGCCGGTCGGCGTCCCGGTGGTGGACAGCCTGGCCGAGGCGGTCGAGCTGGCCGGCCGGATCGCGGGCTGACCTCGGGCCCGCCCGGGCGGACGTGGCGGGCGCCACGTCCGCCATCCGCGTGTCTGAACGGGCGGATCGCGCCCCGGCTGGTCAGGCTGGTGTCACACCCGACCAGCCGCCAGGACGGAGCCGCCATGCCCATCGACGCAGTCACCGAGGTGCCGGTCCCGGTCAACGAGCCGGTGCACACGTACGAGCCCGGCAGTCCGGAGCGGGACCGGCTGGTCCGGCGGCTGGACGAGCTGGCGGCCGAGCAGGTTCCGCTGCCGATGACCATCGGGGGCGAGCAGCGCTTCGGCGGCGGTGAGCGGATCGAGGTCGTCCAGCCGCACCACCACGCCGCCAAGCTGGGCGTGCTCGGCAACGCCACCCGGGAGGACGCCCGGGCGGCGGTGGACGCGGCGCTGGCCGCCGGGCGGCAGTGGCGCTCGCTCTCCTTCGACGACCGCGCGGCGGTCTTCCTGCGCGCCGCCGACCTGCTCGCCGGACCCTGGCGGGAGACGCTCAACGCGGCCACCATGCTCGGCCAGTCCAAGACCGCGCAGCAGGCCGAGATCGACTCCGCCTGCGAGCTGATCGACTTCTGGCGGTTCAACGTCCACTTCGCCCGGCAGATCCTGGCCGACCAGCCGATCTCCTCGCCCGGCGTGTGGAACCGCACCGACCACCGCCCGCTGGAGGGTTTCGTCTACGCGATCACCCCGTTCAACTTCACCGCGATCGCCGGCAACCTGCCGACCGCCCCCGCGCTGATGGGCAACACCGTGGTCTGGAAGCCCGCGCCGACCCAGACCCTGGCCGCGTACCACCTGATGCGGCTGCTGGAGGCGGCCGGCCTGCCGCCCGGGGTGATCAACCTGGTGACCGGCGACGGCCTCCAGGTCTCCCCGGTCGCGCTGGCCGACCCGGCGTTCGCCGGGCTGCACTTCACCGGCTCCACCGCCACCTTCCGGTCCCTGTGGCAGACCATCGGCGCCAACATCGGCGGCTACCGCACGTACCCCAGGATCGTCGGCGAGACCGGCGGCAAGGACTTCCTGCTGGCCCACCGCTCGGCCGACCCGGAGGTCCTGAGGACCGCGCTGATCCGCGGGGCCTTCGAGTACCAGGGCCAGAAGTGCTCGGCGCTCTCCCGGGCCTACCTGCCGCGCAGCCTCTGGCAGAGGATCAAGGACGACTTCCTGGCCGAGGTGGACGCGCTCGCGGTGGGTGACGTGACCGACCTGTCCAACTTCATGGGCGCCCTGATCGACCGGCGCGCCTTCGAGAAGAACCGGGACGCCATCGAGCGGGCGAAGGCCGATCCGACGATCGAACTGGCGGCCGGCGGGCAGTACGACGACGCGATCGGCTGGTTCGTCCGGCCGACCGTCCTGGTCTCCTCCGACCACCGGGGCGAGATCTTCCGGACCGAGTACTTCGGCCCGATCCTCGCCGTCCACGTCTACGAGGACTCCCGCTGGGACGACGTGCTCCGCCGGGTCGACGGCGGCGCCCCATACGGGCTGACCGGCTCGGTGATCGCGCAGGATCGTTACGCCATCGCCCAGGCCGTCGAGGAGCTGCGCTTCACCGCGGGGAACTTCTACATCAACGACAAGCCCACCGGAGCCGTCGTCGGCCAACAGCCCTTCGGCGGCGGCCGGGCCTCCGGCACCAACGACAAGGCGGGCGCCGCGCAGAACCTGCTCCGCTGGACCTCGGCCCGGTCGATCAAGGAGACCTTCGTCCCGCCGACGCACCACCGCCACCCGCACATGGGTTGAGAGTGAACACCAGGCTCCGGTTTGGACATGCTGTCCAGGACGGACCCGACATCCTGCGGGTTTGCGCCTACCTGTCCCTGTCCACCTTCGATTGATCCGGTTAGGCTGGCTGGCGTCGTCGGGTGGCTCGCAGGACGAATGAGACGTCCTACCCGCTGGGCGGGCGTTTCATGCGTGCCATGAGCCCCTTTCAGTCGGATGGTGCGGCAGGATTGCGGTGACCCGTCGGTGTACATCCACACACCACCGAGTCACGCAACGGCGCGCGACAGGAGCCAAGAAGTCATGCAGACCAAGCTGGACGCAGCCAAGGCCGAACTGCTCAAGAAGGCAGCCGCAGCCGCTGAGAACAGCCAGGTGGGGGGAGCGGCGCCGGGGGAAGGTCTGAGCAACGGCGCTCTGACCGCGTACCTGCACCACTACTACCTCCACACCGCGCCCGAGGACCTGGTCGACCTCGACCCGGTCGACGTCTACGGCGCGGCCGCCTCCCACTACCGCCTGGGCCTCAAGCGCCCGCAGGGCACCGCCGAGGTGCGGGTCCACACCCCCTCGGTCGAGGAGAACGGCTGGTCCTGCGGCCACACCGTGGTCGAGGTCGTCACCGACGACATGCCCTTCCTGGTCGACTCCGTCACCAACGAGCTGTCCCGCCAGGACCGCGCGATCCACATCGTGATCCACCCCCAGCTGGTCGTCCGCCGTGACATCACCGGCAAGCTGCTGGAGATCCTGGACGTCGACGCCTGCTCCCGCAGCCTGGCCGCCGGCACCGAGTGGCCCGCCGACGCGACGGTCGAGTCGTGGATGCACATCGAGGTCGACCGCGAGACCGACCGCGAGGACCTGCGCTCCATCGAGGCCGACCTGCGCCGTGTGCTCGGCGACGTCCGCGAGGTCGTCGAGGACTGGACGAAGATGCGCGAGAGCGCGCTGCGCCTGGCCGACGAGCTGGCCGAGCAGCCCCCGGCCGGCCTGCCCGAGCAGGAGGTCGGCGAGGCCTGGGAGCTGATGCGCTGGCTCGCCGACGACCACTTCACCTTCCTCGGCTACCGCGAGTACGACCTGGTCGAGCACGAGGGCGAGGAGGTCCTCAGGGCCGTCGCCGGGACCGGCCTCGGCATCCTGCGCTCCGACCCGCGCAGCCACGACGACGCCCACCACGCGGTCAGCGAGGCCTTCGGCCGGCTCTCCGCGCCGGTGCGCGCCAAGGCCCACGAGAAGAAGCTGCTCGTCCTGACCAAGGCCAACAGCCGTGCCACCGTGCACCGCCCGTCCTACCTGGACTACGTCGGCGTGAAGAAGTTCAACGCCGCCGGCGAGCCGGTCGGCGAGCGCCGCTTCCTCGGCCTGTTCTCCTCCGCCGCCTACACCGAGTCGGTCACCCGCATCCCGGTCGTGCGCCGCAAGGTCCAGGCGGTGCTGGAGGAGTCCGGCTTCTCCAGTGAGAGCCACGACGGCCGCGACCTGCTCCAGATCATGGAGACCTTCCCGCGGGACGAGATCTTCCAGACCCCGGCCTCCGAGCTGCTCTCCATCGCGACGAGCGTGCTCTACCTCCAGGAGCGCCGCAAGCTGCGGCTCTTCCTGCGCCAGGACGAGTACGGGCGCTACTTCTCGGCGTTCATCTACCTGCCGCGCGACCGCTACACCACGCGCATCCGGCTGCTGCTCACCGACATCCTCAAGGAGGAGCTGAACGGCGCCACCATCGACTACACGGTGTACGCCACCGAGTCGGTGCTGACCCGCCTGCACTTCGTGGTCCGGGTCGCCCCGGGCACCGAGCTGCCGCACCTCACCGACTCCGACATCGAGCGGATCGAGAACCGGCTGGCCGAGGCCGCCCGGTTCTGGATGGACGGCTTCCACGACCAGCTGCACCTCGAACTGGGCGAGGAGAAGGCCGCCGAGCTCGGCCACAAGTACGCCAACGCCTTCCCCGACGGCTACCGCGCCGACTTCCCGCCGCGCACCGCCGTCGCCGACATCAAGCAGATCGAGTCGCTGCACGGCGAGGGCGACTTCCGCCTGAACCTGTACCAGCCGGTCGGCGCCGGCCACGACGAGCGCCGCTTCAAGATCTACCGGGTCGGCGGCCCGATCTCGCTCACCGAGGTCCTGCCGGTGCTCCAGCGCCTGGGCGTCGAGGTGCTGGACGAGCACCCGTACGCGCTGCGCCGCTCCGACGGCACCACCGCGTGGGTCTACGACTTCGGCCTGAAGCTGCGCGAGGCCACCGAGCTCACCGACGAGGCCCGCGAGCGCTTCCAGGAGACCTTCGCCGCCACCTGGACCGGCAAGGCCGAGAACGACGGCTTCAACGAGCTGGTGCTGACCGCCGGGCTGACCTGGCGCCAGGCGATGATGCTGCGCACGTACGCCAAGTACCTGCGCCAGGCGGGCTCCACGTTCTCCCAGGACTACATGGAGGACGCGCTCCGCAACAACACCCACACCACCCGGCTGCTGGTCAACCTGTTCGAGGCCCGGCTGAGCCCGAGCCACCGTTCGGGCGCCCTGGAGCTGACCGAGGGCATCCTGGAGGAGCTGGCCGGCGCCCTCGACGAGGTCGTCTCGCTGGACGAGGACCGCATCCTGCGCTCCTTCCTGAACCTCATCAAGGCCACCCTGCGGACCAACTTCTTCCAGCGCGCCGTCTCCGGCGAGTGGCACTCCTACGTGTCGATGAAGTTCGACCCGAAGGCCATCCCGGAGCTGCCGGCCCCGCGCCCGGCGTTCGAGATCTGGGTCTACTCGCCGCAGGTCGAGGGCGTCCACCTGCGCTTCGGCAAGGTCGCCCGCGGCGGTCTGCGCTGGTCCGACCGGCGTGAGGACTTCCGCACCGAGATCCTGGGCCTGGTCAAGGCGCAGATGGTCAAGAACACCGTCATCGTCCCGGTCGGCGCCAAGGGCGGCTTCGTCGCCAAGCAGCTGCCGGACCCGACGGTCGACCGCGACGCCTGGCTGGCCGAGGGCGTCTCCTCGTACAAGACCTTCATCTCGGCGCTGCTCGACATCACCGACAACCTGGTCGGCGGCGAGGTCGTGCACCCGGCCGACGTGGTCCGCCACGACGAGGACGACACCTACCTGGTCGTCGCCGCCGACAAGGGCACCGCGACCTTCTCGGACATCGCCAACGGCGTCGCCGAGTCCTACGGCTTCTGGCTGGGCGACGCGTTCGCCTCCGGCGGCTCGGCCGGCTACGACCACAAGGGCATGGGCATCACCGCCCGCGGCGCCTGGGAGTCGGTCAAGCGCAACTTCCGCGAGCTCGGCGTCGACACCCAGACCGAGGACTTCACCGTCATCGGCATCGGCGACATGTCCGGCGATGTCTTCGGCAACGGCATGCTGCTCAGCGAGCACATCCGCCTGGTCGCCGCCTTCGACCACCGCCACATCTTCCTCGACCCGAACCCGGACGCGGCCGTCTCCTACGCCGAGCGCCGCCGCCTGTTCGAGCTGCCGCGCAGCTCCTGGGACGACTACGACAAGTCGCTGATCTCGGCCGGCGGCGGGGTCTTCCCGCGCAGCGCCAAGTCGATCCAGCTGACCCCGCAGGTCCGCGCGGCCCTCGGCGTCGAGGCGACCCGCCTGACCCCGGCCGAGCTGATGAAGGCGGTCCTCCAGGCCCCGGTCGACCTGTTCTGGAACGGCGGCATCGGCACCTACGTCAAGGCCTCCACCGAGACCAACGCCGAGGTCGGCGACAAGTCCAACGACTCCATCCGGGTCAACGGCGAGCAGGTCCGGGCCCGGGTCATCGGCGAGGGCGGCAACCTCGGCTGCACCCAGCTCGGCCGCATCGAGTACGCGGCCACCGGCGGCCCGGAGGGCGCCGGCGGCTGGATCGACACCGACGCGATCGACAACTCCGCCGGTGTGGACACCTCGGACCACGAGGTCAACATCAAGATCCTGCTCAACCAGGTCGTCGCCGAGGGCGACATGACGGTCAAGCAGCGCAACGCCCTGCTGGCCGAGATGACCGACGAGGTCGGCCACCTGGTGCTGCGCAACAACTACGCGCAGAACGTGGTGCTGGCCAACGCCGTCGCCCAGGCGCACAGCATGGTCAACGTGCACGCCCGGATGATCAACCGCTTCGAGTCGGCCGGCCAGCTGGACCGGACGCTGGAGTTCCTGCCCACCGAGCGCCAGATCCGTGAGCGCCAGCAGAACGGCCGCGGCCTCTCGCAGCCCGAGATGTCCGTCCTGCTCGCGTACACCAAGATCATCCTGGCCGAGGAGCTGCTGGCCACCGAGCTGCCGGACGACCCGTTCTTCCACACCGCGCTGCACGAGTACTTCCCGAGCGCGCTGCGGGCGAAGTTCGCCGACGCGATCGACAACCACGCGCTGCGCCGCGAGATCATCACCACGCTGATCGTCAACGACACGATCAACCGCGGTGGCTGCACCTTCGCCTTCCGCCTGAAGGAGGAGACCGGCGCGACCTACGAGGAGATCGCCCGGACGCACACCGCCGCGCGGGCCGTCTTCGACCTGGAGCAGATCTGGGCCGAGATCGAGGACCTGGACAACAAGGTCCCGGCCCGGGTGCAGACCAAGATGCGGCTGCACTCGCGGCGCCTGGTCGAGCGCGCCACCCGGTGGATGCTCAACAACCGCCGCCAGCCGCTCGACATCGCCGGCACCATCGAGTTCTTCCACGACCGGGTCAACCAGGTCTGGGCCTCGCTGCCCAAGCCGCTGCGCGGCGAGGACCTGACCTGGTTCGAGTCGGTGTACGACGAGCTCGCCGAGGCCGGGGTGCCGGAGGAGCTGGCCACCCGGATCGCCGGCCTGTCCTCGGTCTTCCCGACCCTGGACATCGCCGAGGTCGCGGACCGCTCCGGCAAGGACGTCGCCGAGGTCACCGACCTCTACTACGACCTGGGCGACCGGCTCCAGATCTCGCACCTGCTCGACCGCATCATCGAGCTGCCCCGCACCGACCGCTGGTCGTCGATGGCCCGGGCCGCGATCCGCGAGGACCTCTTCGCGGCGCACGCGGCGCTGACCGCCGACATCCTGGCCTGCGGTCCCGAGGGCGCCACCCCGGAGGAGCGGTACGCCGCCTGGGCCGAGCTCAACGCGACCCTGCTGAACCGCGCCAAGAGCACCCTCGACGACATAAGGGGTTCGGACAACTACGAGCTGTCCAGCCTCTCGGTCGCGATGCGCGTCATCCGCACCCTGCTGCGCACCGGTTCGATGCGCTGACGGACGGCTGCACCGGAGGGGCCCGCGTCCACGGACGCGGGCCCCTCCCGCGTTCCCGGCTCCGGAAACCGGTTGTGGACCGTGGGCGGACCTTCGCTACGGTGGCCCTCGAACGATCACGTGGGGGGTTGACGACATGGGGAAGAACAGAGCCTCGGTCCGCGCGCTGGGTGCGGGCATCTCGGTGGCACTGCTGGTCGCCGGAGCGGCGGCCTGTACGTCCGACGACAAGAAGGACACGGCGAAGGCCCCGGCCGCCGCCGCCGGCACGCCCTCGGCGGCGGCCACGTCGAAGGCGCCCGAGGCCTTCGCGGCAACCGGCTACCGCGGTCTGAAGCCGGGCATGGCGAAGGACGCGGGCCTGGCCACCGGGGCACTGGAGGCCGCGCCGGTCTCGCTGCTCGGCGGCTGCACGGACTTCGTCTACAAGGGCGGCCCGGCTCCGGACCAGGCCCGGATGGCCGCCGAGGCCGCCACCGAGGCCCGCTACAAGGACCTCAGCGCCAAGGCGGACGCGGCCAGCGGCAAGGCTCCCGCGCCGGGGGGCACCCTGGCGCCGGGCGCCTCCGCGAAGGACGCGGCCGCGGCCGCCGCCGCCTCGGCCGCCTCGGCCCAGGACTCGGCCGCCGCCGCCAAGGCGATCGCGGACTCGACGATGGCCCTGGTCGACCTGAAGGTCGCCCGGGAGACCATGGAGAAGGCGTACCTGGCCACCGGCCGGGCCTCCTTCGCGCCCTCCGGCCTGCGCGAGCTCGTCGCCCCGGCGGAGGCGAGGACCGCCGAGGGCGTCGGCGCCGGCTCCACCGCGGACGCCCTGCAGCAGGCCTACGGCACCAAGGGCCTCAAGCAGCGGGGGGCCGACCGGTACGAGCTCCCGGTGGAGGACCAGCCGGGCTGGCAGTACGTGTTCACCATGGACGGTGACAAGGTCGCCGGGATGTCCTTGGTGAACTTCGCCGCCAAGTGCTCCTGACCGAGCGGCGGTCCGGCCGCAGCCGAGGGCTCCGGCGAACCGCGCGGTTCGCCGGAGCCCTCGGGCGTTCCCGGACGGCGCGAATTCCGGAGCGTGACAGCGGAATCACTCTGCGCGTGAACGCGGGTGTGGTCGAGATGTGTCCCTGTGGTTAACGCGGCATCACAAACTTCGCCAATTGGCACCAGAGCCCCCGGCGGGTCGTCGAATTTCACCCCAAGTGCCCTTTTTGGCATCTGTTCTGACATGGCATGAGTTGCAGTAGGCTGACTCCGCGATAGGCGTCGCCGCAGGTCTCGTGCCGCAAAGCACTTCGATGTGATGTGACATCAGGTGTCTTTCGGAGAGGTTCAGGCCGCCAGTCCCATTCGCGATTTGGGGCCCGGACCGGCTCCACGCGATGCCACCTGAAGAGAGTTTCATGACGTCATTTGTGCAGGAACCCTTTTTCTGGGTCTTCATCGTGGTGATGCTCGCAGCCGTCGGAGCGGCCCTCCAAGCCCGCAGGACGAACCTCGCCCTGCGGCGGCGCAACGCCTCCCTGGAGGAGGAGAGCGCCCTGGCACAGCGGCAGCGCGACGAGCTCGCCGTGCTGCACGACCGCATGCAGGGCCAGCACGCGTCCGAGCTGACGGCCGTCCGACGGGACGCCGAGGAGGACACCAAGGCCGTCCTCAAGGCGGCGATGCGGACGCTGCAGGGCTTGGCCGACGAGCAGCAGGTCGTCATCGACAAGGTGCAGCGGAAGTACGGCGACAGCCCGCAGATCCTCGCCGACCTGATGACGATCGACCACACGAACAGCCAGTTCGGCCGGCGCGCCCAGGGCATCGCGGTGCTCTGCGGCGGCTGGCTGGGCCGCCGTGAGAGCGTCGCCTCGGTCTACGACGTGGTCCGCAGCGCCCAGGGCCGGATCCGGCACTTCGACCGGGTGCGGATCCACTCCCGGGTCAGCGTCTCGCTCGCCAGCAAGGTCGTCGAGCCCATCGCCGTCGTGCTGTCCGAGCTGCTCGCCAACGCGACCAACTACTCCGCCCCGGACACCCCGGTGGAGGTCAGTGTCCAGGCCGTCCCCACCGGCGTCTGCCTGATCATCGACGACGCCGGCCTCGGCATGGGCCAGGAGGAGAAGGACCGCGCGGCGGTGCTCCTGAACCCGGGCGCGCCGATCAGCCTCACCAGCCTGGGCAACCCCCCGAAGTTCGGCTTCGCCGTCTCCGGCATGCTGGCCGCCCGCTACGGCTTCCGGGTCTCCGTCGACTCGGTCTCCCCGTACGGGGGCGTGCGGGCCGTGGTGCTGCTGCCGGCCGAGCTGCTCAGCAGCGAGGTCGCGGCCCCGCCCGCCGCCGAGTACGCCGACTACCAGGCCGCGCCGGTGGAGCAGCCCGCGCAGGCCTGGGGGCAACCGGCCGGTCAGCGGCTCGTGTCGCTGTCCGAGCCGGCGGCGCCGCTGGCCCCGGTGCCGGCGCCGCCCGCGGCGACGGCGGGACCGGAGACGACCGCGGACGGGCTGCTGCCCCGGCGCCGCCGCCAGCGCCCCGTGTCGGTCGTCCCCACTCCGCAGGACCCCGGCCGGGCCGAGGAGCCGATGCGGAGCACCGGCCAGCACACGCCGTCCCGCCTCGGCGCGTTCCAGCGCGGCACGCTGTCCGGGCGTAACACCATGACCACGGAAGGAACCGAGATCCAGTGAGCCGTGATCTTTCCTGGGTGCTCAACGACGTACTCCAAGTACCCGGTGCCCGGCACGCCATCCTCGTCTCCGCCGACGGCCTCCTGCTCGAGCGGTCCAGCGAGATCGGCCGTGACGAGGCGGAGACCAACGCCGCCGCGATGAGCTCGATGCAGTCGCTGAGCCGCGCGGTCGCCCCGTTCGTCGGCGGAGGCGGCGGGCTCTGGCGCCAGACCCTCCTGGAGTACGACCACGGCTGGATCTTCCTGATCGCGGCCGGCAGCGGCGCGTACCTGGCCGCCTCCACCGCCCCCGACGTCGACATGGAGGCGATGTCCTTCCGGATGCAGCAGCAGGTGGGCGCACTCGGACGGGCGATGTCGGCGGCTCCGCGCCAGAGCACGCTCAGCGGCTCATGACGGCCGGCGGCGAGGAACAGAGGGTCACCGGCGGTTTCATCCGCTCCTACGTCATCACGGGTGGGCGCGAGTTACCGAGTGCGGACGACCTGTCTCTGATCACCCTGGTCACCGTCGCGCCCGAGCAGGACCTCCCCGCCCTGCCGAGCCCGGAGACCCGGGCGATCTGGGAGCTGTGCTCCGGCGGCTACCTCTCGGTGGCAGAGGTCGCGGCCCGGCTGGAGCTGCCGGTGGGGGTCGTGAGGCTGCTGCTGACGGACCTGATCCGTGAGGGACGGCTGCTGCGCCGGTCGGCCCCGCCCCCGGCCCAGGCCCCGGACCCGAGACTTCTAGAGAAGGTACTGCATGGACTTCAACGCCGGTTCGCCTGAGGACATCTACGTCCCGGGCGCGGTGACGACCGCTGTCAAGATCCTGGTCGTGGGGCACTTCGCGGTCGGCAAGACCACGCTCATCGGCGCACTGTCGGAGATCGCCCCGCTGAGCACCGAGGAGAGCATGACGCAGGCGTCCACCCGCGTCGACGACCTCCGCGGCGTGCCGGACAAGAAGACCACGACCGTCGCCCTGGACTTCGGCCGGCTGACGCTCGGCGACGACCTGGTGCTGTACCTGTTCGGCACGCCGGGGCAGCAGCGGTTCATGCAGCTGTGGGAGGACATGGCACGGGGGGCGCTGGGAGCGCTGCTGCTGGCCGACCCGACCCGCCTCGCGGACACCTTCCCCGTCATCGACCTGATCGAGCAGTACGGCCTGGACTACGCGGTGGCGGTCAACAGCTTCGACCGGCAGAGCGAGTACACCGAGGACCAGCTGCGCGAGGCACTCGACCTGCTGCCGCACACGCCGGTGGTGTTCTGCGACGCCCGGGACCAGCGCTCCTCGGCCAACGCCCTGCTGACGCTCGTGCGGCACCTGCTCGACCGCGCCTCCTGACCTCCCCCACGTCTCCCTCCCCTCACGTCTCCCGGGTCCGCACCCGCCCGGGGCCTCCTCCAAGGAACGACCCATGGAATCTCTGCAGCGACCCGTCCCGCAGTCGGCGCCGCCGGGCTGCCCGATGCATGCCGGCGTGAGCACACCGCTCTACGGGGAGATGTTCTCGTCCGACCCCGAAGCGGTCTACGACAAGCTGCGCGCCAACGGTCCCGCCGCACCGGTGGAGTTGGCCCCGGGGGTGGACGCCACCCTGGTCACCTCGCACGAGGCCGCGCTGCGGGTGCTCCAGAACCCGGGAATGTTCGCCCGGGACTCGCGGCGCTGGGCGGCGCTGAACGAGGGCCGGGTGCCGATGGACAGCCCCGTCCTGCCGATGATGTTCTACCGGCCCAACTGCCTCTTCACGGACGGCGCCGAGCACCTGCGGCTGCGCAAGGCCGTCACCGAGAGCCTGGACCGGCTCAACGACAACCGGCTCAACCGGCACGTCGAGCGGATCGCCGGCTACCTGATCGACCAGTTCAGCGCGCTGGGCCGGGCAGACCTGCTCAACGACTACGCCAAGCTGCTGCCGCTGCTGCTGTTCAACCAGCTCTTCGGCTGCCCGGCCGACATCGGCGACCGGCTGACCCGCAGCATGTCCGCGCTCTTCGACGGCCTCGACGTGATCCAGGCCAACGAGGAGCTGACCTCCTGCCTGATGGACCTGGTCGCGCTCAAGCGCCGTCAGCCGGGCGACGACATCACCTCCTGGCTCATCCAGCACCCGGCCGGCCTGCGGGACGAGGAGCTCAAGGACCAGCTGGTCATGCTGATGGGCGCCGGCGTCGAGCCCGAGCGCAACCTCATCGGCAACGCGCTGCTCCTGCTGCTGTCCGGCGAGGGCGGTTCCGGACTGCGCATCGAGGACGCCCTCGACGACGTGCTGTGGAACAACCCGCCGATCGCCAACTACGCGACGCACTACCCGATACAGGACCTCAACCTGGGCGGCGTCCCGATGGACGCCGGCAGCCCGGTGGTGATCAGCTTCGCCGCCGCCAACAGCGACCCCGCGCTGACCGACGCCCGGCTGACCCTCAGCAAGGGGGCCCACCTGGCCTGGGGCGCCGGCCCGCACGCCTGCCCGGCCAAGTCCCCGGCCCAGCTGATCGCACTGAGCGCGATCGAGTGCCTGCTCAACGCGCTCCCGGACGTCACGCTCGCGGTGCCCGCGCAGAGCGTGGAGTGGCGGCCGGGCCCGTTCCAGCGCGGCCTGGTCTCGCTGCCGGTGCGGTTCAGCCCGGTGGCCGCCCGCACCACGGCGCCGGCCGTGAGCCCGGACACCGCCCCGCCCGGGGCGGTGTCCGGCTCCGAGACGGCTCAGGTGTACCCGCAGGGCACCGCCACGGCGTCCGCCCGGGCCCCGCAGAAGAAGGGGTGGTGGAGCTCCTTCCTGGACGTCTTCCGGCTCTGAGACGGCCCGGGGCCGGTCCGACGCGCCGTCGGGAGCCGTTCGGTCACCGCGAGGTGAACGGCTCACGACGGTGGTGCGGAACGTGACGGGAGCAACACGGATCGATGCTTGAGCGCGCTGTTACTGGGTAGATCGCCGCCGTACTGCCCGCCCGCGCGATAGGAGCCCCGTGTGACCGCCATGTTGGAAGCCCGCCCCGCGGACCTGGAGAGCCCCGGTGGAAGGGCCGACCGCCGCGCCGCCGTGCCACTCCTGCGGAGGCTGCGGTCGGCCGAGGGGCTCGCCGACCCGAGTCCGGTCTACGACGAGCTGCGGGCGCTGGGCGACCTCGTCCCGGCGCCCTGGGGCGGCTACCTGGTCACCGGGTACGAAGCGTGCGACCAGGTCCTGCGCGGCAGGACCTGGCTCGTCCCCGACTTCGCCTGGCAGGAGCGGCAGACCGGGACGGAGCGCTGGGAGGCCGTCGCCACCCAGGAGATGAGCCGGACCCTCTCCCGGCTCAACGCCCCCGAGCACACCCGGCAGCGGCGCAGCCTCGGGAGCCTCTTCGACCGGAACACCCTCCGGGACATGGCGCCGGAGATCGAGGCCGACGCCGCCGGGCTGCTCGACCGCCTGGCCGAGCGAATACGGACGGACGGCGAGGCGGACTTCGCCTCCGTGGTCAGCGAGCAGCTGCCGATCGGCACCATCGGACGCTGGCTGGACATCGCGCCGGCGGACTACCCGCACATCCTGACGATGACCCACAACCAGGTGCACGCCCAGGAACTGCTGCCCACCAAGAGCCAGCTGGCGGTCTCCGAGCAGGCCACCATGGACCTGCGCGAGTACTTCACCCGTCTCGTCCGGGAGCGCCGCGAGAACGACGGCGACGACGTGATCGCCGGCTGGATCCGCACCTGGGACGCGCTGGAGTCCGACCGCGAGGCCACCGACCGGATGGTCTACCAGCTCACCATGTTCGTCACCATCGCCTCGCTGGAGACCACGGCGACGCTGCTCTCCTCGCTGGTGTGGCAGCTGCTGCAGTCGCCGGGCAGGTGGGAGTGGCTGCGGGAGCGGCCCGAGCACATCGACGAGGCGATCGACGAGGCGCTGCGCTACGACCCGCCGATCCGCGTCAACAGCCGCGTCGCGGGCGAGGACACCGTGCTGGCCGGGGTGTTCCTCCCCAAGGACACCATGGTCCACGTGATGTACGGCGCGGCCAACCGCGATCCGCGCCGCAACCCGGACCCGCACACCTTCGACCCGCTCCGCCGGGGCACCCACCTCACCTTCGGCGGCGGCGCCCACTACTGCCTCGGCGCGGGCCTGGCCCGGCTGGAGGCGCGCGCCCTGCTCAGCCAGCTGCTGGAGCGCTTCCCGACGCTGCGGGCGGTGAGCCCGCCGGAGCACGCGCCCCGGATGGTCTTCCACCGGGTGACGTCCCTGAGAGTCGCCGCATGAACGTTTCCCCGCAGGCTCCCCAGTACCCCCCGTACGCGATGCAGCCCCCGTACCCGACGAACCCTCCGGCGCCCGGCGGCTGGTACCCCGAGCCCGGGCCCGCGCCGGTCCCCGGGCCCGCGCCGGTCCCCGGGCCCGCGCCGGTCCCCGGGCCCGCGCCGGTCCGTACGGTCCGTTCCGAGCTCCGGGACGCGGTGCTCCACGTCGAGCTGAACAGCCCGGGGACCGGGAACGCCGTCACCTCGGCCATGCTGGACGAACTCCTCGCCGTCCTCGCGGTACCCGACCCGGCCGTGCGCGTGATCGTGCTGTCCGGGGCCGGCCGGGACTTCTGCCTCGGCGGCGACCGCGACGAGCTCTTCGCGGGCCTGGACGAGGACCCGACCGGCGGCCGGATACGGAGCTACGGGGAGAAGGCCCGCAGGGTCTGCGACGCCCTCGCCAACAGCTCCGCCGTCACCGTCGCACGGGTCCAGGGCCGGGCGACCGGCGCAGGCTTCGCCCTGGCGCTCGCCTGCGACCTGCGGGTCGGCGCCGACAACGCCGTCTTCCGGCTGCCCGAGCTCGCCCTGGGCCTGCCCGTCGCCTGGGGCGGTCTGCTGCCCCGTCTGCTCCACGAGGTCGGCGCGGCCCGGGTCCGGGAGATCATCCTCACCGGCCGTCCGGTCGGTGCGGTGGAGGCGGGTGAGCTCACCATCCTGCAGCGCGTCGTCCCCGAGCAGGACCTGGACGGGGCGGTGGCCGAGTGGACCAGGCCCATCACGCGCCGCCCCGAGGCCGCCCTGAGGGTCACCAAGACGCTGCTCGGCTCCCACGCGTCGGCCACCCGGCTGGCCGACGCCTCGGTGCTCGACTCCGAGCTGATGGCCTCCGTCCTCGCCGCCGCCCACTACACCCGCAGCCTCGCCACCCGGCCCCCGGCCGACTGACCGACGGCCCCGCCCCCGTACGGAACGGGCCCCGGCGAAACCGACGGTTTCGTCGGGGCCCGCCGTTTTCCCGGGCCGGCGGGAACCGGGCGGGGGCCGCGGACAGGTGGGGGTGTGGAACTGTCACAGCGGGCGCGATTGAGGAGCGGAGACCAGTGGGCGTTCGGGGAGTTGTTCGATGAGACGGCGGATGACCTGTACTGGTACGCGGTGCGGGTGGTGGGGGACCGGGCGGCCGCGGAGGACGTCGTCCAGCTGACGTTCCTCGAAGCATGGCGCCTGCGCGACAGGTTGCGGGAGGACGGCGGGCCGGTGCGGCCCTGGCTGTTCGGGATAGCCGCCCAGGTCCTGCGCAACACGACCCGGGCGGCCCGGCGGCACCGGGCGGCGATGGCGAGGTTGCCCGACCGCGACGTACTGCCGGACTTCGCCGACGAGTTGGTCGGACGGCTCGACGACGGCGCCCAGCTCGCCGCCGTCCGGCGGGCACTGGCCGGGCTGCGGAAGGCCGAGCGCGAGGTGTTCGGACTCTGTGTCTGGGCGGGCCTGGACTACGCGAGCGCGGCCGAGGCACTCGGGGTGCCGATCGGCACGGTGCGCTCCCGGCTCTCGCGCGCCCGTACCAAGCTGCGCGCGCTGGCGGACGAGGAGCTTCGGGGCGGGCGGGAACTCCTTCCGGATGCCGGACAGGTACGGGGTGGCCGCACCGAAGCGGCCAGGTCGACGACACCGGGGAGGACCCGATGAACGAGGACGAACGAGCCGAACTCGCCCGGCCGCTGCCACCGCCCACGGGGTCGGGGCTCTCCGCCGACCGCCGGCGGCAGCTGCGTGGGCACCTGATGAGCGAGTTCGCGCGCGGGCCGGCGGCCGTGCCCCGGCGGATCCGGCTCGGCTGGGTGGCCCTGCCCGCCCTGGCGGGCGGCCTGGCGCTGTCCCTGGTGCTGATCGGTGGGCAGCCGCAGCAGGGCTCCGACTCCGGCCGACCGGTGGCGGCGGTCGTCCTGGACCGCGCGGCGAGGGCCGCCGAACAGCAGCCCGCGTCGGCGGCGCGCGGGGACCAGTTCGTCTACGTGAAGAGCCTGGACGAGTGGGCGAAGTCGGAGGGCGAGGCTCCGCGGGACCGGGAGGTCTGGAGGTCCGTCGACGGCAGCAGGCGGGGACTGCTGCTCCTGGACGGGCATCTGCCGAACCCCGGAGGAAGCGACGAGCACGGGGAGCCCGAACCCGCGCCCTACTCCGGGATCGGCAGCTACGCCTACGTCGCCGCCCTGCCGACCGACCCGGACGCACTGCTGGCCAGGATCCACGCCGACACCGCGGGCCTGGGACCCGGCCCCGACGAGGAGGCGTTCAGGACCATCGGCGACCTCCTGCGCGAGCAGATCGCCCCGCCCGCCGTCAGTGCCGCGCTCTACCGGGCCGCTGCGAAGATCCCCGGCGTCACGGTGATCGACTCGGTGACCGACGCCGCCGGCCGTCCCGGCGTCGCCGTCGCGCGCCGGGACGGCGGTGGGAAGGTCGAGTCCCAGTGGATCTTCGACCGCAGCGACTACACCTTCCTCGGCGAGCGCACCGTGGCCGTCACCGACGGCGCGAGCGTCAAGAAGGGCGACATCATGGGCCAGATGACCGTTCTCGCTCGCGCCATCGTCGACGAACCGGGCGCCCGTCCGTAACAGCCTCAGGCCGGCTGAGGTCGTCCGCGCAGCGCCGCGCGGGCACGGGCGACGCCGCCCGGGGTGGCCCGGGCACCGCTGCCGACGGCGACGGTTCTCGTGCCCAGGCCCGCGCAGGCGCGGCAGATGCCCGGCCGGGGCACCGGGTCGTGGCAGCGGCCGCATTCGGCGTACGACACCGGCGGCGGCGCCGCTCGTTCCGGCGGCAGCTTGCGTTCCAGGCGATCTCGGAGGATCGCCGCCGGGGAGTGCATCGGCTGCGGCAGCCCGGGGAGCAGGGCCTGGGCCAACTCGGCCTCGTTGCTGCCCCGTTCCAGCCACCGGATGACGAGTGGTGCCAGCGTCTGCGCCTCGGCCTCGCCGAGGCGCAGACGGGGTTCGGGCCGGATCACCCGGAACAGCACGGCCACGGCGGCCCGGGTCTGTTCATCCGGGAGGGTGGGTTCTTGTCCCGGGTCCTTTACGGGAGGGACGACAGCGCGGCCGGGGATCCGTTCACCGGCGGCCGGGCGGGTGACAACCGGTGCCGACTGCGGGGTGTCGAAGACGTGGGCCTCGGACCGGACGGTGCCGTCGGGCATCCGGACCATGTCGACCCGGTAGTACCCGGCGTCCTTCAGCTCCTTGAGCGCCCGCCGGACGGCGCCCCGACCCTGCGGGCTGCTGTCCGCCATCTGCCGCCCGTCCTCACGCCAACCGTTCGGGCGGGAGAGCAGGTCGGTGAGCAGGCCGCGGGCGGTGTAACTGAGCCGACGGTCCTGCAACAGGCCGTTGGGAAGCACGGTGAACGCGCGCACGTGCGCGCTACGATGAATCTGCATCTGGAGTTGCTGCTCCTGGTGCCTGACCCCGGGATGTTGCTGCATCGCCGGGGTCTCCTATGTTCTGTTGATGATGCGGAAGGTAGCACATCGACTACAGAGGGTGTGAACCGTTTGTGAGAGATCGGGCAACCTCGACGGGACGCTGCTTCACCTCTCCGTCAAACAGGCGAGCCGTGCCCGTAGCGCTCCCTTCAGTTCCAGGTTGTCGCCGCGGGTGACTGTCTGCAGCAGTTCGGCGATGACCACGAGTTCCGCGAACCTCCCGGCAGGGGTGTCGAGGATGTGCCCGAGCCGCCGCCGGACTTCGGCGGCGGCGTCGGGAACGAGGAGGCTGTAGGAGTACAGCAGCGCAGTGTCGTAGCCGGCGGGTGCGATGCCCCAGCCTTCCCAGTCGAGGACCGTGAGGGTTGGGCCTGTGAGGTTGGCCCAGTGCAGGTCGCCGTGAGCGGTCGTCCAGGCGGGCGCCTTGGTGTCGATCGGGATGCCCAGGTACTGGGGCATGGCACGGTCCAGGTACTCCTGCCGGACCGCAACTCGGCTGCTGGGAACGGTGGAAATGGTGTCGAGGGTGGTGCTGAGTTCGTCCCACCAGGCGTCCTCCAGGTCGGGCGCTTTCCGGAGGATCGGCTCGTGTGTGGTGATGGTGGGGTCGGTGATCTTGTCGTACAGCTCTGCCAGGTAACCGTGCTCGCCGTCGGTCCAGGTGCGCCGCTCCCGCAGGCGCGGCCTGGGTACCGCAGGAGGCATGAGCCGTTCTGCCTCCTGCGGTCCCTCCCAGAGCTTTCCGCCGGCTTTGTCGGCCGGGGCGGACACCAGGCGAAGCCAGCCCTGGCCGGACGCCGTGGCGACCGGGCGACTGAGGGTACGTCCACGCCAGCCCCACGCTTCGTGGGAGCCGGTAGGCGTCGCGTCGAGCGCCGCTGCTGCTGTGGCGTGCATCCCGCGCATCCGCCTGGCGGTGTCCGGCTCAGGTTCCGAGTACATCAACGACCCTTCGAAGTACGTCCGGAGACAGCGGCGGTCGGCCGACGGCTTCGGCGGCCTGCCCCCAGTGTTCCGGGTTCCCCGTCGACAGGAGCACGCGCTTCACTCCGGGGGCTGAAGCAACGACGGCGAGGGCGGCCTCGGCAGGGGTCTTGCCAGGGTTGATCAGCTCGGACAGTTCCGGGGTCACCATGCCGGGGATCTCGCCGCCGTGGAGCGGGGCGGAAGCGAACACCTTCAAGCCCGCAGCCAGGGCATCCGCCAGCGGGCCGTGTCCGTCGAGAGCCTGGGCGACGGGCGCAAGGTGGACGAGGGAGATCGGGAACTGGATGGCCCACAGGTGGTGGTTCGGTCCGCCGGCCTTGGCCGCGAGTTCGATCAGCATGGGTACGTCGAAGAGACCGCTGCTGAAGCCGCGCCAGGTCGCCACTCCATAGGCACTGATGACCTGTTGGCTGCACGCCTCCTCCAGGGCCAGGAAGGCGTTGAAGAGCCGATCGGCGATCTCGCCATCCGCGCAGTCGTGTTCGGGGTTGTGCACGAACACCAGATCGGGCACCCGGTCGAGCATGAGCCTGCTGCGCGCGAGCTGCCAGGCGATGTAGTCCGGGGTGAGGCAATGCCCGCGGTTGGCGTTCGCAGCGGACAGGGCACCGGCTCGCACACCGATGTGCCTGGCGCTGGCCGGGACGAAGCCCACCTTCGTGGAGACGCGCAGATCCGGGTAGGCAGCCAGAACCACGGCGAGCCACGTCTCCGCCCGGCCGCCTGCGTAGTTGGGCGCGGTGTCCACCCAGTCGGCACCCCGGGACGCGGCCATGAGCGCGGCCTCGGCCACATCGAGGCAGCGGTAGGTGCCGAGGCCCAGCCGGGCCGTCATCGCGCACCTCCGATCGCGGCGGCCTGGCCGTCGACCAGCTCCGTCGCGACGCCGGCTGCCTGCCCGAGAGTGATGCCTGCGGCCTGTGCGAGATCGGCCAGCCGGTGAGGTTCTCCGTCGGCGAGGAGCGCGAGCATCGGCTCGGCCTTGGCGGCGAACGTCCACTCCTCACCGCCGGCGGTCAGCCGGACAGTGGCGTCGGACACGGCCGTGAGCGCGGGCCGCGTGGTGACCAGGCGCACTTGGAGGTCGGCGTCCGGCGGGGCCGCCGTGATGTGGGGCAGCGACGGTGCGAGCCGGGCTCGCTCGGTGGCGTCACGCGCGGAGGAGAAGCGGGCGATCAGGTCGTCGCTTTCCAGCTCGGCCGTGAGGAGCTTGCCGATCGTGTCGAGGAAGGCGTGCTGCTCTTCGGCGGTCCCGAAGCGCGGGAGGTCCGCCCGGACCGCCTCGTGGGCGCGCAACGTTTCCGAGAGCCAGGTGATCAGATCGGCGCCCGTCGTGCTCTGCAGCCCGCACGTGACATGCAGTGAGTGCTGGCCCTCGGAGGCGGCGACGGCGTGCCACCAGCCCCGGGGCAGGTAGAGCACATCGCCGGCGGTGAGAACCAGATCGGCGACGGGCTCCTCGGGCGGCGGTTCGGGTGTCTCGACGTCGCGGTGCATCGGCACCATGCGGGTGGGGCCGTAGATGCGCCAGCGCTTCGCGCCGTCGAGCTGGACGACTACCACGTCGTGATCGTCCCAGTGGACACCGAAGCCTTCGATGCCGGTCCAGGAGCCGTACAGGTTGACCTGCGCGCCGGTTCGCAGCCAGCGCTCAAGTTGGCCGGCCAGAGCACCGATTCCGGGGTGCAGCTCGTCAACGGCGTCCAGCACCAGCGTGGCGCCCTCGGCCAGACGCTGGTGCAACTCGGAGGGCTGGAGCTGGTGCCAGACGGTGCTCCGCCGGGTGACGATCGGCCGGGAGTACGTGTGCGCGGGCAGTTGCTCCCCGTTGGTGGCGAGTCGGAAGCGAGGGGGTTCGAACCGGTGGTGGGTCAGGATGGCGTTGAGGTCATCCCAGCTCATGAGTCCGGCGAGTGACGCGGCTTCGCCGCGTGCGACCTTGAAGCTGCGGCCGAGCGTCCGGGCGAGGAAGTCATCCCCGCCCAGACGCTCAACCACCGAGAAGTGCTCGGCGGTCATTGTGGTGCAGCCGTCAGTCGTTGGTGTCGGTTCGGCCGGTGGAGCCGCCGTCCGACGGCTGCTCGCCGCGCGAGCGGGCCGCGGCGACCTTCGCGCGGGCGACCAGCAGGCCGTCGCCCTCCAGCTCGGTGCTGGTCGTCAGGTTCTCGGGCATGAAGCACTCCTTCGGAGTCATGGGGTGGGCCGACTGCCCGGCCCCGTCGTGGGTGCAGCGATGGATCCGTTGCCGGGGCAAGCCGCCAGCAAGGAACCTCAGGTGCTTACGCCGCGTGGCTGTTGACCAGCGCGGGCACCCGTATCCCCCCAAACCCGCGTCGGGGCTGGAGGAAGTCTTGTCAGACGCTGGTCGGCACGATGTCCCGTGCCTTCGGGGCAGCGGCCGTCACCAGCGCGGTGAGTCGCTCGTCGCCCGAAACGGCAGCGGTGGTGCCGACCTCGAACCAGATCCGTTTGCCGACGGGGTCCGGCTCGGCGCCCCAGTCCGTCGCGAGCGCTGCCACCAGGAACAGCCCTCGCCCGTCGGTGGCATCGAGATCGATCCCGCCTGCAGCCGGCAGCTCGTGGCCGATATCCGTCACCTCGACGCGCAGCCGCTCACCGTCCCAGGACACGCACACGGCGCACGGGGCGTCCGTGTGGCACACGGCGTTGGTGATCAGCTCGCTGGACAGCAACTCGACATCGCGGAGCGCGTCCTCCGCCAGCGGCAAGCCCCAACCGCGCACGGCCCGTATCACCTGCCGCCGGGCGTCCGGCACGGCCTCGGCACTGGGCAGCACGCGAAAGCCGAACGGGGCGAGAGCATTGGCTTGGCGGGTGGCGACGGACATGAGCGCGGACCTTTCACCGGGACGAGGTCGGCAGCGGGCCGATTCGCGCCGGGATTCACCCGGCAGGTATCTACAGAACCGCCTCCAACGCCGGTGAACCAGAGCAGAATTGAAGCGGCAATGAGGCATCCGTGCTGCAAACCCGGGCATGACCTGGCCTGTTATGGCTACGGACGAACTGACGTACCTCTGGAGGAGGCGGGATGGCATCCAGGAGGTCCCGGCTGATCCAGCGCAGGGAGGCTGTCGGCCACACCCAGGAATCCCTGGCTGAAGCCCTCGATGTGGACCGCACGACTGTGGGGCGGTGGGAGAGCGGTAGGGGCGCACCACAGCCCTGGATACGGCCGAAGCTCGCCCGCGCCCTGGGACTCTCGGCTGACCAGTTGGCCGCCCTGCTGGCAGCACCCCCTGTAGCCGGCGAAGCAGCGCCACAGTCCAGCAGCGTCGGCGACGCCTCGCCTCCTGTGCCTGCCCGGCGCACGGACCACGACAACGATCTCGTAGCGGCCGTGGCAGCCGACTCGGCAGAGTCCGCGCTCTTCCTCCGCTTCGCGAGCGCGTCCAACGTGGACGATACGCTGCTCGAACAGATCGACGCGGACATTGCGAGGCTGGCAGGGGAGTACGTGAGCAAGCCGGTGTCCGAGCTCTTCCACGACATCGGAACCCTCCGGCGAGGAGTGTTCGACTTACTCCAAGGTCGCCAACACCCCTACCAAACCAGCCATCTCTACCTGCAAGCCGGGCGCCTCTGTGGCCTGGCCACCCATGTCGCCCTCGACCTCGGCCAATACACAGCTGCGGCTACGCATTCGCGAACGGCCTGGCGCTGCGCGGAGTCAGCCGGCCACAACGGTCTCCGGGCCTGGATCCGATCCGTCCAGTCCCTGATCGCCTACTGGCAGCAGGACCACCGCCAGGCCGCCGAGCTGGCCAGAGCCGGACTGCCGTACGCGGACAATGGGACGATTGCAGCCCGTCTGCTCAGCCTCGAAGCACGGGCCACCGCGGCGCTCGGCGACAGCGCGAGCGCGCTACGGGCCGTGGGAGCGGCCGAGGCGGCGCGGAGCACAGTAGTCGCCGTGGACCCCCCCGGCGTGTTCACGTTTCCCGAGGCCAAGGAGTGGACCTACGCCGGTACCGCCTTCCTTGCCCTGGGCGGCCAGGCTCACGTGAACCGTGCCATCGAGGCGTCCTCCAGGGCCATCGCCCTGTACGAGTCCGCGCCGCAGCAGGAACAGTCCTCCGGCGACCTGCTGGCCGCCCGCCTTGACCTCGCCAACGCCCACCTCGCCCACGGCGACCTCGACGGCGTACAGGAGAAACTCTCGGTGGTGCTGGACGCCGGACCGGACCGGCGAACAGCGAGCATCTCCACCCGCCTTCGGGCGCTGAGCACTCGTCTCGCCGAGCCCGCCTACGCAGGCTCCCCGATCGTCCTGAGTCTCCGTGAGAATGTCAGAGAAGCCTGCTCTCGGCCCGCACTCACGAACCCTCCGGAGCTGCCACAGTGACGAGCAACACCGCACAGCAGGACGCCGCAGTCGCCGATAAGGCGATCCTCGCGAACAGCGCCTATGCCGACGGACGCCACCTGGTCGCTCGCCAGTCCATCTACCGGTGGCAGCAGCCGCAGTACGACCTGCCTGGGATCGTCGTCGAAGAGCTGGCCAACACCAGCGGTACCGTCCTCGACATCGGCTGCGGCAACGGCAAGTTCGTCAGCCGCCTACACAAGGACCGCCCGGACCTTCAGGTCGTCGGGACGGACATCTCGGCGGGCATCCTCACCGATGTCGCGAAGCCGGTCCTGGTGGCCGATGCCCAGGCCCTGCCCTTCGCTGACAACAGTGCCGACGCCTTGCTGGCCCTGCACATGCTGTACCACGTCGGCGACATCGAGGCCACGATCAAGGAACTGGCCCGCGTCCTCCGGCCTGGCGGCATGCTCATCGCCTCGACCAACAGTGACACCGACAAGCAGGAGCTGGACCGGCTCTGGTCCAGGGCCGCGGGCGACGTCCTGGGCATTCCAGAGGGGCCGGCACGGGTCTCCCTCAGCTCCCGATTCTCCCTGGAGAAGGCCCCCGGTTACCTCGGGACGACGTTCAAGAACATTCAGGTGCGGGAACTGCCCGGCATCATCGAGATAACCGACCCCGCGCCAATCGTTGCCCACTTGGCCTCCTACGAGGCTTGGGCTGACCAATGTGGCGTCCCGTTCCACGAGACCGTCAGCCGGGCGGCCGATATTGCTGCCGCTGTGATCGCAACCGAGGGGTCATTCAAGATCACATGCCTTGGTGGAATCCTGACCTGCCATCCCTGACATCCAAGTCGGCGGTTATCGTTCCTCGTCGGCCAAATTTCCATCATGTCGTATGCCGGGCTTGCATTCTTCGCGCCAGTCAGTCCCTGCATCGCTGCCCCCGCCGGACTCGTTCGGCGGGGGCAGTCGGACGAAACTGCATCAATTCCCATAGCGTCCAACATGGCCGCGGCCCTCCTCGTTCTGCGTAGGAAGTCGGCCTGGCCGACTTCCTACGCAGAACGAGGGATGCCAGGCGACGAGGCGAGAGGGGCAGGAGCTGGTGCTCGGCTCTGCATTCGGCGGCCCCGGCCAACCTTGGCCGGGGCCGCCGTCGCTTTTGCAGGCCCTGGAAAGGGTGGGCGGGTGGGCCGCCCAGGTGTTCGGGCGGGCCCGTGTCTTCCGGCACGGGCCCGCCCTATGGAAACTCCCGTGAAGCGAGCCTCAGGGCCTACCGCGAGGCGGCGCGTTGGAGGGCGCTGGCGAGGAGGGCGAGGTCGGTGGGGCCGTTGCCGAGCTCGCGGACCGGGCGGCGGGCCGGCGGGGCGCCGAGCTGGAGCGGGTCTATGGCGACGACGGTGGGCCGCAGGGTGGCGGTGCGCGGGATGCGGCCGCTGATCCGGGCGGTCTGGAAGGCGGTGACGCCGCCGTCCGGGAGGCGGAGGTAGCCGCGGCCGGGGGTCTCCTCGGGCAGGGCGGCCGCGTCGCCGAGGTGGATCAGCAGGTCGGAGTCGGCCGGGTCGTCGGTGCGCAGGGCGATCCGGAGCAGCGCGGCCTCGTCCACCTCGGTGCCGGCACTCTCCTCCGGACGGCCGGTGGCGATGGCGAGGTGGACGCCGAGCGGCCCGCCGCGGCGGGCGACGGCGGCCAGCGCGCGCGCGAGCGGGCGGCCGGCGGCGGAGGTGGGGGAGAGCAGCGCGTCGTAGTCGTCGACGACGACGACCAGCCGGGCGGGCGCAAGCGCGGGCGCGGCCGGGGTGGCGGTCGGGCGGGGGCCCTCCGCGCTGCGCGGCGGGATGATCCGGGGCGCCGTGGCCGGCCCGCCGCCGACGGTCGCGGGCACCGGGACCTGGGGGTGGTCCGCGTCCGCCTCCTGCTCGTCCAGGCTCTGCCCGTCCAGGATGCGCGCGGCGTGCCAGGAGGCGAAGTCCAGCCCGTCGAACAGCCGCTCCCGCAGGGTGAGTTCGTCCTCCAGCGCCTCGGCCGCGAGCAGTGCGGCGCGCGGGTCGGCGGCGGCGTTCACCCGGCTGGTGACGTGCGGCAGCTCGGTGCAGCCGTCCAGGCCGTCCTGGCCGTCCGAGGTGGCCCGGCCCTCGATGATCGTGACGGTCAGCCGCTCGGGCCGCTCGGAGACGGCGAGCGAGGCGACCAGGGTGCGCAGCAGCTCGGTCTTGCCGGAGCCGCGGGCGCCGCCGATCAGCAGGTGCGGGCCGCCCGGGTCGGGGGAGGGGAGGGTGAGTTCGGGGTCGGCCAGGTCGAGTGTGCAGAGCTCGTCCCGGGTGGTGCCGAGCAGCGCGGTGGCGGCGCCGATGCCGCCCGCGTGGGCCTCCCAGCGGGCGGACAGCTTGGCCGGGGTGACGGTGTCGAGCTGGAGCAGGTCGAGCAGCCGCAGCACGTCGGGCAGCGGGCCGCGGGCGGCCGGGGCGGCCTCGCACAGCGGGGCGAGGACCCGGGCCAGCCGTTCGGCCCAGGCGTCCGAGACGGCGTCCAGCGAGACCTCGTGCAGGGTCTCCCGGCCGCGGGCGACCGGGCGGTCCAGCGAGAGCTGGGTGCCGACCTCGCCGGTGATCAGGGCGGTGGCGCCGAGGCCCCGGGGGAGCAGCTCGGGCTGCTCGGCGAGGCAGATCGGGAAGATGCCGACCGCCGGGCCCTGGCGCAGCAGCAGGTCGAGGGCCCGCCGGGCGGCCTCGGTGGCCGGGCGGCCGTCCACCACGACCACGGTGGCGCAGTGGCCGCCGAGGCCGCTGGGGCCGCTGAGCCGGGCGGTGAGCTCGGTCAGCCGGGCGGTGGCCTGTTCGTCGTCGAGGCCGATCAGCAGTCGGCAGTCCTGGCCGTCGACCGGGCGCAGGTGGGGCAGCCACAGGGCCCAGGCCCACGTGTCGGCGCGCTCCTCGGCGGTGCGGGTCGGGTCGGCGTCGACCACGACCAGGCTGAGCCCGGTCGGCGGGTGCAGCGCGGCGAGCTGGGCGACGACGGCGCGGGTGAGCGCGTCCAGGCGCTCGCGCGGGCCGCTGAGGCCGAGGCTGCCGGCGGTCTGGAGGTCGAGGGTGACCGGGACGGCGGGCAGCATGGTGCCGGGCGTGGTGCCGGGGCCGCCGGGGCGGTCGGCGGTGCCCAGGCGCAGGGTGAGCGCGTCGGGGTGGCCGGGGCCGCGCTCCCAGAGCCGGGGGCCGGGTCCGACGGCGTTGAGCAGCAGGGTGGCGAGGTCGGGCCAGCGCTCGCGCTGGGCGGCGGTCTGGCGCAGCCGCACCGCGGCGTGGTGGCGCTCGGCGCTCTCCTGGCCGGGCGGCTCGGCGGTGCGGCCGGGCAGCAGGGAGAACAGGCCGCGGCTGCGGCCGGGCGCAGGTTCGGGGGCGGCGGGCGGCTCGACCACGGGCGGCGCGGGCCGGACCGGGCCGGGGGCGGCGAGCTGGAGGTGGCCGTGGCCGTCCGGCAGGGCGGCGCGGACGGCTCCGGCGGCCTCGGCCGGGTCGGGGGCGGTCACCTGGAGGGTGGACTCGCCGATCCGCAGCAGGGCGCCCGGCTCCAGGGGGACGGCGGCCTCCGGCGGGCCGGGCGGGACGAGCCGGCCGTCCAGTGCGGTGCCGTTGGTGGAGCCGAGGTCGCGGACGGAGACCCGGCCGTCCTCGGCGAGGTGCAGGGAGAGGTGCAGCCGGGAGACGTCCGGGTCGTCGAGCGGGACGTCGGCCTCGGCGGAGCGGCCGACCCGGATCTCCCGGCCGAGCAGCCGGTGCACGCCGCCGGCGTCCGGTCCGCCGACCACGCGCAGTTCGGCGGCGGCGGGGGCGTCGTCGGGGTCGTCGGCGGTCGGGTCGGGCTCGTTCAGGCTGAGGACGGCGCCGTCGAGCAGCGGGGGGTGGCCGAGCAGGGTGTGCTCGTCCACCCGGTGAGCCCCGGCGTACAGGTGCACGTGGGTGGCGGCCCGCGGCCCGCGCACGCCCACGGCGCCGGCGAGCGCGCCCGCGATGGCGCCGAGTGCGGTGCCGACGGGCGCGGTGACCAGCACGTCCACGTAGGGAATGGCGGAGCCGGCGGCGGACGGGCCGCTGCGCGGTCGGAGGACGGTCAGCCGGATCTGCATCTCGCCCGCGGGTCCCTTCTGCTGGTGTGAAGCCTGGTACCGCTGCCCGGTGCCGTGGGCACCGTTGGGCCACACGAGTGGCGAGTGTCCATCCTGCCATCCGTCGCGGACGGTCCGCGCACCGTACCGGATTTGACGATCTTGCGATCACGGCCGTGACGGGGGCGACGGAGAGTCAGGCCGACCGCCTCCTCGCGGGGTGCCCGGGACCTTCCCTAGGGGATGTCCCCGAACCCTTCCCCAGACCGTACGGATGGTCTACCAGCGACCCCGAAAACCCGAACGGACACCGTTAGAGTTGGCCGCAGACACGGGCCCGGCAGGCTCACCGCACCGGCGGAGGAGCGCCCCGCGCGGGCGGCACGGCGAGGAGTGCGACAGGTGCGGCCAGTCGGCAGCAAGTATCTGCTGGATGAGACCCTCGGGCGGGGTGCGACGGGCACCGTCTGGCGCGGCGTGGTGCGCGAGGACGTCCAGGTGCCGGGCTGCGTGCCAGGGCAGCGGGTGGCGATCAAGGTGCTGCGCGAGGAACTGGCCGCCGACCCGGACGTGGTGATGCGCTTCCTGCGCGAGCGCTCGCTGCTGCTGCGGCTGACCCACCCCAACATCGTCCGGGTCCGCGACCTGGTCGTCGAGGGCGAGCTGCTGGCCCTGGTGATGGACCTGGTGGAGGGCCCCGACCTGGCCCGTTACCTGCGCGCCAACGGCCCCTTCAGCCCGATCGCGGGCGCCCTGCTGATGGCCCAGGTCGCGGACGCGCTGGCGGCCAGCCACGCGGACGGGATCGTCCACCGCGACCTCAAGCCGGCCAACGTGCTGCTCGCCTCCACCCTGGTCGACGGCAGCGAGCAGATGCATCCGCTGCTGACCGACTTCGGCATCGCCCGGCTCGCCGACTCCCCGGGCGTCACCCGTACCCACGAGTTCGTCGGCACCCCCGCCTACGTCGCGCCGGAGTCCGCCGAGGGCCGCCCGCAGACCTCCGCGGTGGATGTGTACGGCGCCGGGATCATGCTGTACGAGCTGGTCACCGGCCGCCAGCCGTTCCAGGGCGACAGCGCGCTCGCCGTGCTCCAGGCCCACCTGGCCCAGGAGCCGCAGCGGCCCAGCACCATGCCCGAGCCGCTCTGGACGGTGATCGAGCGCTGCCTGCGCAAGGACCCGGCCCAGCGGCCCGGTGCCACCTCGCTGGCCCGCGCGCTGCGGGTGGTCGCGGCCGGCGTCGGCGTGCACGCCTCCCCGGCGGCGGTCGACGAGGCGCTGGCGGTCGGTGCCCTGCTGCTGCCGGACCCGCAGCCGACCACCGTCCCCGGCACCGTGCCGCCGCTGCCGCCCACGGGTGTGCCGGGCGCCGCGGCCCCGGGCGCCGAGGACCGCACCCAGGTGCTGCCGCCGCCCCCGGGCGGGCTGCAGTACGACCCGGCCGCGGCGACCCGGGTGATGGGCACCCAGCCGCCGCCGGCGCCCCCGCAGGGAGCCCCGGACCGCACCCGGGTGATGCCGCCCGCCGCGGTGCCTCCGCCCCCGCCCGCCGCGCCGCCGCAGGAGGAGGCGCCGCACCCGTGGCAGACCCAGCTGCGCGCGGCGCGGGACCGCAACCAGCAGACCCAGGTCGGCTACTTCGGGCCGGAGGACTTCGAGGAGCCGCAGGTCGCCCCGCAGCCCTACCAGGCGGGCCCGGGCGGACGGCCAGGCCCCCAGCAGCAGCCGCCGGCCGGCTACCGCCCGGACCCGCGCCGCCAGGGCCCGCCGCCCGGCTACGCCCAGCGCCCGCCGGTCGCCCCGCCGCCCTACCAGGCGGGCCACCAGGCCGGACCGCAGTCCGGACGCCAGGCCGGGCAGGGCCTGCAGGGCGGCCGTCCGCAGCCGTCGGGCGGCTACCGGCAGGCCCCGGCCGGCTATGGCCGGCCGCAGGGCGACTACCCGCCGCCGCCCGCGCCCACCCCGGTGCCGCGCCGGGCCGAGCCGCCCGCGCCGCAGTACCGGGAGGCCCCGCCGCAGCGCCGCGAGGAGCCGCCCGCCCCGGCCCGCCGTGAGCCCGCGCCGGCCCGCGAACCGCGCCCGCGCAGCCGCAACCGGATGTACGTCCCGGGGCTCGGCTGCCTCAAGGGCTGCCTGATGGTGCTGCTGGTGCTGACCCTGGCCGGGGCGGCGCTGTGGAACTTCACGTCGCTGCCGCAGTACTGGGACAATGTCGTGGGCTGGTTCGACACCGCGCGCGACTGGGTGAACAGCATCGGCGGCTAGCGGCCGGACGACGGGGGGCACGGGGATGGGTGTACGCGGAGGCCGGGTGGGCGCGGCGCTGATGGGCGCCGCGCTCGCGACGGCGGGGCTGCTGCTGCCGGCCGTCCCGGCGTCGGCGCAGGAGGTCCGGCACTGCGGGCAGTACGAGACCGTCCCGGTCGCGGGCGGCCGGTACGTGGTGGACAACAACAACTACGGCGGGGCCGCGCAGTGCCTGGGCACGGACGGCCGGGCCGGGTTCACCGTCCTGGACTCCGGGGCGAACGCGAGCCCGCCGGCCGGCCCGGCCGCGTACCCGGAGATCTTCGACGGCTGCCACTGGGGCACCTGCACCCGGGGCAGCGCGCTGCCGGTCAAGGTCTCCGAGCTGGGGCGGGCCACCAGCAGCTGGTCCACCACGCTGCCCGCCCGGGGCGACTTCAACGTGGCGTACGACCTCTGGTTCAACACCACCCCGAGCACCCCCGCCGCCAACGGCCAGCCGGACGGCGCCGAGCTGATGATCTGGCTGGACCGCACCCCGGCCTCGGCGAGCCCCACCGGCGGAACCGCCAACATCGGCGGCACCGGCTACACCAGCTGGCAGCTCACCATGGCCGCCAACGGGAGGCAGTGGCCGATGGTCGCCTACCAGGCGCAGACCCCGGTCACCTCGGTCACCGACCTCGACCTGCGGGCCTTCGTCCGGGACGCGGTGGTGCGCGGGGTGGTGAACCCGGACTGGTACCTGATCTCGGTGGAGGCCGGCTTCGAGATCTGGAGCGGCGGTACGGGTCTGCGCACCGAGTCCTTCGCCACCGACGTGCGCCCCGGCCGCCCGGTCGGTCCGGTCGGCGCCCCGGGCGGCCGCTGCCTGACCCACACGCCGGACGGCAGCCCGGCGACCGGCCCGGAGCCGGTCGCGCTGCTGGACTGCGACGGCTCGCCGGCCCAGCAGTGGAGCGTGGAGACCGACGGGACGGTCCGGCAGGGCGGCAAGTGCCTGGGCACCAACGGCAACCTGGCCTCGCTCAACCCCTGCAACGGCTCGCCGTACCATGTCTGGCTGGTGGGCCTGGCGGGCGCGCTGTGGAACCAGGGCGCCCAGGGCTGCCTGCGCGACCCCGCGAGCGGCACCGCGCCGGGCGGCGCCGCCGACCTGGCGGGCTGCGACGGCTCTCCGGGCCAGCGCTGGACCCTGCCGACCGCGGTGAGCTGACCGGGTGTCGAACCGACGGTCGGTCAGGTGCCGGCCGGGCACCGGCTCCGGATCGGCCCCGGACAGTGAGATTGACGCTTTGTCGACAATTCGCAAGATTTCTCGCCCGCGACTCCCGCTCCAGGGCCCTCCGGCGGCCCCCGCAGGGCCTCGGGGCGCGTAGGTTGGTCGCTGTTGTCCCGCCCCACCGAGCGCGCCGGACCCCCGGAGCGCTCCCGCGCCGCCCACGGAGCAGCATTGGCACGCAAGATCGGCAGCCGGTACACCGTCCACCAGGTGATCGGCCGGGGTTCGGCCGGGACGGTCTGGCTCGGTGAGGGGCCCGACGGCCCGGTGGCGGTCAAGCTGCTGCGCGAGGACCTCGCCGCCGACCAGGTGCTGGTCGGCCGCTTCGTCCAGGAGCGCACCGCGCTGACCAGCCTCGACCACCCCCGGGTGGTCGGCGTGCGCGACATGGTGGTGGACGGCAGCGACCTCGCCCTGGTGATGGAGCTGGTCCAGGGCACCGACCTGCGCTCCCGGCTGGAGCGGGACGGCGCGCTGCCGCCGCAGACCGCCGCCTCGATCATCGCCGACGTCGCCGACGGCCTGGCGGCCGCGCACGCGGCCGGGATCGTCCACCGCGACGTCAAGCCGGAGAACGTCCTGCTCGACCTCGCCGCCGCCCCCGGCCCCGGCGGCGCCCCGCGCGCCAAGCTCACCGACTTCGGCGTGGCCCGCCTGGTCGACGCCCCGCGCCGCACCCGGGCCACCCGGATCATCGGCACCCCCGACTACCTCGCCCCCGAGATCATCGAGGGCCTGGAGCCGCGCGCCGCCGTCGACATCTACGCCCTCGCCACCGTGCTGTACGAGCTGCTGGCCGGCTTCACCCCGTTCGGCGGCGGCCACACCGGCGCGGTGCTGCGCCGGCACGTCACCGAGCAGGTGCCGCCGATCCCCGGCCTCCCGGACGGGCTGTGGCGGATCATCTCCGAGTGCCTGGCCAAGGCCCCCGCCTCCCGGCTGCGCGCCGCGGAGCTGGCCGCCCGGCTGCGCGAGCAGCTGCCCTCGCTGTCCGGCCTGCCGGTGCTCGCCGTGCCCACCCAGGGCCGCGCCCCGGCCGAGGAGCAGCTGACCCCCGGCGAGGCCGTCTACGCCGAGATAGACGCCGGACCCGGCACCCACAAGCGCCGCCGCGGCCCGGCCGTGCCGCTGGTGCCCGGTGCCGCCCCGGACTCCACCCGGGACACCCACACCAGCCTGCGCCGCCCGTCCGCCGACGAGCTGGCCGCGTACGCCGCCGAGTCCCGCGCCCAGCGCACCGCCCCGGGCCACCGCCGGGACCGCCAGGCCCTGCTGCGCCGCCGCCGGCTGCTGGCCGTGCTGGTGGCCACCGTGCTGCTGCTGGCGGGCGCCGCCGCGGCCTGGACGGCCTTCGCGGCCACCGTTCCGGACGACGGGCACCCGACCCGTCCCCCGGTGTCGGTCACGGTCCCGCGGGCGCCGTGACCGCAGGTGTGACTCCAGGGGAACCGGGGGTGTCGTCAGGACCACCCCCGGAACCATTACCCTGGGGGGCGTGGCAGCCGTCGATCCTTCCGAAGAGCTCAAGAACCTCGATACGACCATGGGGTCGATCGAGGCCGTCCTCGACCTGGACAAGATCCGGGCCGACATCACGGTCCTGGAGGAGGAGGCAGCCGCCCCCACCCTGTGGGACGACGTCGCGAACGCGCAGAAGGTGACCAGCCGGCTCTCCTTCCTCCAGGGCGAACTGCGCCGGGTCGAGGGCCTGCGCGGCCGCATCGACGACCTGGGCGTGCTGTTCGAGCTGGCCGAGGCCGAGGACGACGCGGACACCCGCGTCGAGGCAGAGGCCGAGCTCGTCGCCCTCCAGAAGGCGGTCGAGGAGCTGGAGGTCCGCACCCTCCTGTCCGGCGAGTACGACGCCCGCGAGGCGCTGATCAACATCCGTGCCGAGGCCGGTGGCGTGGACGCCGCCGACTTCGCCGAGCAGCTCATGCGCATGTACCTGCGCTGGGCCGAGCGGCACGGGTACCCCACCGAGGTGTACGACACCTCGTACGCCGAAGAGGCCGGCATCAAGTCCGCGACCTTCACCGTGAAGGCGCCGTACGCCTACGGCACCCTCTCGGTCGAGCAGGGCACCCACCGTCTGGTCCGCATCTCGCCGTTCGACAACCAGGGCCGCCGGCAGACCTCCTTCGCCGGCGTCGAGGTCCTCCCGGTCGTCGAGCAGGCCGACCACGTCGACATCGACGAGGGCGACCTGCGCGTGGACGTGTACCGCGCGTCCGGCCCCGGCGGCCAGGGCGTCAACACCACCGACTCGGCGGTGCGCATCACCCACCTGCCGACCGGCATCGTGGTCTCCTGCCAGAACGAGCGCTCGCAGATCCAGAACAAGGCGTCCGCGATGAACGTCCTCCAGGCCAAGCTGCTGGAGCGGCGCCGCCAGGAGGAGAAGGCGGCGATGGACGCGCTCAAGGACAGCGGCAGCTCCTGGGGCAACCAGATGCGCTCCTACGTGCTGCACCCGTACCAGATGGTCAAGGACGTCCGCACCGCGTACGAGGCCGGCAACCCGCAGGCCGTGCTGGACGGCGACATCGACGGCTTCATCGAGGCCGGGATCCGCTGGAGGAAGCAGCGGGAGACCTCGAACGAGGCGTGAGGATCGCGGCCTCGATGAAGATCAAGCACAGCATCGAGGCCGGAATCCGCCGGCGCAAGCAGCGCGAGACCAGCGCCGAATAGTCACGAGACGTACGCAGAAGGGCCCCGACCGCAGTGGTCGGGGCCCTTCTGCGTACGTCTCGTGGGTGGTCAGGCCAGGGCCTGCCGGGCGATCAGCGCCACCGCGAGCAGCCCGGCCAGCAGGGCCAGCAGCGTCGCGGGGGAGAGCGCGGCGAACGGCCCCTGCTGCTCCTGCATCCGGGCCCGGTTGGCCCGGCAGACCGGGCAACGCCCGTCGCTGACGCGGCCGTTGCAGTTGGCGCACACCAGATGGTCGCAGGTCATGCGATCTCCTCCTCGCTGCTACAACCAACGCGCTGGACGGGGCTTTGGTTCCATGTACTGCCCTGTACGGGGGAGCGACCGGAAACGGTCGCCACCTCCACTCTGCCAGGTTCCGGCGGTTCCGGCTCCCGGGCTGTGAGATGCCTCGCAATATTCGGGGCATAAGCGGACATTCTCCCCCATGGGTCGGCCGTTGTCGCGGGCGGTCCCTGCGGGCCGGTCGCCGACTCGCGTATGGTCCGAGTCCGGGAGCGGCCCTCTGCGCTCCTTTCGCCCGCCCCCGGACCGGGCCTCCGGGGCGGACCGACCGAGGAATGGCGCCGCCTAGGATGGCCTCCGTGATGCAGCCGTGATCAGATTCGACAACGTCTCCAAGACCTATCCCAAGCAGAACCGTCCCGCCCTGGACAACGTCTCGCTGGAGATCGAGAAGGGTGAGTTCGTCTTCCTGGTCGGCTCGTCCGGCTCGGGAAAGTCCACCTTCCTGCGCCTGTGCCTGCGCGAGGAGCGCCCCAGCACGGGCGCGGTGCACGTGCTGGGCAAGGACCTCGGCAAGCTGTCCAACTGGAAGGTGCCGCACATGCGCCGCCAGCTGGGCACCGTCTTCCAGGACTTCCGCCTGCTGCCGAACAAGACGGTCGCGCAGAACGTCGCCTTCGCCCTGGAGGTGATCGGCAAGCCCAAGAGCGCCATCAACAAGGTGGTGCCCGAGGTGCTGGAGCTGGTCGGCCTCGGCGGCAAGGAGGACCGCATGCCGGGCGAGCTGTCCGGTGGTGAGCAGCAGCGCGTGGCGATCGCCCGCGCCTTCGTGAACCGTCCGATGCTGCTCATCGCCGACGAGCCCACCGGCAACCTCGACCCGCAGAACTCGGTCGGCATCATGAAGCTGCTCGACCGCATCAACCGCACCGGCACCACGGTGCTGATGGCCACCCACGACCAGGCCATCGTCGACCAGATGCGCAAGCGCGTCATCGAGCTCGACAAGGGGTTGCTCGTCCGCGACCAGGCCCGCGGCGTCTACGGGTACCAGCACTGACCGACCAGCGCTGACCGTAGGGCCGCCGGCCCGAACCGCCAGACCCAGAGCAGTACCGACCCTGGAGTTGTTTCCCGCATGCGTGCCCAGTTCGTCCTGTCGGAGATCGGTGTGGGTCTCCGACGCAACCTGACCATGACCATCGCGGTCGTGGTCAGCGTCGCGCTCTCCCTCGCCCTCGCCGGTTCCTCGCTCCTGGTCCGTGACCAGGTGAACTCCATGAAGGGGTACTGGTACGACAAGGTCGAGGTGAGCATCTACTTCTGCACCAAGGCGGACGCCCGCAACTCGCCCCAGTGCGACAAGGGTGCGGCCACCGACCAGCAGGTCCAGGACATCAAGGACCAGCTGGACAAGATGACCTCGGTGGTCCAGTCGTCCACCTACGAGAGCTCGGCCGAGGCGTACAAGCACTGGAAGGAGATGAACCCGGACAACCCGCTCATCTCCGTCCTGGGCCCGGACGCCATGCCGCAGTCCTGGCGGGTCAAGCTCAACGACCCGACCAAGTACGACGTGATCCAGAGCGCCTTCGCCGGCAAGCCCGGCGTCAAGTCGGTCGAGGACCAGCGGAAGATCCTGGAGAACCTGTTCGGCCTGCTCAACGGCCTCCAGACGGCGGCCTTCGTGATCATGGTGCTGATGCTCTTCGTCGCCCTGCTGCTGATCGTCAACACCGTCCGGGTGTCGGCGTACAGCCGACGGCGTGAAACCGGCATCATGCGCCTGGTCGGTGCCTCGAACTTCTACGTCCAGATGCCCTTCATCGCCGAGGCGGCCTTCTCGGCGCTGCTCGGCGCGACGATGGCCTCCGGACTGCTGATCGGCGGGCACTTCTTCGTCCAGAACTGGCTGGCCGACCGGGTGCAGTTCATCCACTTCATCGGGCTCGGCTCGGTGCTCGCGGTGATACCGCTGCTGATCGTGGTGGGTATGGGCATGGCCGGCGTCGCGGCCTTCTTCACGCTGCGCAAGTACCTCAAGGTCTGATTCCCGGACGCCCCGACGGCCCCGGACGGCACTGCGCCGTCCGGGGCCGTCGGCGTTCCGCGGTCCACCGTTGCGGTCCGTCCCGCGCGGACCGGTGTCTACACTCCGGTGCCATGCTTCAAACTCCGCGCAGGGCCCGTCAGGTGGCCGCCCTCAGCCTGGTGTTCGGTGCCGTGCTGCTGGCCGGCGCGGCCACCGGCGCCTGGGGCGACCCGCCGCGCCGCCCCTCCGCCGACACCGCCCCGGCCGGCGGGCTCCCGGCGGACCCGGCCGGAGCCGCCCTGTCCGAGCAGCAGGCCGAGCACCTGCTGGCGGCCGGCGGCGACCGCTGGGGCGCGTACTACAGCGCCCAGGAGTACGCGGAGTTCAGCCAGGGCCTGGACGGCCGGTACCCGGGCGTCGGCCTCTCGGTCGGCCGCGGCCAGGACGGCGTCACCGAGGTCTCCCAGGTCGCGCCGGGCGGCCCGGCCGCCGCGGCCGGGATCACCCCCGGCGACCGGCTCGTACGGATCGGACAGGACCAGGCCGACCACCTGCCGGTCACTGAGGTGGTCGCGCGGCTGCGCGGCCAGGGCGAGGAGCGCCGGGCCGGCTCCGAGGTCACGCTGACCGTCCGGCGCGGCGAGGGCGAGGAGCGCGAACTGCGGCTGCGGCGCGTGCTGCTGGACAGCCGGCAGGTCACCGCGGAGCAGCTGGGCAAGGGCGTGCTGCGGGTGACCGTGCGCGCCTTCACCAGCGGCGTGGCCGACCAGGTGCGCGCCGCGCTGCGCACCCCGCACACCGGCGTGGTGCTCGACCTGCGCGGCAACTCCGGCGGGTTGGTCGACGAGGCGGCCGGCACCGCCGGGATCTTCCTGGACGGCGGAACGGTCGGCTCGTACCAGGAGCGCGGCGAGACCAGGGAGTTGACCGCCCCGCCCGGCGGCGACCAGCGCACCCCGCTGGTGCTGCTGGTGGACGGCGGCACGATGAGCGCCGCCGAACTGCTCGCCGGCGCCCTCCAGGACCGCAGCCGCGCCCTGGTGGTGGGCTCGCGGACCTTCGGCAAGGGCACCGTCCAGCAGCCCAGCCGGCTCGCCGACGGCGCCGTGCTGGAACTGACCGTCGGCCGCTACTACACCCCGGCCGGCCGCTCCCCGGACGGCACCGGCCTCACCCCCGACGTCCCGGCCGACTCGGGCGAGGCGGCCGACGAGCTCGCCCTGCGGGTCCTCGCGGGACTCGGCACCCGCGCCTAAAGCAGCTGCCCCATCCGGCGTCGAAGTGCGAGAATGGCCGCGCTATGGCAAAGGAAACCGGACAGAAGCTGATCGCGCAGAACAAGAAGGCGCGACACGAGTACACGATCCTCGACACCTACGAGTGCGGCCTCGTACTCACCGGCACCGAGGTCAAGTCGCTGCGTGAGGGGCGGGCCAACCTGGTCGACGGCTACGCCTACATCCAGAACCACGAGGCCTGGATCGACAACGTCTTCATCCCCGAGTACACCCAGGGGACGTGGACCAACCACGCGGCCCGGCGCAAGCGCAAGCTGCTGCTGCACAAGCTGGAGATCCGCAAGATCGAGACCAAGGTCCGCGACGCGGGTCACACCCTGGTCCCGCTGTCGCTGTACTTCAAGGACGGCCGGGTGAAGCTCGAACTGGCGCTCGCGGTCGGCAAGAAGCTCTACGACAAGCGCCAGACGCTGCGCGAGAAGCAGGACACCCGCGAGACGGCCCGCGCGGTGGCGGCGGCCCGCCGACGCCAGCGTTAATCCGCTGGACCCTCGCCCGTCGCCTCGCGTACTATGGCGCAAGCAACACGGACGATCGCCGTCCGAGCTGTTTCTCAACAAAACATGGGGATGATCGGTTTCGACAGGGGATGTTGAAACAGGGGAAGCGAGCCGAGGAACGCGGCAATGATCTCGTTAACCACGTGTCGCAAAAAAATAATCGCCAACTCTAAGCGCGATTCCCAGCAGTTCGCTCTCGCTGCCTAATAAGCAGCGATAGCGCTTGGGTGTCAGACCGGGGGGTTCCCGACCCGGACCCTGGCATAATCTAGGGAACTCAACCGTCCGCCCGGGCTGCGGGGGCGGATGGGAAATCAAACAGCAGCTGGGCCTGTTGGCGGCTTGTCCGTGTGACCGCCAGGGCCGAGAAAAGCACAGCGGACTGCGCTCGGAGAAGCCCTGAATTAACTCCACTGGACCCGGGTTCGATTCCCGGCATCTCCACCACCCCATGTTCACACCGAAGGCCGTCCACCGCTCCGCGGAGGGCGGCCTTCGACTTTTGTCCGTTCCGGAGCAGCGCGGCCCCGGGGTCGCGGCGTAGGATCATCCGTCCGCTCGTTTTCCGGAGCCGGATTCCGCCGCAACCACCGAGGCCATGCAGAGCAACACGCCCACCACCCCCGCCACCGACCACGAGACCGTCCGCGCGCGCGAGATCGCCGGTGAGCAGCAGCACCTCGACACCGTCTACCACCGGTTGGAGGAGAAGCTCGCCGAAGCCGAGTACATCCTGGAGGACGCCGCCAAGCGGGTCCAGGTCGGCACCCCCGGCGCGCTCGCCGAACGCGACGCCCAGGTCTACCGGGCCGGCGCCCACCTCCAGCGCCTGAACAGCGAGTTCGAGGACTTCCTGTTCGGCCGGATCGACCTCCAGCGGGCGGACGCCCCGGAGGAGCACGGCATCCCGTCGAACACCCCGCTCGACCCGGCCGACCCGGCCGTCGCCGAGACCCTCCACATCGGCCGGCTGGGCGTGCTGGACGCCGAGTACGGCCCGCTGGTGATCGACTGGCGCGCGCCCGCCGCCGCCCCGTTCTACCGCGCCACCCCGGTCGAGCCGGGTCGGGTGATCCGCCGCCGGGTGATCCGCTCCAAGGGCCGCAAGGTGATCGGCGTCGAGGACGACCTGCTGCGTCCGGACCTCACCCCGACCCTGGACGGCGAGGAGCTGGCCGTGGTCGGCGACGGCGCGCTGATGGCCTCGCTGGGCCGCGCCCGCAGCCACTCGATGCGCGACATCGTCTCCTCCATCCAGAAGGAGCAGGACGAGGTGATCCGCGCCGCCGCCGCGGGCGCCACCCTGGTCACCGGCGGCCCCGGCACCGGCAAGACCGCCGTCGCCCTGCACCGCGCCGCCTACCTGCTCTACCAGGACCGCCGCCGCTACGCCGGGGGCATCCTGGTGGTCTCGCCGACCCCGCTGCTGGTCTCCTACACCGAGGGCGTGCTGCCCGCACTGGGCGAGGAGGGCCAGGTCGCCATCCGGGCGGTCGGCTCGCTGGTGGACGGCATCGAGGCGGGCAGCTACGACACCCCCGAGGCGGCCCGGGTCAAGGGCTCGGGCCGGATGGTGCAGCTGCTGCGCCGGGCCGCCCGCGCGGCACTGGAGCTGGGCGCGCCGCAGGAGCTGAAGGTGGTCGCCCGCGGCGAGGTGCTGAAGCTGGACGCCGGCCGGCTGAAGGCCGTGCGCGGCAACGTGGTGGGCTCCGGTGGTACCCCGCTGAACCTGCTGCGCCCGCGGGCCCGCAGGCTGCTGCTGGACGCCCTGTGGCAGCAGGCCACCAGGGACCTGCCGAAGCCCGTCGACCACTACGCCCGCGAGCAGCGCCAGGAGGAGAAGGAGTCCTTCGACGAGTACGTCTCGGACGAGGCGTCGTTCCTGGACTTCCTGGACGCCTGGTGGCCGGCGCTGACCCCGCGCCGGGTGCTCGGCACGCTGCGCCAGCACCGGCACACCAACCGGATCGCCCGCCGCGCCGTCACCCCGGACGAGGCCAGGCTGCTGGCCGCCTCCTGGCGCCACCTGTCCGCGGAGGGCGAGGGCGCGCTGTCCGCGCACGACGTCGCGCTGATCGACGAGCTCCAGGTGCTGCTGGGCGAGCCGGCCCGCCCGAAGGTCCGCGAGGTGGACGCGGTGGACCTGCTGAGCGGCCTGGACGAGGTCACCACCTTCGCCGACCGCAGCGCCCGCCAGCGCGACCGCCAGCCGGTCGAGCGCAGGGAGTACGCGCACGTCATCGTGGACGAGGCGCAGGACCTCACCCCGATGCAGTGGCGGATGATCGGCCGCCGGTCCCGGATGGCCACCTGGACGATCGTCGGCGACCCGGCGCAGTCCTCCTGGCCGTTCCCGCAGGAGGCCCAGGCGGCGCTGGACGAGGTGCTCTCCGGCAAGCCGCGCCGCCGCTTCACGCTGACCGTGAACTACCGCAACCCGGCCGAGATCGCCGAGGTCGCGGCCAAGGTGCTGGCACTGGCCGCGCCGGGCACCCCGTCGCCGAGCGCGGTGCGCCACGTCGGCGTGGAGCCGCGCTTCGCGGCCGTCACCGACCCCTCGCCGGAGGCCTTCGGCGCGGCCGCCCGGGTCGAGCTGGAGCGGCTGCTGGCCGAGGTGGACGGCACCGTGGCGATCGTGGTGCCGATGGACCGCCGGGACGAGGCGGCCGGCTGGGCCGAGGGCCTGGGCGGGCGCGTCGTGGCGCTGGGCAGCCTGGAGGCCAAGGGTCTGGAGTACGACGCGACCGTGGTGGCCGACCCGACCGGCATCGCCGGCGAGTCGGAGGCGGGGCTGCGGGTGCTGTACGTGGCGCTGACCCGTGCGACCCAGCGGCTGACCGTGCTCTCCGGCCCGGACGACCTGCCGGACGCGGCCGGCGTGCCGGCACTGCTGCACGGCTGACGACCCCTACGGAAGAAGGCCCCTCACCGCTCGGTGAGGGGCCTTCAGACGTTGATGACACCGACCCGCCATGCTCGCCTCGCGGCAAGTGGTCCCTCGAAGGGACGAAGGTTGGGCCCGGGGGCTTGGATCGAGCCGGTGTCTCGTCCAATGTAACGCATCGGCCGGGAGAGGCAAGGAGTGAGCGGCGGGAGACCGGCGGCCGTCGGGCGGGATTGTCGGGTCCGCACACTCAATGAACGTTATTTCTGGCTGCCCCTTGGAAGGTGCGACGATCGAGGTCTAGCATGCGCAGGCGATGCCTTCAACAAAATGTTGAGCCTGCGGGACAGACGGAAGAAGGAAGCGTCGATGGCGACGGTGCCCAGTGTCTCCAACTCGATCACGGTACGGCTGGAGGTCCCGGCCCGGGGCAACGCCGTCAGTGCGATCACCACGGCCGTGGAGTCCTCCGGCGGATCGGTGACCGGTCTCGACGTCACCGCCTCCGGCCTGGAGGCACTGCGGATCGACGTCACGGTGGCGGCCTCCTCGGTCGCGCACGGCGAGGAGATCGTCGAGAAGCTGCGTGCGATCGACGGCGTGTCGATCGGCAAGGTCTCGGACCGCACCTTCCTGATGCACCTCGGCGGCAAGATCGAGATGTCCTCCAAGCTGCCGATCCGCAACCGTGACGACCTCAGCATGATCTACACCCCGGGTGTCGCCCGGGTCTGCATGGCGATCGCGGAGAACCCGGAGGACGCCCGCCGCCTGACCATCAAGCGCAACAGCGTCGCCGTGGTCACCGACGGCTCGGCGGTGCTGGGCCTGGGCAACATCGGCCCGGAGGCCGCGCTGCCGGTCATGGAGGGCAAGGCGGCCCTGTTCAAGCGCTTCGCCGGGATCGACGCCTGGCCGATCTGCCTGGACACCCAGGACACCGACGAGATCGTCGCCATCGTCAAGGCGATCGCCCCGGGCTTCGCCGGGATCAACCTGGAGGACATCTCCGCGCCGCGCTGCTTCGAGATCGAGGCCCGGCTGCGCGAGGCCCTGGACATCCCGGTCTTCCATGACGACCAGCACGGCACCGCGATCGTGGTGCTGGCCGCCCTCACCAACGCGCTGAAGGTGGTCGGCAAGGAGATCGCCGACATCCGCGTGGTGATGTCGGGCGCCGGCGCCGCCGGCACCGCGATCCTCAAGCTGCTGATGGCGGCCGGCGTCGAGCACGCCACCGTGGCGGACGTGCACGGCGTGGTCCACCTGGGCCGCGGGGACCTCAACGAGAACCTGCGCTGGATCGCCGAGCACACCAACCGTTCGGGCCGCACCGGCAGCCTCAAGGAGGCCGTGGCGGGCGCCGACGTCTTCATCGGCGTCTCGGCCCCGAACGTCCTGGACGGCGACGACCTGGCCACCATGGCCGAGGACGCGATCGTCTTCGCGCTGGCCAACCCGGACCCGGAGGTCGACCCGGCCGTCGCCCGGCAGACTGCCGCCGTGGTCGCCACCGGCCGCAGCGACTTCCCGAACCAGATCAACAACGTGCTGGTCTTCCCGGGCGTCTTCCGCGGCCTGCTGGACGCCCAGAGCCGCACCGTCAACACCGAGATGATGATCGCCGCCGCCCGGGCGCTGGCCACCACCGTGGCCGACGACGAGCTGAACGCGAACTACATCATCCCGAGCGTGTTCCACAAGGACGTCGCCAAGACCGTCGCCTCGGCGGTGCGCGAGGCGGCCCTGGCGGGGGCCCAGGAGGCCCCCGTGCCGGCCCGTCCGACCCCCGGCATCGTCGGCACCCTCGACACCGCCGCGTTCCCCACCGTCAAGCTCTGACGGCCGGACGGGGCGACGTGTCGCGGATCGCTCAAATGTGCGAATAGCGGTCATACCCGCCCAGCCCGCCCCGAACCCTTGCGACACAAGGGCGAGGGGCGTGTTTGGGCTTGTCAGTCCTAGGGCGTACCGTAGCCCTGCACGGGGCAGGCGTGTCCGACAAGTACGGAACGTCCCCCTGGTCTTCCGGCGTGTCGTCCCGACCGCCGCCCGCGCCCGGTCCGCCGGAGCCGACGGAGCGTCATACCTCCAACGGGCGGGCTATGTTCGGGTGGCTCGGCCGGGGCCCGATTGGCTTTCTCGGGGCCGGTCGGGGCAGGATTCGTATTCAGGCGGGCGGGCGGGCCTTCGACGGCTCCGGCGCGCGGCATCGGGTACGGACCCGGCCTGCGACCACGCATTGCCTGCATGAGCACAGTGTGCGGACCTGCGGCCCATCCGGGTGCCCCCCGGTGGGAGTACCGATGGGCCCCCGCGCACCGCAAGCGAACAGACCACAGGAGTACACATGAACCGCAGTGAGCTGGTGGCCGCGCTGTCCGAGCGCGCCGAGGTGACCCGCAAGGACGCCGACGCCGTTCTGGCCGCCTTCGCCGAGATCGTCGGCGAGGTCGTCGCCAAGGGCGACGAGAAGGTCACCATCCCCGGTTTCCTGACCTTCGAGCGCACCCACCGCGCTGCCCGCACCGCCCGCAACCCGCAGACCGGCGAGCCGATCCAGATCGCCGCGGGCTACAGCGCCAAGGTGAGCGCCGGCTCCAAGCTGAAGGAAGCCGCCAAGGGCGCTGCCTGAGCCACCCCTTGAACGCCCGAGAGGCCGGGCTCCCCAGCGGGGAGCCCGGCCTCTCGCCGTCGTGACCGGACCGTCAGGCGTCGACCAGCTGCTCGCTGGGCAGCTCGACGTGGGCGCCCAGGTCGCGCAGCTTGTCCATGAAGTTCTCGTAGCCGCGGTTGATCAGGTCGATGCCGTGCACGGTCGAGGTGCCCTCGGCCGCCAGCGCCGCGATCAGGTACGAGAAGCCGCCGCGCAGGTCCGGGATGACCAGCTCGGAGCCGATCAGCTTGGACGGGCCGGAGACGACCGCGGAGTGCAGGAAGTTGCGGGCGCCGAAGCGGCACGGGGTGGCGCCCAGGCACTCGCGGTAGAGCTGGATGTGCGCGCCCATCTGGTTCAGCGCGCCGGTGAAGCCGAGCCGCGACTCGTACACCGTCTCGTGGATGATGGACAGGCCGGTGGCCTGGGTCAGCGCGACCACCAGCGGCTGCTGCCAGTCGGTCTGGAAGCCCGGGTGCACGTCGGTCTCCAGGGCGATCGCCTTGAGCTCGCCGCCCGGGTGCCAGAAGCGGATGCCCTCGTCGTCCACCTCGAAGGCGCCGCCGACCTTCCGGAAGGTGTTCAGGAAGGTCATCATCTCCAGCTGGCGGGCGCCGCGGACGTAGATGTCGCCCTTGGTGGCGAGCGCCGCGCAGGCCCAGGAGGCGGCCTCCAGGCGGTCCGGCAGCGCGCGGTGGTTGTAGCCGTTCAGCTCGTCCACGCCGGTGATCAGGATGGTCCGGTCGGTGCCCAGCGTGATGATCGCGCCCATCTTCTGCAGGACGCAGATCAGGTCGACGATCTCCGGCTCGATGGCCGCGTTGCGCAGCTCGGTGACGCCCTCGGCGAGCACCGCGGTGAGCAGCACCTGCTCGGTCGCGCCGACCGAGGGGTAGGGCAGCTCGATCCTGGTGCCGCGCAGGCGCTGCGGCGCGACCAGGTAGGTGCCCTGCGGGTGCTTCTCGATGGTGGCGCCGAACTGGCGCAGCACCTCGAAGTGGAAGTCGACCGGGCGGCCGCCGATGTCGCAGCCGCCCAGGCCGGGGATGAAGGCGTGGCCGAGGCGGTGCAGCAGCGGGCCGCAGAACAGGATCGGGATCCGCGAGGAGCCGGCGTGTGCGTCGATGTCGGCGACGTTGGCGCTCTCGACGTGCGAGGGGTCGAGGATCAGCTCGCCGTCCTCGTCGCCGGCGCGCACGGTCACGCCGTGCAGCTGCAGCAGGCCGCGGACCACCTTGACGTCGCGGATGTCCGGGACGTTGCGCAGTCTGCTGGGGCCCTGGCCGAGGAGGGCGGCGACCATGGCCTTGGGTACCAGGTTCTTCGCACCGCGGACACGGATCTCGCCTTCGAGCGGGTTTCCGCCGTGGACCAGCAGGACGTCGTCGGTCATCGTTCTCGCAATCCGGGGTGCCAGAGGAGTCGGGGGGAGTGGGCTCCGGGAGAGAGCCGGTGGTGGGCCGGTCGTACGGGCGCGTTCGGGCCCCCGGCGAAACCGAGTCGGCACCGTATGAGGGCGTCCACCAGACGTAGATGGTAGTAGGCGTGCGGTCGGTTCCCGTGAGCCTCTCCCGTGATGGTGCTCTCTCCGGGCCCGTACCCGCTCCCCCGGTGCGGCCGTACGGGTGTTCGTCCGGCGTGGCGGGTTTCCTGGCGTTGCGGTGTCCGAGCAGTGCCGTTCTGCGGGATCATGTGGGCATGACGGCGGCCCATTCCCACGGAGGCCGGTCCCACACCGGCCGTCTGCTCGTCGCGACGCCCCTGCTCACCGACCCGAACTTCGCGCGGGCGGTGGTGCTGCTCCTCGACCACGACGCCGAGGGGGCGCTCGGCGTGGTCCTCAACCGGCCGACGCCGGTCGAGGTGGGCAGCGTGCTGGACGGCTGGAACAGACTCGTCGGACAGCCGGCCGTGGTGTTCCAGGGCGGCCCGGTGGCGCTGGACTCGGCGCTCGGCCTCGCGGTGGCGCCGGGGGAGCCGGGCACCGGCGAGCCGCTCGGCTGGCGCCGGGTGCACGGTGCGATCGGCCTGGTCGACCTGGAGGCGCCGCCCGAGGTGCTGGCCGGCGAGCTGGGCAGCCTGCGGATCTTCGCCGGGTACGCCGGCTGGTCGCCGGGGCAGCTGGAGACCGAGCTGGAGAGCGGCGCCTGGTACCTGGTGGACTGCGAGCCCGGGGACGTCTCCAGCCCCGAGCCGGAGCGGCTGTGGCGCTCGGTGCTGCGCCGCCAGCGCGGTCCGCTCGCCCTGCTGGCGACCTACCCGGACGACCCGACGATGAACTGAGCCACCGGCCCGGCGGCGCGACACTGGCCGGGTTTCCGGAGGCGCCCATAGACTTGGCACCCATGAGCACTCTTGAGCCCGAGCGCGGCCTCGGCACCGGCACCCTGGTCGAGCCCGTCCCGCAGGTGTCCAACGGGGACGGCGACCACGAGCGCTTCGCGCACTACGTCCAGAAGGACAAGATCATGGAGAGCGCGCTCTCCGGGTCTCCCGTGGTGGCGCTCTGCGGCAAGGTGTGGGTGCCCGGGCGCGACCCGAAGAAGTACCCGGTCTGCCCGATGTGCAAGGAGATCTACGACGGCATCGGCAAGCCGCAGGGCGGCGACGGCGACAACAAGTAGTCCGCGGCGCCCCGCGCGACACCCTTGTGCGCGGCGCCCCGCACAACGCCGTTTTGCATGGCACCCGGTTTCCCCGGTGGTCTATGCCAATCGTCCGGGGCGTGGGCAGGATGTCGGAATGGACCTCATTCCCGCACCTTCGAGTGCCGTGCGCCGCCCGGACGAGGACTACCCGCTCGACGCCGCCACCACGCTGACCGCACCCCCCGCGCTGGCCGACGCCGAGCGCTGGCTGCGGGCCACGCTGACCGCCGCCACCGGGCTGCCGCTCGGCCCGGGCCGGCCGGGTGCGGGCATCGAGCTGGTCCAGGACGGGGCGCTCGCCGCCGAGGCGTACCGGATCACGGTGCGCCCCGGCCACGCCCTGCTCGCCGCGGGCGGCCCGGCGGGCGCGCTGTGGGGCGCGCAGACCCTGCGGCAGCTGCTCGGGCCGGACGCCTACCGCCGCTCGCCGCTGCGCCGCGAGGGCTGGGTGCTGCCCGGCGCCGACATCGCGGACGCCCCCCGGTTCGGCTGGCGCGGCGTGCTGCTCGACGTCGCCCGGCACTTCCTGCCCAAGTCGGACGTGCTGCGCTTCGTCGACCTGCTGGCCGCGCACAAGCTCAACGTGCTGCACCTGCACCTGACCGACGACCAGGGCTGGCGGGTGGAGATCAGGCGCTACCCGAGGCTGACCGGGCGCGGCGCCTGGCGGGATCGCTCGATGGTGGGCTACCGGGCCGGGGAGCGCCGCGACGACCGCCCGCACGGCGGCTACTACACCCAGGACGACCTGCGCGAGATCGTCGCCTACGCGGCCGCCCGCGGGGTCACCGTCGTCCCGGAGATCGACCTGCCCGGCCACACCCAGGCCGCCGTCGCCGCCTACCCCGAGCTGGGCAACACCGATGTGGTGGACACCGCCGCGCTCGGGGTCTGGACCGACTGGGGGGTGAGCCACAACGTGCTCAACGCCTCCGAGGAGACCCTGCGCTTCTTCGAGGCGGTGCTGGAGGAGGTCCTGGAGCTCTTCCCCTCGGAGTTCATCCACCTCGGCGGCGACGAGTGCCCCAAGGAGCAGTGGAAGGACAGCGCTGCCGCGCAGGCGCGGATACGCGAGCTGGGCCTGGCCAACGAGGACGAACTGCAGAGCCACCTCATCCGGCACTTCGACCACTGGCTGGCCGAGCGCGGCCGCCGGCTGATCGGCTGGGACGAGATCCTGGAGGGCGGCCTCGCCCCGGGCGCGGCGGTCTCCTCCTGGCGCGGCTTCGGCGGCGGGATCGCCGCCGCGAAGGCCGGCCACGACGTGGTGATGTGCCCCGAGCAGCACGTCTACTTCGACCACCGGCAGGCGGACGGGCCGGACGAGCCGATCCCGGTCGGCTTCGTGCGCACGCTGGAGGACGTCTACCGGTTCGAGCCGGTCCCGAAGCAGCTGGACGAGGCCGCCGCCCGGCACGTGATCGGCACCCAGGCCAACCTGTGGAGCGAGTTCATGGACAGCGCCCGGGACATCGACTACCGGGCCTTCCCCCGGTTGGTCGCCTTCGCCGAGGTCGCCTGGTCCGAGCTGCCCGCCGAGCCGGCCGAGCGGGACTTCGCCGGTTTCGAGCAGCGGCTGACGACACACCTGAAGGCGTTGGACGCGCTCGGCGTCGAGTACCGTCCGCCCGGCGGGCCGCACCCCTGGCAGCGTTGGCCCGGGGTGGCCGGCCGGCCGATCGAGGGGCCGCCGCCGGTCCGTTAGTCCTACTCATCGGGAACTTCTGAGCGGTCATCCGACGTCAAGAACAGATGAACATCTGCCCTGGCCCGAGGCGGGTCGGGGCAGATACCGCCCGGTATCAGTCCCAATCGGGCAGTCCCGTTCACCGGCCCCGAAATGATCATCGAGCATTGTGTGCCAGAGTTGCCCAACCCGGCCCGATCGCCCGTACCCTACGGGCCAGGCCGGGCTGCTGACGCAGGACAGCACGGCCGAAGGCCGGCGGGCGGCAGGCGATCGATGAGCAAGTGGAGCACGGTGGGACCCAGGTGAACCGGACGATCATGCTGCCGGCCTCCCTCGATGAGGCCGTCGACGCGCTGGCCGCCGCCCCGGCCGCGGTACCGGTGGCCGGAGCCACCGACCTGATGGAAGCCGTCAACGCCGGACGGCTGCGCCCCGCCGCCCTGGTCGGCCTCGGCCGGATCACCGAACTGCGCGGCTGGCGCTACGAGGACGGCGGCACCGCCGTGCTCGGCGCCGGACTCACCCACGCCCGGATGGACCGCCCCGACTTCGCCGCGCTCATTCCCGCGCTCGCGGACGCCGCCCGCACCGCCGGCCCGCCGCAGGTCCGCAACGTCGGCACCCTCGGCGGGAACATCGTCAGCGCCGCCCCGGCCGGCGACACCCTCCCGGTGCTCACCGCGCTGGAGGCAAGCGTCACCCTGGCCCGGGCCGGCGGCACCCGCGAGGTGCCGGTCAGTCACCTGCTCACCGGACTCGACCCGGTGCGCCCCGGCGAACTGCTCACCTGGGTGCGCGTCCCGCTGCTGCACGCCCCGCAGGTCTTCCTCAAGGCCACCGGCCGCAGCGGCCCGGCCCGCGCCACCGCCTCCGTCGCGCTCGTCCTCGACCCGGCCCGGCGCGCGGTGCGCTGCGCCGTCGGGGCCGTCGCGCCGGTGCCGCTGCGCCCGCTGGAGGCCGAGGCCTGGGTGGCCGGCTGCATCGACTGGGACGGCAGCCGGGAGATCGACCCGGCCGCGACCGCCGCCTTCGGCGAGTACGTGGCCGCCGCCTGCGTCCCCGACAACTACGGTGCCGAGGGCGCCTGGGAGGCCGTGACCGAGGGGCCGACCGCGGCCGCCGTTCGGCTGCGGCGTACCGTATCGGTGCTGGCCCGACGGGCACTGGGAAGGGCGCTGAAGTGACCACAGACCCCATCGAGACCCTGGACGCCGACCCGCTCGGCCCCTCCCCGCAGGTCAGCCGCGAGCTGCGCCCGTGCGCCTCGTACACGCTGCGGGTCAACGGTTTCGAACGGCCCGTCACCGACGCGTGGATCGGCGAGAGCCTGCTCTACGTGCTGCGCGAGCGGCTCGGTCTGGCCGGCGCCAAGGACGGCTGCGAGCAGGGCGAGTGCGGGGCCTGCTCGGTGCAGGTGGACGGCCAGCTGGTGGCCGGCTGCCTGGTGCCCGCCGCCCTGGCCGCCGACAGCGAGATCAACACCGTCGAGGGCCTGTCGGCCGCCGGCGGCGCGAGCGACGTCCAGCAGGCACTGGCCGCCTCCGGCGCCGTCCAGTGCGGCTACTGCACCCCCGGCATGGCGATGGCGGTGCACGACCTCCTCCAGCGCAACCACCGGCCCACCGAGGTGGAGGCCCGCCAGGCGCTCTGCGGCAACCTCTGCCGCTGCACCGGCTACCGGGGCGTGCTGGCCGCCGTCCAGACCGTCGCGGACGCCCGCGCGCTGGAGGCCGAGCAGGCGGAGGAGGCCGTCGAGCCCGCTCCCGAGGCGCCGGCCGAGCCGGCCGCCGGCCCGGTCGCCGAGCTGCCGGTGGACCTGCCCGTCGAACCCGGGCAGGCCGTCGAGCCGCCGGTCTACACCGACGCCGAAGCCTGGATCGAGCACGTCCCGCAGCAGCCCGTCGAGCCTCACCCGGCCGCCCACCCCGCGGCGCAGCACCCCGTCGAGCCGCACCCCGTCGAGCCGCACCCCGTCGAGCAGGCCCCGGCCGGGCTGCCGTACGGCGACCCCCAGGGCGGCTACGACACCGGCGTGTACGACACCACCGTGCTGGCCCCGATCCGGGACGGCATCCCCGCCCAGGCCGCCGACGACCAGGTGTACTACCCGCCGCAGGGCTACCCCGAGCAGCCGTACCAGGCCACCCCCGCCCACGGCACCTACGTGCCCTACCCGGACGGCCACCAGCAGCAGAACGGCTACGACACCGGGTACGACGCCCCGGTCTACGAGCCCACCCCCGCGCACGGCACCCCGCTGCCCGGCGCCGCCTACGACGGCACGCCGCCGCACGGCACCCCGTACGCCGCCCCGCACCCGCACGGTGCCCCGGTCGAGGGCGCCGCCCCGGCCGGTGTCCCGTACGGCGCCACCCCCGCCCACGGCATCCGGCTCCCCGAGGACGACCACGCATCATGACGTCGCCTACCGACATCGGCGCAGCACTCCAGCAGGACGGCGGCGAGGGCGGCGCGCCGGAGCCGACCGGCCTGGGCAGCTCCCCGCTGCGCAGCGACGCGCTGCCCAAGGCGCTCGGCATCTACCCGTACGCGGCCGACCTGTGGGCCGAGGGGCTGCTGTGGGGCGCGGTGCTGCGCTCACCGCACCCGCACGCCCGGATCCGCGGGATCGACACCTCGGCCGCGCTGGCGCTGCCCGGGGTGCACGCCGTGGTCACCGCCGCCGACCTGCCGCCCGGCCCGGACGGCACCCCCGACGGCGCCCCGGCCGGGCCGATCGTCTCCGACCGGCCGGTGCTGGCCGCCGGCGTGGTGCGCCACCACGGCGAGCCGATCGCCGCGGTGGCCGCCGACCACCCGGACACCGCCCGGCTGGCGGTCGGGCTGATCGCGGTCGACTACGAGCCGCTGGAGGCCGTCACCGACCCCGAGCAGTCCTTCACCGCGCCGCCACTGCACCCGGACGGCAACCTGTTCCGCCACCTGCCGCTGCGCTGCGGGGACCCGGACGCGGTGGGCGAGATCGTCGTCGAGGGCCTCTACCAGGTCGGCCGGCAGGACCCGGCCCCGCTCGGCGCCGAGGCCGGTCTGGCCGTGCCGCGCCCGGACGGCGGCGTCGAGCTGCACCTGTCCTCCACCGACCCGCACGGCGACCGCGACCGCACCGCCGCCTGCCTCGGCCTGGAGCCGGACCGGGTCCGGCTGGTGGTCACCGGCGTGCCCGGCGCCACCACCGACCGCGAGGACCTCTCCTTCCAGGTCACCCTGGCCCTGCTGGCGCTGCGCACCGGCCGCCCGGTGAAGATGACGCTCACCCGCGAGGAGTCCTTCCAGACCCACACCTCGCGCCACCCCGCGCTCCTGCGGTACCGCCACCACGCCGACGCCGAGGGCACCCTGGTGAAGGTCGAGGCGCAGATCCTGCTGGACGGCGGCGCCTACGCGGACGTCTCCGCCGAGGCGCTGGCCGCCGCGACGGCCTTCTCGGCCGGCCCGTACGTCTGCCCGAACGTCTTCGTGGACGCCTGGGCGGTGCGCACCAACAACCCGCCGGCCGGCCGGATGCGCGGCGAGGGCGCCCTGCAGGCCTGCTTCGCGTACGAGTCGCAGCTGGACCAGCTGGCCGCCCGGATCGGTGTGGACCCGGTGGAGATCCGCCGCCGCAACGCGATGTCCACCGGCGACCCGCTGCCCACCGGACAGGCCGTCACCTGCCCGGCGCCGGTGCGCGCCCTGCTCGACGCGGTCGCCGCCGAGCCGCTGCCGGCGCTGCCGGTGGACGACCCGGACGCCGAGTGGCTGCTGCCCGGCGGGCCCGGCGGCGCGGGCGACCCGGCGGCGGTGCGGCGCGGCATCGGCTACGCCGTCGGCATGGTGCACATGCTGGGCGCCGAGGGCGAGGACGAGGTCTCCACGGCGACCGTGCGGGTCAGCGGCGACCACGCCACGGTGATCTGCGCGGCCGTCGATGCCGGACAGGGCTTCGCCACGCTGGCCCGGCAGATCGTGCAGACCGTGCTGGGCGTCAGCGAGGTCTACATCGCGCCGGCCGACAGCGACCAGTCGATCGCCGGGCCGTCCGCCCGCGGCCGGCACACCTGGGTCTCCGGCGGCGCCGTCGAGCGGGCCGCGCTGATGGTCCGCCACCAGCTGCTGCAGCCGATCGCGGCGAACTTCGGGATGTCGGCGGAGCTGCTCCAGATCGCCGACGGCAAGATCACCTCGTACGACGGGGTGCTCGGCATGCCGGTCGCCGAGGCACTGGAGGGCAAGGAGCTGTGGGCCACCGCGCAGTGCCGCCCGCACCCCACCGAGCCGCTGGACGAGGCCGGGCAGGGCGACGCCTTCGTCTCCATCTCGTTCTGCGCCATGCGCGCGGTGGTGGACGTGGACATCGAGCTGGGCGCCGTGCGGGTGGTCGAGATGACGGTCGCCCAGGACGTCGGCCGGGCGCTGAACCCGCGCCAGATCGAGGACCGGATCGAGGCGGGGGTGGCCCAGGGCGTGGGCCTGGCGCTGCTGGAGGACCTGCGGACGGAGGGCGGGGTGCTCCAGAACCCCTCGCTCACCGGCTACCGGCTGCCCACCGCGCTGGACACCCCGGAGGTGCGGATCGCCACGCTGCTGGAGGAGCGCGACGTGGTGGCCCCGTTCGGCGCCAAGGCGGTCGGCGCCGTTCCCGCGGTGGTCGCCCCGGCGGCCGTCGCCGCGGCCGTGCGCGCCGCCACCGGCCTGCCGGTCGGCCGGCTGCCGATCCGGGCGGAGGACGCCGTCACGGCCTGACCGGATTCCCCGGACAGCGACGGAAACGACGGAAACAGCGAAAAGGAATTGCCGGACGACTTTCGGAGTCGACCGGCAATTCCTTTTCCGGTGAGGCCATGGCGGGAATCGAACCCGCGTGCACCGCTTTGCAGACGGTTCCCTAAGCCACTCGGGCACACGGCCAGTGAATTCATAGTGGCCGATCCGGGGGAGAGGGGTCAACGCCCCTTTGTAAATTCTGTATGGCAGTGTGTGCTACCGTCGCGGACAGGTGGCGGCATTTCCGCCACCCCGGACGAGCGCGTCGTACCCGGTGACGACAAGACGGCGCAGTTCAGCGGCAATCCGGCCGCTGTGGACTGCGGAGGTACCACTGTCGTGGCCTGGCTCGTTCTGATCGTCTCGGGTTTCCTGGAGACCGTGTGGGCGGTCGCCCTGGAATCGTCCAAGGGCTTCACCCGCCTCGTTCCCAGCCTCGTCTTCGGCGTCGCACTGCTGCTCAGCATGGGCGGTCTGGCGTACGCGATGCGCACCATTCCGATCGGCACCGGCTACGCCGCCTGGGTCGGCATCGGCGCGGTCGGCACCGCGGTCTACGGCATGGCCGTCCTGGGGGACCCGGCGACCATGGCCCGGATCGTCTGCCTGCTGCTGATCGTCTCCGGCGTGGTGGGCCTCAAGGTGCTGCACTGACCTGCGCCGCGCCGCCGTCCCAGGACCCGGGGCCGAGCCGATCACCGACCGGGGTCAGGGGTCATCGAGGCAGACGGCTCTTACGATGTTACGTATGACCACTGCCTCCCCCACCTCGGTCGACCCCGTGCCGATACCCCTCGACGACGACCCCGGTGGCGGGGTGCTCGGCGGCCGCTACCGCGCGCTGACGCTGGGGATCGTCTCGGTGGTCCTGGTGATCGCCTTCGAGGCGACCGCCGTCAACACCGCGATGCCGACGGCGGCCCGCCAGCTGCACGGCGTCTCGCTGTACGCCTTCGCCTTCTCCGGGTACTTCACCAGCACGCTGTTCGCCCTGGTCGTCTCCGGTCAGTGGTGCGACCGGCGCGGCCCGCTGCAACCGCTGTTCACCGGCATCGCGGTGTTCGGCGTCGGCCTGGTGGTGGCCGGGACGGCGCCCGGGATGTGGGTGTTCGTGGCCGGGCGGTCGATCCAGGGCCTGGGCGGCGGGCTGGTGATCGTCGCGCTGTACGTGGTGGTCGGCCGGGCCTATCCGGAGCGGTTGCGGCCGTCCGTGTTCGCGGCCTTCTCCTCGGCCTGGGTGCTGCCCTCGATCGTCGGCCCGCTGGTCGCCGGGGCCGTCACCCAGCACCTGGGCTGGCGCTGGGTGTTCCTGGCCGTGCCGGTGCTGATCCTGCTGCCGCTGGCCGTGATGGGCCCGGCGCTCGCCCGCTCCGAGCGTGAGCACCCGGTGGCCAAGGGCGGCGGTTTCGACCGCCGCCGCACCCGGCTGGCCGCGATGGCGGCGGTCGGCGCCGGCCTGGTGCAGTACGCCGGCCAGCGCCTCGACCTGATCGGGCTGATCCCCGGGGCGGCCGGGGTGGCACTGCTGGCGCCGGCCGTCCTCGGGCTGCTGCCCGCCGGGACGCTGCGCGCGGTGCGCGGACTGCCGGCGGTGATCCTGCTGCGCGGGGTGTCGGCGGGCGCGTTCTTCTCCGCCGAGGTGTTCATCCCGCTGATGATGACCAGCCGGCGCGGCCTCTCGCCGACGCTGGCCGGGCTGACCCTGACCAGCGGCGGCCTCACCTGGGCGCTGGGCTCGTGGCTCCAGGGCCGGCCGGCCGCCGAGCGCTTCCGGGTGCCGATGATCCGGGGCGGCTTCGTGCTGACCGTGGTGGCGATCGGGGGCGCCGCGCTGGTGCTCGTCCCGGCGGTGCCGGCCTGGGTGGCCGCGGTCGCCTGGGGCGTCGGCGGCCTCGGGATGGGGCTGACCATCGCGTCCGTCAGCGTGCTGATGATGAAGCTCTCCAGGCCGGAGGACGCCGGCGCCAACTCGGCCGCGCTCCAGATGAGCGACGCGCTGGGCAACGTGCTGCTCACCGGCCTGGCCGGGGTGCTGTTCGCGGCGCTGGGCGGTGGCTCGGTGGCCGCCCTCCACGACACGGCGGAAGGCGCCGGGTCGCCCGGCGCCTTCGCGGTGGTGTTCCTGACCAGCATCGGGGTGTCGCTGCTGGGAGCGCTGCTCTCCGGCCGGGTCCGCACCCGGACCTGACGGTCAGCCGACGGCGGCGGCGGGGGCCCTGGCCCCCGCCGGGGCGCCGAGGAAGGACTCCCAGCCGTCGGCCGGGGACTGGCCCGGGGCGAGGGTCCGGAGCTTGCGCAGCACCGCCGGGTCCTGGGCGTCCAGCCAGTCGACCAGCTGCCGGAAGGAGACCAGCCGGACCTCCGGCTTGTCCGCGATGGCCTTGAGGACCTCCTCGACGGCGTTCATGTAGATGCCGCCGTTCCACTCCTCGAAGTGGTTGCCGATGACGTACGGCGCCCGGTTGCCGTTGTAGGTGCGCTCGAAGCCCATCAGGTAGGCGTCGCGGGCCTGGGCCTGGAAGCCGGGGTGGAGCGCCGGGTCGGCCCTGGTGTCGGGGCCGCACTGGTTGTACATGATGTTGTAGTCCATCGAGAGCACCTGGAAGGTGTGCCCGGGGAACGGGATGGACTGGAGCGGGAGGTCCCAGAGCGCGCCGCCCTGGATCTTCTGCGGCCACACCTGGGTGCCGTTGCCGCTGCTGTCGTAGCGCCAGCCGCGCTTGACCGCGGTGGGCAGCAGGTTGCGCTGGCCCTCCAGGCACGGGGTGCGGCTGCCGATCAGCTCCTTGCGGTAGTCGAAGGGCAGCGCCGGCAGGTCGGTGAAGCCGGTGTTGGTGCGCCAGTTCGTCACGAAGTCCATCGCCTGCTCGATCTCGCTGTCCCACTCCTCCGGGGACCACTGGCCGACGCCGGTGGAGCCGCAGAAGTGGCCGTTGAAGTGGGTCCCGATCTCGTGGCCCTCCAGCCAGGCCGCGTGCACGTTCTCCAGGGTGTCGCGGATGTGCTGGTCGCTCAGGTAGCCGATGTCGGAGGCGCCGACCGGGTGCTGCGGCGGGCGGTAGAGGTCCTTCTTGGACTCGGGCAGCAGGTAGAGCCCGCTGAGGAAGAAGGTCATCTTCGCGTCGTGCTCCCGGGCCAGCCGGCGGAAGCGGGCGAACAGGCCGTTGTCGAGCTCGCCGGCGCCGTCCCAGGAGAAGACCACGAACTGCGGCGGGCGCCGCCCGGGCCGCAGCTGCCCGGGGACGGGCTGGTGCGGCTGGGCGCCGGTGTCCGAAGTGGAGCCGTCGCCGATCAGGACGGCCTTCGGCGGGGGGATCGGGGCCGGGGCCGGGGTGGCGGTGCTGCCCTGCTCCTCGGCCGTCCCGGTGGCCGGGACGGTGGTGCCGCTCACCCGCTCTCCGCCGGCGGCGTGGTTGCTGCCGCAGCCGGCCGCCAGGGTGGCGGCGGTGACGGCGCCGGCCGTCAGCAGGGTACGGCGGGAGAGGGCTTCCATGGTCACTCCGTTCGTGGGGCGGTGGGCAGCGTGGGGGAGTGCGGAGTCCAGCCGGACACGTGGGTGATAGAACCCGTAACCGGGTCAGCATGGCACGGGGGTGAGACCGGTCGAAGAAGCACGGCGCGCGGTCGTGAGCGATCGCTCGAACGACGCAACCGATCGGACCCGTTGAACCGTCGGTAGCTCGTGTCGGGCGTGTTCCCGCGGCGACCGCATGCGGGAGGCGGCCGTTGCGCTGCGCGACCGGACGCCCACGCGGTGCAGGGAAGAGGCCATCGGCCCTGCCGATCGGCGGGTGCCGATACGACCGTCGTACGGACGTGCTTTACAGTCCGTTCCGGTTGAATTGTTCCCAGGAAACTCCCAGGAAGCGGGGTTCCGTCGGCAGAGGGGAGCGCCCGTGGGCGTCCAGCAGAGCAGGGGGCCCTGGCCGGGCACCCTGGCGGCCGGAGCCGCGCTGGTGCTCGGTGCCTGGCTGCTGCACGACGGAGGCTCGTCGGTGCCGCCGCCCACACCGGGGGCCGGCCAGACCCAGACCGGGATCGCGCCGGTCTCGGTCGTCCCGCCGCTGGGCCCGTCCGCGCCGACCCGGATCCGCATCCCGGCGGTGCGGCTGGACGCTCCGGTCACCGCGCTCGGACTGGACGCCGACGGCCACCTCCAGACCCCGCCCGAGGCGGACCGGAACCTCGCGGGCTGGTACCGCGGCGGGGCGGGCCCCGGACAGCGCGGCACCGCGATCCTGGTGGGACACGTCGACAACAAGGCCGGCCCCGCGGTCTTCTACCATCTGGGCGCGCTCCGGCGGGGAGACCGGATCGAGATCGCCCGGGTAGACGGCGCCACCGCCGTCTACCAGCTCTACGCCATCGAAGTGCACGACCGAAAGGACTTCCCGGACGACCGGGTCTACCGTCAGGCCACTGACGCGCAGCTGCGGGTGATCACCTGCGGCGGCTCGTACAGCGAGGAACACGGCTACGACGGCAACGTCGTCGCCTACGGTTTCCTGGCCGACACCACCCCGCCGGGCAAAGCCGCATGAGCACGTTGACCCTTGCCTCCCGCTGGAACCCGATCGACTGGCCGCTCACCGAGGGCCTGATCCCACACGCCGTGCTGGCAGTCGGCTGGGCGGCGCTGTTCGCGCTCGCCGTCGGCCGCGGCCGGAGCTGGTGGCGGGTGCGCCTGCCCGCCGCACTGCTCACCGCGGCGGTGCTCAGCTGGCTGCTGGACGCCGTGGTCGACGGCTGGTGGCACCCCTTCCCGGAGGGCACGCCCCGGTACGTCACCTGGTGGATAGCCGTCGCCCTGCTCGGGCTCTGCCTGGCCGGCTACCGGATGCGCCGGCTCGACTGGCGGCGGCGGGGGCTCGCGCTGGGCCTGAGCGGCCTGGTGGTGCTGATGGCCTCCTCCGAGGTCAACATCGGCTTCGGCCAGTTCCCGAGCGGGCGCGTGATGCTGGCGCCGTGGCTGACCAAGACCGACGGGCTGGACGCCACCAAGACGGGCCAGGTCGTGGCCGCCCCGCCGGGCAAGTCGCTGGAGGAGGTCTGGCAGCCCCCGGCGGACCTGCCCGAGAAGGGCACCGTCTCGGTGGTGCCGATCCCCGGCACCAAGTCGGGCTTCAAGGCCCGCGACGCGTACGTCTACCTCCCGCCCGCCTACCAGGCCACCCCGCGGCCGCTGCTGCCGGTGGTCGTGATGATCACCGGTCAGCCCGGCGTCCCGGGGGACTGGGTGCTCTCCGCCCAGATCAACGAGGCGCTGGACGCCTACGCGGCGGACCACGGCGGCCTCGCGCCGATCGTGGTGATGCCCGATCAGCTCGGCTCCACCTGGGCCAACACGCTCTGCCTGGACTCGAAGATCGCCAAGACCCAGACCTACCTGGCGGTGGACGTCCCCAACTGGGTCCACCAGAACCTCCAGGCTGCGACCAGCCGGAACTCCTGGGCGATCGGGGGTGCCTCGATGGGCGGCACCTGCGCGCTCCAGCTCGGCGTCAACGCGCCCGAGGTGTACGGCACCGTCCTCGACATGTCCGGGCAGGAGGAACCGACCCTGGGCAGCCGGGAACAGACGGTCAAGGCCGCGTTCGGTGGTGACGAGAAGAAGTTCGACGCAGTCGATCCGCTCCAGGTGATGGCCCACAAGAAGTTCCCGGACACCAACGTCGCGTTGGTCGTCGGCGAGACCGACGAGGAGTTCAGACCGCAGATGGAGAAGGTCTACCAGGCCGTGCAGGCGGCCGGAATGAAGTCCAAGTTCGAACTGATGCCGGGCGGCCACGGCTGGGTCGTCTTCCGCCCCGGCATCGCCCAGCAGCTCCCGTGGCTCGCCCAGCAGACCGGGCTGACCCGGTGACCGGGGCGGGGACCGCCCTGGTGGCCGTCGGCGAGCATCGCGGGCCGGGGCCGGACGCGGAGCGCGCGGCCGAGCGCGGCACCGACCCGGCCCCGGTCACCCGGACGCCGGAGCCGGGCCCGCAGCGGGTCCGGCGGGCGGCCCGGGCGCTCGGCTCCCGGCTGCGCTCGGCGCCGCTGACGCTGACCCTGCTGGCCGGGCTCTGGCTGCTCGGCGCGGCCACCGACAGCCTGGGCCACGGCCCGTCCGACCGGCTGCTGGAGAGGGCCGGGATCGGCCTGTCCACACTGGCCGAGGGCCACTGGTGGACGCCGGTCACCTCGATGTTCTGGTGCTCGGGCAGCGGCTCGTACGTGTTCACCAGCCTGCTGCTGCTCCTGGTCGGCCCGGCCGCCGAGCGCCGGCTCGGGTGGCCGCGCACCCTCGCGGTGCTGGTCGGCGGGCAGGTCGTCGGCACGCTGCTGGGCACCGCGCTGGTCGCGTTCGGCTCCTCGGCGGGGGAGCAGTGGACCGCCTCGGTGGCCGACCAGATCTCGGTCGGCCCCGGCGTCGGCGTGTTCGCGCTGGCCGGGGTGCTCGGGTACCGGCTCACCGTGCTCTGGCGCCGTCGGCTGCACCTGCTGGTGCTGCTCGGCCCGCTGGTGATGACGCTGTACGTGGGCCACCTGCAGAGCGTCCAGCGGTGCGCCGCCGCGCTGGCCGGGCTCGGCCTCGGCGCGCTGGTCAGCCGGGGCCGCCCGCACCTGCGTACGCACCGCTCCTCGCACTCCGAGACCCGGGTGCTGGTCGCGCTCTGCCTGGTCGCCGCCGCCTTCGGGCCCCTGCTCGCCTCGCTGTACGACAACGCCACCGGGCCGTTCAACACCTTCTCCGAGCTGTACTTCTCCCACCGGCTCAGCCCGGACGAGGTGGCCGACTTCTGCGCGCTGTCGGCGCACGACTGCGCCCGCGCGCACGCCGTCGTCCGGATCTTCGACACCCCCGGCCGGATGATGGCCGCGCTGTTCCCGGCGCTGCTGCTGGTGCTCGCCGAGGGGCTGCGCCGGGGACTGCGGTTCGCCTGGCTGGTCACCGTGGCCACCGAGCTGCTCTGGGCGGCGCTGCTGTGCTGGCTGTACCTGGACGCCGGGCCGGTCAGCCGGGACGTGGTGCAGTACTTCGTCGAGGCGCTGCTGCTGCCGCTGCTGACCATCGTCCTGCTGGTGGCCACCCGCAAGCGGTTCCTGCTGCGGCTGTCCGGCCGCTCGGTGCGCCGGCTGGCCCTGGTGCTCGGCGGCGCGGCGCTCGCCTCCGCGGCCGCCTACGTGGGGCTCGGGCGGCTGGTGGCCGGGCAGTTCGAGCCGGGGGCGACCGCCCGCCGGCTGGTGGCCGGGCTGCCGGCCCAGTTCCTGCCGCCCGCGTACAACGACCTGCTGCCGGACTACCCGATCGCGGTCGGGCCGGTGGCGCGCTTCCTGGAGACGTACTGCGGGCTGGTGTTCTGGGCGGTCGCGCTGGCCGTGCTGCTGTCGGTCTTCCGCCGTCCGGTGCTGCACACCGACGCGGCGGCGGCCGGCCGGGCGCGGGCGCTGCTGACCGAGCACGGCGGCGGGACGCTCTCGTTCATCGCCACCTGGGACGGCAACCACTACTGGTTCGACGAGCAGGGCCGGGCGGCCGTCGCCTACCGGGTGGTGGGCACCGTCGCGCTGACCACCGGCGACCCGTTCGGCGCGCCGGAGGACCGGGCCCGGGCCGTGGCCGGCTTCGCCCGGTACTGCGACGCGCGCGGCTGGACGCCGTGCTTCTACAGCGTCTGCGGCGAGACCAGGGCCGCCGCCGCGCAGCTCGGCTGGCGCTCGGTGCAGGTCGCCGAGGACACCGTGGTGCCGCTGCCCGAGCTGGCCTTCACCGGCCGCAAGTGGCAGGACATCCGCACCGCCCTCAACAAGGCCGGCAAGCAGGGCATCTCCGCGGAGTGGTGGTCGTACCACGAGGCGCCGCTCGCGCTGCGGGAGCAGATCCGGGCGATCTCCGAGGAGTGGGTCTCCGAGAAGGGCCTGCCGGAGATGGGCTTCACGCTCGGCGGGCTGGAGGAGCTGGACGACCCGGACGTGCGGGTGCTGGTCGCGGTGGACGAGCAGCGGACGGTGCACGGGCTGACCAGCTGGATGCCGGTGTACGAGGACGGCGTGCCGGTCGGCTGGACGCTGGACTTCATGCGCCGGCGCTCGGACGGGTTCCGCGGCGTCAGCGAGTTCCTGATCGCCTCGGCCGCGCTCGGTTTCAAGGAGGAGGGCGCGCGCTTCCTGTCGCTGTCGGGCGCGCCGCTGGCCCGCACCGGGCAGGACGAGGAGCCCACCGGGCTGCAGCGGATGCTGGACTGGATGGGCAAGGTGCTGGAGCCGGTGTACGGCTTCCGGTCGCTGCTGGCGTTCAAGGCGAAGTTCCAGCCGGAGTACCGGCCGATGTACATGGCGTACCCCGACCCGGCCGCGCTGCCCGGCATCACCAGGGCGATCGGCAAGGCGTACCTGCCGCACCTGACGGCGGCACAGGGCGTCCGGCTGATGCGCAAGCTCTCGGGCTGAACCGCCCGAGGCGGGCGGGCGACCGCACGGGCTTCCCGGGCCCCGGACCCGGGTTGCCGAGGAGTCACCGAGTGGGCGAACGGCCGCCCCGAGCCGAAGGGCGCGCCGACGCCGAAAGGGAGAAGCGAGGGAGCGACGGAGGAGCGAGGGAGCGCCGACCGTCGGCGTCGGATCAGGAGCGCCCGGAGGCAAGTGGGCGAATGGCCGCCCGGAAGCGCGGGGGCGCTCCCGGACGCCTGCGCCCGTCAGCCGAGCAGCTGGGCGAGCGCGCGGTCGGCGTCCAGGTGCAGGTGCTCCTCGCCCTCGGGGACGAGCAGCCGGCTGCGCCACAGGAAGCGGCGCAGGTCGGCGGTGTCGAACTGGAGCAGCGCGGTGCCCTCGGGGGCCCGCAGCTCGATCATGGTGCGCCGGCCGACCGCGGGCCGGACGTGGACGTCGCCGACGCCGGCCGGCAGCTCGATGCCGGCCGAGAGCAGCTGGCGCGCGAAGATCCAGACGATGTCCTCGCTGCCCCGGTGCTCGGCGGGGTCGTCCAGCGAGAACTCGGCGGGGAAGGCCATCCGGACGGCCAGCGGGTCCTCCGGCAGGTAGGACAGCACCACCCGCAGCCGGACGGAGCGGTGGGCGGAGAGGATCAGGCGGGCCTGGACGGTCTCTTCGGCGGTGCGCACGGGCGGGTCCCTTCGGTTCGGTGCGAGGCCGCGCTACGGCAGGTGGGGGTTGGTGCGGCCTCACCCTGGTGAGAGTCCCGGGGCCCGTGGTGATTACCCGGTTCCACGAGGTATTCGACGTGATCCGGGTCACATCGATTTCCGGCCGCGCGGGCCCGGCTCGGAGCCTCGCCTGGAGGCCCGAGCGGCGCCGGGCCGGTACGCTGGGCGGGTTGCCCGATCGCCGCCCGACCGCGGGGCGAGGCCGAAAAGCCGCCTCTGACCTGCGATGATCCCCCTCGGAGACCGTGAGTACTGCCGCCGCCTCCTCGATGCCGCTGTTCTCCGACGTATCGGAGCCGCAGGCGCCCGTCCGGTCCGTCGGCCATGCCGCGCCCGCCGGCTCGCACCACCTCTCCCCGGCCTTCCCCGGCCGCGCCCCCTGGGGCACCGCGGGCAAGCTGCGGGCCTGGCAGCAGGGTGCGCTGGACAAGTACATCGAGACGCAGCCGCGCGACTTCCTCGCGGTCGCCACCCCGGGCGCAGGCAAGACCACCTTCGCGCTCACCCTGGCCTCGTACCTGCTGCACAACCACCTGGTGCAGCAGGTGACCGTGGTCGCGCCGACCGAGCACCTGAAGAAGCAGTGGGCCGAGGCCGCCGCGCGGATAGGCATCAGGCTGGACCCGGCGTACTCCTCCGGGCCGCTGTCCCGGGACTACCACGGCATCGTGGTCACCTACGCGGGCGTCGGGGTCAACCCGATGCTGCACCGCAACCGGACCGAGGCCCGCAAGACCCTCGTGATCATGGACGAGATCCACCACGCCGGTGACTCCAAGTCCTGGGGCGAGGCCTGCTTCGAGGCCTTCGAGCCGGCCACCCGCCGGCTGGCGCTGACCGGGACGCCGTTCCGCTCGGACACCAACCCGATCCCGTTCGTGGCCTACGAGGCGGGCGGCGACGGCATCCGCAAGTCCGTCGCCGACTACACCTACGGCTACGGGCACGCGCTGGCCGACCACGTCGTCCGCCCGGTGATCTTCCTCAGCTACAGCGGCAACATGCGCTGGCGCACCAAGTCCGGCGACGAGCTGGAGGCCCGGCTCGGCGAGCCGATGACCAAGGACCTGATCGCCCAGGCCTGGCGCACCGCGCTGTCCCCGCAGGGCGAGTGGATCCCGGCCGTGCTCCAGGCCGCCGACCGGCGCCTCACCGAGGTCCGCAAGGCGATCCCGGACGCCGGGGGCCTGGTCATCGCCACCGACCAGAACGTGGCCCGCGCGTACGCCAAGATGCTGCGCGAGATCAGCGGCGAGAAGGTCACCCTGGTGCTCTCGGACGAGGCCGAGGCGTCCAAGCGGATCTCCGACTACGCGGAGGGGACCTCGCGCTGGATGGTCGCGGTCCGCATGGTGTCCGAGGGCGTCGACGTGCCCCGGCTCTGTGTCGGGGTGTACGCGACCTCGATCTCCACCCCGCTGTTCTTCGCCCAGGCCGTCGGCCGCTTCGTGCGCGCCCGCAAGCGCGGCGAGACCGCCTCGGTGTTCCTGCCGACCATCCCGCTGCTGCTGGGCTTCGCCAACGAGATGGAGCTCCAGCGCGACCACGTGCTGGACCGGCCGAAGAAGGAGGGCGAGGGCCTCTTCGACGAGGAGGACCGGCTGCTCGCCGAGGCCGAGCGGGCCAACGACGGGCCGGACGGCGCGGGCGGCGAGGAGTTCTCCTACGAGGCGCTGGGCTCCGACGCGGTCTTCGACCGGGTGCTGTACAACGCCATGGAGTTCGGCATGCAGGCCCACCCGGGGAGCGAGGAGGAGGAGGACTACCTCGGCATCCCGGGCCTGCTGGAGCCGGACCAGGTGCAGATGCTGCTCCAGAAGCGCCAGCACCGGCAGATCCAGCGCAGCAAGACCAAGCCCGCCGAGGAGGCCGACCTGCTGGAGCTGCCGGCCGAGCAGCGGCCGGTGGTCACCCACCAGGAGCTGCGGGAGCTGCGCAAGGAGCTGAACGCGCTGGTGGCCGCCTGGCACCACCGCACCAGCCAGCCGCACGGCACCATCCACAACGAGCTGCGCCGCCAGTGCGGCGGGCCGCTCACCGCGCAGGCCACCGCGAACCAGCTCAAGGCGCGGATCGCGAAGATCCGGGAGTGGGCCAAGTAGCGGAGCCGGAAGCGGGCGAAGGGGCGCCCGGCGGAGGCGGGCGGCGGCGAAGGGACGCTTCGGCGGACGGCGCGCCCCCGGCCGGGTCCGGACGCCCCGTCCGCTCCGGCGCGTCCGGACATCGGACCGGGGGCGCGCCCGCACCCCGACACACCCGGTGGATCGCGGGGGTTTGTCCGGAATCCGAGGCGGCGTTGAAGCCGATCACGCCCGAATTTTGGACAACCACTTCCGTCGCGTCATTTCCTTCACTAGCTTTCCCCCACGCTCTTCCGCCGGGCAACCCCCGCGGGACGGCGCCGCAGGGCCGTGCGCGTCAAGGGCGACGCCGTGCGGTCCGAGCGCGGCCACCCCCACCTGCGCGCGACACCGGCCTTGGAACGGCGCCGCCCGCCGCGAGCGCCGCGGAAAGGATTGCCCGTCGTGACTGCCGAGACCTCCCAGACCCTGGACCGCGGCGTCCGGGTCCTCAAGCTCCTCGCCGACTCCGAGCGGGGGCTCACCGTGACCGAGCTGGCCGCCCGGCTGGCCGTCAACCGGACCGTGGTCTACCGGCTGCTGGCCACCCTGGAGCAGCACGGCCTGGTCCGCCGGGACATCGGCGGACGCGCGCGGGTGGGCCTCGGCGTGCTGCGGCTGGCGCACCGGGTGCACCCGCTGCTGCGCGAGGCCGCGCTGCCGGCCCTGCGCAGCCTCGCCGAGGACCTCGGCGCCACCGCCCACCTGACCCTGGTGGACGGCAACGAGGCGCTGGCCGTCGCCGTGGTCGAGCCCAGCTGGACCGACTTCCACGTCGCCTACCGGACCGGCCTGCGCCACCCGCTCACCGAGAGCGCGGCCGGCCGGGCGATCCTGGAGGCGCGCACCTTCCCCAGCCAGCGCCGGCCCGAGCAGGGCTTCGTCATCACCCGCGCGGAGGAGCAGTCCGGGGCGAGCGGAGCGGCCGCCGCGCTGGTCGGACTGAGCGGCATCGAGGGCAGTGTCGGCGTGGTGATGCTGAACGGCATGGTGCCCGAGCGGGTCGGCCCCCGGGTGGTGGAGGCGGCGACCGAGGTGGCCGACGCCCTGAGGTAGCACCCGCGCACGGTGTCGGGTGTGTTTGGATTCCCCTTGTGTCCGACACCAAGCTCCCCAAGGCCCTCACCTCCCCGCGGACCCGCGCGCTCACGCTGTGCGGAGCGCTGGTCGCCGCGCTGTTCGGCGTGGCCGCCTTCGTCCCGCTGCCGTACACCATCACCTGGCCGGGCCTGACCGCGGACACCCTGGGCACGTTCGAGGACAGGCCGGTGATCACCATTGCCGGGGCGCCGCTGCGCACCACCGAGGGCGAGCTGCGGATGGTCACCATCACGGCGACCAACGCGGGGCAGAAGAACTCCTTCTGGCGCTCGATGCAGGCGTGGTTCGACCCGAAGGAGGCGGTGCGCCCGACCGAGACGGTCTACCCGGAGGGCAACCCGGTGAAGGCCGACGAGGCGACCGCCCTGCAGATGGCCGAGTCGCAGGACGCCGCCACCGCGGCCGCGCTGAACTACCTCCACCTGTCGCCGGACCAGGTGAAGGTCAAGATCGACCTGGGCGCGGTCGGCGGTCCGAGCGCCGGCCAGATGCTGGCGCTGGGCATCGTCGACAAGCTGGCCGGCGACGGCAAGGGCGGTGACCTCACCGGTGGGCGCACCGTTGCCGGCACCGGCACCATCGACCCGGACGGCACCGTCGGCCCGGTCGGCGGCGTCCCCCTGAAGACGCAGGCGGCCGCCCGGGACGGTGCGACGGTGTTCCTGCTGCCCAAGGACGAGTGCACGGACGCCAAGGTGAACACCCCGAAGTCGCTGCAGCTTGTGCCGGTCGGCACCCTGAGCGAGGCGGTCTCCGCCCTCCAGGCGCTCAACAGCGGCGGCAGCGTCCCCTCCTGCTGACCGGGCGTCCCCCGCACGAGGCCGGCCCGGCCGGCGGGGTCAGAACCCGAAGGCCACCGCGGCGAAGTCGTCACCCATCCGGGTGCGCAGCTGGGCGGCGATCCCGGCCAGCCGGTGGGCCTGGGCCATCGGCAGGGAGACCGAGACGCCTCATGCCAAATCGGCGCGTCGGGCCGCCCGGATCCTCCTACTCGGCGGCGGCCTGGTCCACCAGCGGCAGGATCCGGTACGGCACCGGGTTCTCCAGCACGATCGCGGTGGACGAGCGGACGATCCCGTCGAAGCCCAGCACCCGGTCGATCACCCGCTGCAGATCGGCGTTGGACCGGGCCACGATCCGCACCAGCATGTCCCCGATCCCGGTGATGGTGTGCAGCTCCAGCACCTCCGGCACGCTCGCCAGGTGCGCACGCACGTCCGCGCCCTGGCCCTGGGAGATCTCCAGGGTGGCGAAGGCCGTCACCGGGTAGCCGATCGCCGCCGGGTCCACCTCCGGGCCGAAGCCGCCGATCACCCCCTTGGCCTGGAGCCGGTCCAGCCGGGCCTGCACGGTGCCCCGGGCGACCTGCAGCCGGCGCGAGCACTCCAGCACCCCGATCCGGGGCTCCTCGGCGAGCAGCCGGATCAGCCGGCCGTCCAGGGCGTCGATGGCGTCGTTGGTGCTGCCCGCCGGGGAGGTGGAAGCGCCTTGCGGGGTGGCGGAGTCGGACGAGCCGGGGGAGCTCGGAACGTGGGCGGGGGGCATCGCGGCACCGTCCTGTGGTGGGCATTCTGTACAGCGGCGCGGCCGATTCTTCCGCTCCGGGGCACAGCTTGACCAGGAGGAAACGGAACAGTTGCGCGCAGGTCGGCCCGGCGCCACCCTCCAGCCACACCCCCGTGCGCAGGGCCCCGTCCCGGGTGCCCGGGGGCGGCCACGATGGTCCGTACGCCTACCGGGAGGGCAGTCATGACCGACACCGCCGCCGAAGTCACCCTGTTCGGGGCAGGCCTCGTACCGGACCCGGCGGAGGCGGGGCCGCTGCCGATGGGCCGCGCCGACGCGGTGGTCTTCGCGGTCGCCGACGCCGAGCGGGCGGCCCGCCGCTACTGCGCCGCGCTCGGGCTGCGCTGCACCGCGTACGCCGGGCCGGAGACCGGTGAGCCGGAGACGCTCTCGTACGTGCTCGCCGCGCCGGGGACGCGGATCGTGCTCACCTCCCCGGTGCGGACCACCGGCCCGAGCGGCCGGGAACTGGCCGCGTACCTGGACCGGCACGGGGACGGGGTGCTGGACCTCGCGGTGAGCGTGCCGGACGCCTACTACGCCTACGACTACGCGGTGGACCGGGGCGCGCTGTCGCTGGCCGAGCCGCACGAGGTGCGGGACGACTACGGCGCGGTGGTGCTGGCCACCATCGGGGTGCCGGGCGGGACCAGGCACACGCTGGTGGACCGGGCGGGGTACGTGGGGCCGTACCTGCCGGGATACGTCCCGTGCGACGGCTTCTGACGGATCGACTGGCGGCGGGACGGCCCGCTACCGGATCGCCGTCTCCACGATCGGCGGGTGGCCGTTCCAGGAGGCGAAGACCGAGTTGGCCTCGTCGCCCCGGGTGAAGTCGACCCGCAGCCACTGGCCGTTGGTCCACACCTGCATCTGCCAGCCCGGGTCCGGGGTGGCGGAGACCAGGGTGGCCTGGTCCGGCTTCAGGTCCAGCGCGACCTTGCCGCCCGGGATCGGGTAACTCTTCACCGTGGACGTCGTGGTGGCGGTGGGGGCGGGCCGGTGGGTGGGCGGCGCGGCGGTGGTGACGGGAGCCGGGCCGTGCGGGGCGGTGGTGGCGGTGGTCGGGGCGGCCGGCGGGGAGGGGATCGTGGACTGTACGGCGGAGCGCGGCTGGTCGGGGGTGGCGGGCGCGGAGTGAGGCGTGCCGCCGGCCTTCGGGGACGGCAGCGGCAGCGCCGTGGGCTGCTCGAACGCGGCGCCGGTCAGCACCGCGTGCACGCCGAGCCAGGACAGCGCCACCGCCGCCCCGGTGGCCGCCGCCCAGGCGCCGAGCTGTACCAGTCCGTTCCGCATCGTCCGCACATCCTGCCGTATTTCCAAACGGATGGAGACCGGCACCCCCGGTATTCAGCAGGGCAGTTGCACAATGTCCGGACCCACCCGAGGTACAGACCACTGACCGGCGATGGCGTACCGTGCAGGCCCATGGCAACAGTGCTCGTGGTCGAGGACGACCCCTTCGTGCGTTCCGCCCTCATCCGCCACCTGACCGACACCGGTCACGCGGTCCGCAGTGTGGGCACGGCTCTGGAGGCGCTGCGGGAGGTCGCCCAGGTCGGCTGCGACCTGGTGATCCTCGACCTGGGCCTGCCCGACCTGGACGGCAGCGAGGCGCTCAAGATGATCCGGGGCCTGACCGACGTGCCGGTGATCATCTCCACCGCCCGGGACGACGAGGCCGAGATCATCCGGCTGCTCAACGACGGCGCTGACGACTACCTGGTGAAACCTTTCTCCGGGGAGCACCTCAGCGCCCGGATGACCGCCGTGCTGCGCCGGTTCGGCAGCGGCGCGGCGCCCGTCGCCCAGGTGCTGCGGGTCGGCGGACTCGCGATCGACCTCCAGCGGCGGGAGGCCGCGCTGGACGGGCGGCCGCTCGACCTGACCCGCCGTGAGTTCGACCTGCTGGCCTTCCTGGCCGCCCGGCCCGGCGTGGTGGTACCCCGCAAGGAGATCCTCGCCGAGGTCTGGCAGCAGACCTACGGCGGCGACCAGACCATCGACGTCCACCTCTCCTGGCTGCGCCGCAAGCTCGGCGAGACCGCCTCCAACCCCCGCTACCTGCACACCGTCCGGGGCGTCGGGGTCCGGCTGGAAGCCGCCGGAGGCCTGGCGGAGCACCGGACATGAGGCGGTTCGGGCGCTCGCTGCGCTGGGCCCTGATCAAGGCCGCCGTGGCCGGGACCACCATGGTCGCGCTGGCCTTCCTGATCCCGCTCGGGATGATGGTCCAGCAGACCGCGCGGGACCGGGCGTTCACCGCCGCCGAGCGGCAGACCGCGGCGCTCGGGCCGGCCCTGGCGATCACCACCGACGAGGACGCGGTCAACCGAGCCCTGGCCAGTACGGACGCCGGCGGGCAGGGGCGGATGGCGGTGCACCTTCCGGCGGCCGGGCAGCCCGCCGGAGCGGGTGCTGCCGGGGCGGGCGGCGGCGACGCGGCCCACGGCGGCGGGAGCGGCCCCGGGACGGCCACGGCCGCCGGGACCGGCGAGCCCGGGGGGCCGACGCTGGGAGAGGGGCGCGCCACCGCGGCCGACGTGGCCACGGCCGGCGGGCAGGGCCGTTCCTTCACCGTGAAGGTGGCCGGCGGGTACGCCCTGCTCCAGCCGGTCGCGGTGGACACCGGGCGGACCGCGGTGGTCGAGGTGTTCGTGGCCGAGAGCGACCTCACCCGGGGCGTCGCCACGGCCTGGCAGGTGCTCTCCGCCGTGGCGCTCGGCCTGGTCGCCATCTCGGTGCTGGTCGCCGACCGGATGGGCAGCCGCATCGTCGCCTCCGCGCGGAAGCTCGCCGCCGCCGCCCGCTCGCTCGGCGCAGGGAACCTCTCGGTGCGGGTCCCGGTGGAGGGCAAGCAGGCCGAGGGCAGCCCCGAGGAGCTGCGCGAGGCCGGCCACGCGTTCAACGCCATGGCCGACCGGGTGGTCCAACTCCTCGCCGCCGAAAGGGAACTGGCCGCCGACCTGTCGCACCGGCTGCGCACCCCGCTGACCGTGCTACGGCTCAACGCCGCCTCGCTCGGCGAGGGTGACGCGGCCGACGCCACGCGGCACGCGGTCGCCCAGCTGGAGCGCGAGGTCGACCAGATCATCCGCTCGGCCCGCCGCGCCCCCGAGGACGCGCCCGCCGTCGCCGTCGGCTGCGACGCGGCCGAGGTGATCCGGGAGCGGGTCGCCTTCTGGTCGGCGCTGGCCGAGGACGAGGGGCGCCGCTGGCAGCTGGCCGGCGCCGAGCGGCCGGCGCCGGTGCCCGTCCAGCGCGGGGACCTGGCGGCCGCCGTCGACGCGCTGCTCGGCAACGTCTTCCGGCACACCGCGGTCGGCGCCGCCTTCTCGGTGGACGTGCTGGCCACCGACTGCTCGGTGATCGTGCTGGTCGGGGACGCCGGACCGGGGTACAGCGACCCGGCCGCCGCCCTCAAGCGCGGCGAGGGGCACGGCGGGGAGGGTTCCACCGGTCTCGGCCTGGACATCGTCCGCAAGCTCGCCGAGTCCACCGGCGGCGACGTCGCGCTCGGCCGCTCCGCGGTGCTCGGCGGCGCCGAGACCCGGCTGCGGCTGCGCACCCGGCCGCAGGAGGCGGAGCCCGCGCGGGGCGGCCGGCGGCGGACCATGGGCGCGCTGTTCCAGAAGTGACGGTGGACCGGGGGTGGTGGACGACACGGCCACCTGACGGAAGGGCCGGTCAGGGCCGCTCTGTCACTCTGGGTAGTTGGTCGTGTCCGGTCCCGCCCGGGCGGCATCCGGTATCGTCGCTGGTTGGCCCAGCCGTGGACGGAGTGGACAGTGACAGCGGTGCAAGACGAGCGCAGCCCGGTGCGGACCGCACCCGACCCCTCGCCCGCCCCCCTGTCGGACCGGCTGCGCCGGGCCCTCGGCGCCCCCGTCCGGGCGCTGCGCGAGGCCCCCCGCCGCCCGCTGCTGGCCGCCTCCGCTGTGGCGCTGCTGTCCCTGCTGGTGTACGCGGTGGTCCGCCACTTCGTCCACACCTCGATGGTGGACATGATCGTCTACCGGGCCGAGGGCGCCGCCGTGGCCAACGGCACCGACCTGTACGCGCTGCGCGTCACCGAGTGGAACCTGCCCGCGACCTACCCGCCGTTCGCGGCGATGCTGTTCGTCCCGACCACCTGGTTCCCGGTCCCCTTCCTCCGGGTGGCGATCACTCTCGGCAACATCGGGCTGCTCGCCCTGCTGGCCCACCTGTCCTTCAAGCTGGTCGGCTGGCCGCGCCGCGAGCTGCGGCCGATCGGCGTCATCCTGGTGACCGGCCTCGGGGTCTGGCTCGAACCGGTCTTCACCACGCTCCGCTACGGCCAGATCAACCTCGCGCTGGCCTGCCTGATCCTGTGGGACCTCACCCGTCCGGACAGCCGGCGGAGCAAGGGCGTGGCGATCGGCATCGCCGCCGGCATCAAGCTCACCCCCGGTCTGTTCGCGGTCTACCTGCTGATCACCGGCCGGATCCGGGCCGCCTTCGTGGCGGGCCTCACCTTCCTCGGCACCTTCCTGCTCGGCGCCCTGGTCCTGCCCGACGCCACCTGGGGCTTCTGGACCAAGTACCTCTACGACTCCTCCCGGGTCGGCAAGACCTGGATCGTCGACAACCAGTCGATGCGCGGCGCCTTCGCCCGACTGCTGCACACCACCGACCCCGGCACCGTCGCCACCCTCGGGGCAGGCCTGATCGCGCTGGCCGGCCTCGCCGTCTCCGCCTGGGCCGTGCGCAGCGGCCGCTGGCTGCCCCGGGCCGAGGCCTGGGGCGTCTGCTGCGCGGCCGTCACCGCCGTACTGATCTCCCCGATCAGCTGGACCCACCACTGGGTCTGGTGCGTGCCGATGCTCGTCCTGCTCGCTGCCGAGGCCTCGGTCGAGCGCGCCCGCCCGGCCGGTGTGCGCCGGCTGCGTTGGCGGGCCGTCTTCTGGGCCACGCTGGTCGCCTTCCTCTCCTTCGCGATGTGGGCCGCGAAGCCGGTCGGCCTGGCCGTCCTCGACATGTCACCGTGGCGCCAGCTGCCGACCTCGGTCTATCCGTGGGTCGGACTCTGCTTCCTGCTCGCGGCCGCCGTCCGGATAAGGGCCCGATGGCGTTCGGCCGGCGCGCCGCTGGTCCGGCTGCCCGGACAGCGGGACGCGGGCGGTCCGGACGCCACCCGCGGTCGTCAGCAGGCCCCCGCGGCCCGCTGAGCCGGCGGGGGCGCCGCTCCGGCCTCCCTGCTCCCGCTGCCGAGCCCGCTGATCGTCCCCGTGTTCCCGCGGGCGGTCGTGCCCCTGCTGCTGTACGTGCCGGTACACGCTGCGGCGCACGCCTACGCGAGCAGCTCGGCGAGCGAGCCGTCCATGTCCAGCGCGGCCAGCTCGCTGCCCGGCGGGACCAGCCGGTGCGCCCGCTCCAGCCAGGCCGCGACGGCCGGCAGCGGGGCCTCCAGCAGCGCGTCCCCGGCGGGCGAGCTCAGCGCCAGGCAGAGCACGCTGCGCCGGCCCGAACGGGTCGGCCAGATCCGCACGTCGCCCTGGCCGCACGGGCGGAAGGTGCCCTCGACCAGCAGCTCGCGGGCGAACACCCAGGTCACGGGGGACCCGGTGTCCAGGTGGAAGGTGATGTACACCGCGTACGGGTCGTGGCTGCCGTAGGACAGCCGGGCCGGGACGGGGACGCTTTGCTCCGGCGAGAGCACCAGGTTGAGCTCCAGCTCGTGCTCGACGACGCTGACGGGACGCTCCATGATCGTTTTCCTCTCTGCCTTCGGGCGGTGCCCGGTTCCGGGCCCTGTGACTTTTGAGAGGGCGGTCCGCACCGGCTCTTACACACGTTTCCGGGATTTCTTCGGGAAGTTTGGTGAGGGGTCGTGAACGGAGGGCGGCGCGGCGCGGCGGCAATCGTCGCGCGCTGCGTTCCTTACCTCGGGCGACCCTTCGCTGTCCGGGGAATCGCGAACTTTCCGCCGCGGCTCCGGTGGGGTACTACCCTTTGTGACTACCCGGCGACTGTCCGCCCATCGGTGGCGCCCCCGCGCGCGCCGAGTGCCGGGCGCGCGCCTGGTCGTGCGCGCGGGCGGACGCGTCTGCGGTGGTCGGGCCCGGTCGGCCCGCGCCGTCCTCGTCAGGACCTGCCAGGAAAGAAGACCCCATGACGGACCGCCCCTTCGCCGCCGCCGGCGACCCGGCCGTCGCACCCGGGCCCGGCTACTACCCCGACCCCTCCGTTCCCGGCTTCGTCCGGTACTGGGGCGGCTCGGCCTGGGTGCCCGGCACCAGCCGGCCCGCGCCCGCCGAGGGCGAGCTGCTGGCGCCGCCCCGGTACGCGACCCGGCGGTCCGCCCCGTCCGGGGCGGCACGGGTGGTGCCGCCGCCGGTGGTGCCGGAGGCGGCGCTGCTGGGGGAGATGCTGCCGGAGGTGATGGCGCCGGGGGCGGCGGCGTCCGGGGTGGCGGCCGCGGAGGCGATGGCCCTGGGGTCGGTGGCCCTGGAATCGGTGGCCTCGGGGCCGATGGCGGACGTGCAGGTCGGGCTGCCGGCGGGTGGGGGTGACACCGGGCCGGTGTACTTCGACCAGACCTCGGGCGGGGCGTCCTTCGTGCTCGGGCCGCGGGTGGCGGAGGTGATCGGCGGGCCGGTGTTCCGGACGGTCGACGGACCGGGGGCTCCGTCGGGGATGCCGTCGGGCTTCGCCGGCACCGGGCTGCCCGGGGCGGCGGACGGTCCGGTGGTGGTCGGCGCGGTGCCCGAGGCGGGTCCGGTTCCGGCTTCGGGTCCGGCGCCGGTCGCCGGGGAGTCCGGGTGGCAGGCCGATCCGCGGGCGCAGCGGGGCCTGATGGAGACGGGCGACGCGCCGCGGTGGGTCTCCTGGGGGGTGCTTCCGGAGGCGCCCGAAGCGGAGGACGGGCTTGCGGAGCCCGAGTGTGCTGCGGTTGCCGTGGAACTGACCGCGGCCGGTGCTCCCGCCGTGGGGGTGGCGGTGCGGGAGGCGCCGGTGCCGGCCGTCCTGGCCTCCGGCCCGGTGCCGGTGGTCGGCGAGGAGGCGGTCCCGGCCCCGGCGTCCGTCCCGGCCCCGGGCCCGGCCGCTGTCGCGGCCGCCCCGAAGCCCACGGCCGCGGCCGCGGTGACCGCCTCCGGCCCCGCCGTGCCGCTGCCGGCCGTACGCACGGTCCGGGAGACCGCCGTCCAGCCCCGCCCGTCCGCCGCCGGCCCCGTCCCCGCGCCCTCCCGGGCGGCCCGGACCACCCGGGTCGCCCGGGTCGCCGGGCCGGCCGGCCTCGGCCGTCGGCTGGCGGCGCGGACGGTGGACACCGCCGTGCTGCTGGTGGTCGCGGTCGCCGCCGGGATTCCGCTCGGCCGCTCGGTCTTTGACCACCTCCACCGGAAGCTCGACCAGGCCCGGATGGCCAGCGCCCTCACCCGGCGCCAGGTCCAGGTCTGGCTGGTGGACGACGTGGTGCTGGGCAAGGTCGCCGTGCTGATCGGCATCCTGCTGTTCGTCAGCCTGCTCTACGAGGTGCTGCCGGTCGCCCGCACCGGCCAGACCTTCGGCAAGCGGCTGGCCCGGATCCGCGTGGTGGACGCCGCCGCCCCGGCCACCCGGACCCGGCTGAGCCTCGGCCGCTCACTGCTCCGGTGGGCCGTGCGGCAGCTGGGCGCGGTGCTGCTGCTCGGCCTGGTCTGGCCGGTGTTCGACCGTACGGCGCGGCGGGGCTGGCAGGACCGCGCGGCCCGTACCCGGGTGGTGCGCGGCTGAGGCCCGCAGGGTCGGCGCAAAACGGACAAAATGTCCCGAACATCGAGAATGTGTGATGTTCTACTCGGGGGCATGAGCACCCACGACCCCTCAGGCCCCCAGCCGGAGGGGGGCGGCAAGCCCTCCTTCGACAAGCAGCCCCCGCAGCCGGGCGGCGGCACGCCGGAAGGCGAGCCGTCGGGCCCGACCCCGTCCAGCGACCAGTCCGGCGGCCCCGGCGCCTACCAGGGCACCTACGGCGGGAGCGGCGGCCCGACCCCCGGCCAGGACCCCTACCGGAACCCGTACGGCCGACCTCCGTACGACCAGCCGCCGCCCGGCTACGGCCCCGGCGCGTACGGCACCCCCGGCGCAGGCCCCGTCCCCGGCATGCCGCCGATCGGCACCTGGCCCAGGCGGATCGTCGCCCGGCTGATCGACTACGCCCTGGTGCAGGCCGTCGCCGTGATCATCGTGGGGCCCTTCGTCGACCTCGGCGCGCGCAACGGTTCCACCGAGGCGTTCTGGCTCGGCTGCACCATCTACTTCGTCTACGAGGCCCTGATGCTCAGCCGGGACGGCCAGACCCTCGGCAAGAAGGCGATGAAGATCCGCGTCGCCATGCTCGTCGACGGGAACAAGCCCACCCAGTCCGCCGCCTGGACCCGCGCCGCGGTCTTCATCGTCCCGGCCGTGCTCTGCTGCGCCGCGCTCTGGTGGATCATCGACGGACTCTTCGGCGTCTTCGACACGCCCTACCGTCAGTGCCTGCACGACAAGGCCGCGAAGACCGTGGTGGTCACCACGGAGGTCTGAGCGGCGACGCGGGACGCGCCTGCGCCCGGCGGCGGATCAGCGCTGCCGGGCGTACGCGTGCCCGGCAGCGGCCGGAGCGGGGCCGGCCGCCCCGGCCGGGTCCGCGGGGCCCGCCTCCACGGCGCCGGCCCCGGCCGCGGCGGCGGACATCGAGAGCACCGTCACCACGGTGCCGAGCGCCAGCGCGAACCCCACCAGCACCGAGACCGCCAGGACGCCCGAGGCGCCCGAGACGGCCAGCAGTGCCACCGTGGTGGCGACGACGGTGAACGAGCCGAGGCAGGCCTGGGCGACGGAGGGGCGCGGCATGGCAGGGGTCCTTCGCACGTCGGGGGAAACGGGCGGGAGTGGTGACGGTTCCGGCAGTCCTACCCCGCGGGGGAAGCGGGTACGTCCAGGCTAGACGCCGAGCGCGGGGGCACAGGGGGCGCACGGTCTCATCCCGGGGTCGTCCGGCCCGGTCGGTACGGTGAACCGGAAGCTGTCGACACCACGCACCACCGCACACCACCACACCCGGGGGAACCGACCATGCCCATCCCCGCCGACTGGCCCACCACCGAGGCCGAGGCGCTCGCCGAACAGGAGCGGCTGCGCCCGCTCGTCCAGGCCCACGACGACGAGGGGCGCGACGACGAGGGGCCCGGCCGGTTGATCGCGGGCGTGGACGTCGCCTACGACGACGACCGCGACCTCGTCGCCGCCGCGGCCGTCCTGCTCGACCGGGACACCCTGGACGTGGTGGAACAGGCCACCGCCGTCGGCCGGATCGCCTTCCCGTACGTCCCCGGGCTGCTCGCCTTCCGCGAACTCCCCGCCGTCCTCGACGCGTTGGCCGCACTCACCCGCACCCCCGACACCGTCGTCTGCGACGGCTACGGCCTCGCCCACCCCCGCCGCCTCGGCCTCGCCAGCCACCTCGGCGTCCTCACCGGGCTGCGCACCCTCGGCGTCGCCAAGACCCCCTTCACCTTCGACCACCACGAACCCGGCGCGGCACGCGGCTCCTGGACCCCGCTCACCGACCCCGCCACCGGCGAGGAGGTCGGCCGCGCCGTACGCACCAGGGCCGGCGTGAAGCCCGTCTTCGTCTCCGTCGGACACCGGACCGGCCTCGACACCGCCGTCCGCACCACCCTCGACCTCGCCCGTCACTACCGGCTCCCCGAAACCACCAGGCGCGCGGACTCCCTCTGCCGGCGCGCCCTCGCAGACGCCCAGCGGACCGGGACGACCGCGAACTGACCATGCCCCGGGCGGGATTCGGCCCCGGTGTGTTAGACATGAGACACCGGGGCCCGGCCCCGACCGCCAGGGACGGACGCACGGGGGAGGCGCCGAAATGGGATCAGGGACCACCGGTACCGGTTCTACCGGCGGAGCCGGACAGGGCTACCGCATCGAGGTCGAACAGCTCCGCACCTTCGCAGGCCAAGTACGGCTGCTGCTCGCCGACTTCCAGAAGCACGCCGACGGCACCGACGCGTACGGCCGCAGCGGCATCGGCAAGAGCGCCTTCGGGACCTTCGCCGAGGCCACCGAGATCCACGGCCGCTACGGCACCATGCGGGACGCGCTGCGCGACGTCCTCAACCAGCTCCAGGAAGCCGTGAACGAGGCCCAGCAGAAGGCCGACCTCACCGCCACCAACTACGAGGAGCAGGACCAGCACACCGCCGCCAAACTCAAGCTCGGCGAGGACGGCTGGTCCGTCGCCCACCCCTCCGCGAGCAGCCAGGCCGCGGCCCAGCAGAACCGCACCCCCTCCACCCGCGGCAACGCCACCGTCTGACCGCCGCCCGCCCGGACCCGAACGGAGGCCGACCGCCCGTGGTCTACACCGACTTCACCAAGTACAGCCACGCCCAGCTCCGGAAGATGGCGCAGGCCCTCGACCCCGGCGCGGTGATGGCCGCCGGCGACCCCTGGCGCAGGGCCGCCGACACCCTCAAGCAGATCCGCCAGACCCTCACCAAGGCCAGCACCGAAGCCGCCACGTCCTGGGAAGGCACCACCAGCGACGCCTTCCATGCCCGCATGCTCGCCCTGGCCACCAGCATCAACACCGCCGCCGCCTATGCCAACGACGCGGCCAACATCCTCCACAACACCTCCGAGGCCATGGCCAAGGCCAAGCGCGACATGCCCGAGGAACCCGGCAACTGGGACAAGGTCAAGGACACCGTCGGCGACGCCCTCTTCGGCGACGACGACGAACACATCCCCATCGTCGACCGCAAGAAGGCCGAAGCGGCCGCCATCATGCAAACCCTCGCCATGCACTACCGCATCGCCACCCCGGCCCTGAAGTCCCCGCCGCCGTACGACCCGAAGAAGCCGCCGGTGAAGCCCGGGGAACGGGACGACTTCTCCGACCAGGCGGCCGGTGATCAAAGTGCGTTCGCTGCAGTGGGCGGTGTGATGACCGGCATGGGCGCAGGCAACTTGCAGTCGGTCGGAGGGGCCTTCAGCAGGCCCGCGGATGCCCCGACAGCGCCCCGGACCCGTAGCGTGAGCAACGGCGGTGTCGCTCCTAAGTCGTCGACAGCCTCAGGAAGCACACCGATTCCGCCGGAACCCGGGATCAAGGGTGGAACGGCCAAGGCGTCAGTGAAGCCCGAGGCGGCCAACTACGGCGCGGGAACCGCCGTCGACGGCGTGAACACCGTTTCGAAGCCCACGGCGGCTGGGCCGTCGCCGGTCGGTGTCACGGGCACGCCGGCCCCCACCGCGTCTGGGCCACAGACCGGTGCCGGCCCCACGTGGCTCGGGCCTGGTAAGGGAGAACCGGTGCCCGGCCTGTTCGCCGGCGGACGAGAGAAGCAGACACTCGTCGAGCGGGGGACGACCGGCCGGAGTGACCAGCGGGGAGCGCCGGGCGATGTTCGTGGCGGCTCTGTGCGGGGCGCTGAGGGTATTCACGGAGGCAGCCCTGGCCCGGTCGGTCCCGGAGCCGGCCGAACGGGCGGCACCGTAGTCGGCGACGGCGGGCGAGCGGTACCAGGGGGCAAGGCGTCTGCGGGTGAAGCGGCTCCTGGCAACAAGCGCACCTTCACCGAGGGCGGTTCCGGCTTGGGGCAGCGCAACCGGCCTCGGACGGAGTCGACCGCCGCCTCTGGGGCATCCTCGGGTTCCGCAGTCCCGTTGGGCGGGGCTCACGGGCGTGCCAAGGACAAGGAGAAGACTCGAAAGCGGCCGGACTTCCTGGTGGAGGACGAGGAGACCTGGGCGTCAGGGGAGTCCGCCAATCCGAACGTGGTGAAATGACGACCCTGGCTCTTCAGGAGACCAGGTGATTCGATCGGGGCCCTCGTGGTTTGTGGACCACGGGGGCTACCGCCGTGCTGAGTGGGGTGACCGGCCTTGGGAGAATGGCGGCTTGGGCGTGGGGCGGCTGCGCTGACAGCAGGCGGCCTGGTCGCTGCGATCGGGGTGGGGCCGGCCTGTGCGGACGGCACCCGTGACGCCCAATGGGTGCTGGCCAGCTATCGAGCCGACAGTGCGCTGTGGCCGGTGTCGCAGGGCGATGGTGTCACCGTCGCCGTCATCGACAGCGGCGTGATGAAAGACCATCAGGATCTGGTCGGTCAGATCCTGCCCGGCGCCGACTTCAGTGGTGAGGGCAGCGACGGCACGGTCGACAAGGACGGCCATGGCACCGGGATGGCTAGCCTCATCGCAGGCCATGGACATGGTGACAATGCGGGAATCATGGGCCTGGCGCCCAAGGCCAAGGTCCTTCCAGTGAGGGTGAGCTGGAGCTCCACGGACGCCGTGGCGCAGAGCGGTTTGGCAAAAGGCATCCGGTTCGCAGTGGACCGCGGCGCCAAGGTGATCAACATGTCGCTTGGCGGTTACTCGGGGACCGATCAGGAGACCAGGGCGGCGGTCAAGTACGCCGTCGACCACGACGTGGTCCTCGTCGCGTCCAACGGGAACAGCGGCCAACAGGCTGCGCCGGTTGAATACCCGGCGGCGTTTCCTGGTGTGGTGGCGGTTGGTGCGGTGGACCGGCAGGGACGCTTGTGGGAGAAGTCGACGTACGGACCGGAGACCACGCTGACAGCTCCCGGAGCGGAGGTCTACCGGGCGAGTGCGAAGTCCTCGGCAGGGTACGGAGTGGCCAACGGCACCTCGGATTCCACTGCCTACGTGTCCGCCACTGCGGCGTTGATCAGGGCCAAGTACCCGAACCTGTCGGCTGGGCAGGTGGTCAATCGGATGATCAAGACGGCCGCTCCTCCGGCTGACGGGTCTGCGGTGCCGAATGACCGGTACGGGTACGGGGTTCTGGCGCCGGCGAAGGCGTTGGAGGCGAATCCTGCCGTGGACAACGGGCCTCGGGAGAATCCGTTGGTGGGGCGGAAGGAGTCGCAGGGGGCGCCGCCGGTGGACGACCCGACGGATGGGGTGTCGGAGGAGGCTGTCGCCCCCGGGGCGGATGGTGGGGGGAGCAGCGGGAACGGGATGGGGGTTGTCGCGGGGGCGGCGGCCGGTGGTTTGGCAGTGGTGATCGGCGTCGTCGTGGCGCTCGTGGTGCGGGCGCGGCGGCGGGCGGCGGCCGGGGCGTACGGGCAGGGGCCGTACCAGCAGCCGCCGCGCGGGGGGCCGTATCAGTGAGTGGCGAGCCATTCGTCGCGTAGGGCGGCCATCTGGAGGACGTCCCAGTAGCGGCCGTCCCAGTGGTGGGCCTGGCGGGCGCGGCCTTCGGGGGTGAAGCCGGACTTGCGGTAGGAGTGGGCGGCGCGTTCGTTGTACTCGAAGACTTCGAGGTGGACGCGGTTGAGGCGGATGGTCTCGAAGGCGTGGCGCAGGACCAGGAGGGTGGTCTCGGTGCCGATGCCGCGGCCGGTGCAGTCCGGGGCGAGGGCGATCCGGAAGCTGGCGGAGGAGTTGTCCGGGTCGACGTCGGTGAGGGCGGTCTCGCCGAGGAAGCGGCCGGTGGCGGGGTCTTCGACGGCGAGATCGAGGCGGTCGGGCTGTTCGGGGCGGGTGGTGCACCACTGGTGGATCCGGTCGCGGGTGAAGACGGTGCGGGTGCCGGTGAGCCGGTTGGTCGCCTCGTCGGCGCAGAGTTCCCACATCGGGTCGGTGTGCCGCTCGTCGAGGGGGACGAGCCGGATGGTGGGGCCGTGCAGGGTGGGCTTCACGGCGAGGGCGGCGAGGGCGGCGAGATCGGTGCGATCGGTGCGATCGGCGGCGTCGGCGGTCATGGTAGTCAGGGTGGACGGTCGGTTTCCGGTTCGTCCATGCATTTTCGGCCTGGCGGTTGGCAGGTGGCGGACGGTGCGCGGGCGCGTGCACCGGGCTGGTGTGCGCGCGGAGATGGGGGCGCGTGATGGGGGACTGCGCCGGGTGAGTGCGCCGGGGGTGGCAGCATTTCGGCGACCGCTGGCGTCATTGCCGCTGGTTGGGGCCCCCGGGCGACGGAGATGCTGGGGTCCATGAGCACTCCTGAGAGCACGCCGGTCGAGAACGCGCCGATCGCCGCCACCACCGCCACCGCCGACGACGGGATCGTCCCGGACACCAAGGACTGGACCTGGGTGCTGGAACGCCCCTGCCCCGACTGCGGGTTGGACACCCCGAAGGTGGTCCGGGAGGACGTCGCCGGGATGGTCCGGGCCAATGCGGAGGGCTGGTTGACGGTGCTGGCGGGGGACGCGGACGGGCTGCGCGGGCGGCCGGCCCCGGGGGTGTGGTCGGACCTGGAGTACGCGTGCCACGTCCGGGACGTCTTCCGGCTGTTCCGCGTCCGGCTGAACCTGATGCTGGACCAGGACGGCCCGCTGTTCCCCAACTGGGACCAGGACGAGACGGCCGTCGCCGAGCGCTACGGCGAGCAGGACCCGCGGGTGGTGGCCGGGGAGCTGGCGGAGGCCGCCGAGAGGCTCGCCGCGGCCTTCGAGCGGGTGGCCGGCGCGCAGTGGGGGCGGACCGGGAACCGCAGTGACGGGGCGCGGTTCACGGTCGAGTCGTTCTCCCGGTACCTGATCCACGACCCGGTGCACCATCTGTTCGACGTGACGGGCGAGCGGGTCTGAGGTCCTTCCGAGGACGGCCCTTCCGAGAAAGGCCGTTCCGGGGACGGCCGTCCCCGGAACGGCCGGGCTGCGGGGTCACCAGCCGGAGGCCTCCCGCAGCATGGTGCGGCGCAGCCGTCCGGCGACGCTGGCGGCGTCGGTGCCGATGACGTCGGCGATCTCGGGGGCGGCGAGGCCGACGACGTAGTGCAGGATCGCCAGGTCGTCGTCGGCCGGGTGGCGGTCCGGGTCGGCGGTCACCCGGCGGGTGTGTTCGGCGACGGTGCCGCGCAGGATCTCCCAGGCGTGCGCGGTCGGGTTGGAGCTGCCCATCAACTCCCGCCAGTTCACCGCGATTTCCGCGAAGGCCTGCTGGACGGCGATGGCCGCGGCGCTGTGCTCGGTCAGCCACACGCGCGCGTAGCTGAGGTACCGGGGGCGGTGGAGTTCGCAGAACGCGGTGAACTCCAGTGGTACGTCCGCCGGCTCGCCGGGCCCCGGGGGCGGCTCGGCTGAACTCTCGTGACGATTGGTCATCTCGGCTTCTCGGAAAGGGAGATGGGTTTCTGGCGGTCGATCATCTGTGCTCACTCTACGGTAGGCCCTAGGTGCGCTGGGTGACCAATCCGATGGAATGCCCGGAACCCGCCGCCGCCCGGCCGGTTCCGGTGGCGACCGGTGTGGGGCCCGGCGGCGGGACGGCCGGGCGGGGGGCCGGCGAGGGCCGGTGGGACAGTGCTGCGCAGTGGCGGGGGAGTCGTAGGTGCGAGCGCGTCGCAGCTGGTCAGCCGGTGTGGACGGCTGTGACTGCAAGGCAGTTGATGTGTCACCGTAGGCCCTGGGGAGGCTGGCGTCCACGCTCAGGGCGCGAACCTGTGCCCGCACAACCACCCGCACAACCGCACTCACGATCACCGCGAAGATCACCACGGACGGGGTCATGGTCGTCACCATGGTGACGGCCGCGTCGCGCGGGTGGACGGCGCGTGGGGACGGGCGCGCTGCGGACGCGCCGGACGGGCGCTTGCCGCGCCCCGGGGCGGCGGAGCGGGCGCCGATCCGGGCGGTCCCGCGACTGCCGGCGGCCACCGTGCACATCGACCGCGCCCCGGCGGCCTGGACCGGACCGGCCGGGGCGGGAGGACGGGCGGAGCGGCCGCCCGTCAGGAGGTCGTCCGGGCCTCCGTGGGGGAGATCCGGTCGGCGGCGGTGTCCCGCTCGACCTGGGTGGGGAACGCCTCGACGGCCCGTCGCCGGGCCGCCTGCGCCGCTGCGGCAGCCGCGGCCGCAGCCGCCGCAGCTGCTCCGGCGGCGGCCTCCTCGCGCTCGCACCGGTGCGCCGCACCCGTGGTGTGTGCCCCGGGGGCGTGCCCGCCGCTCGTGAGCGCCCCGGAGGCGTGCCCGCCGGTGGTCGGTCCTGCCGCTCGTCGTCGGCGGCCGTGCGTGGCCCGGGCGGCGTGTTCCTCGGCGGCCTGTCTGGCGGCCAGGTAGGCCTGCACGGCCGCCATGCCGTAGACGGGCTGGATGAGTTGGTGCCCCTTGAAGAAGGGTCTGGCCGGGGCGAACCCGGCGGCGACCACGAGGTCGCGGATCTCTGCTATCTCGGCCTCACTGCGGGCGGTGAAGCGGACCTCCCAGCCCTTCTTGTACGTATGGCCCTTCTCGCCGCCGCGGCGGGCGGGGTCCGGGCGGCGGACGTATCCGGGCAGGCGGCCGAGGCGGAGCTGGGCCGCGCGGAGGCCGGCGGTCTCGTCACGTGACATGACGTAAGCCTAGGCAATTCCCGGGGTGCGATTGACGCCTTGGGGGTCCCTCGCCGTATGCCCTTGGTCACTCTGGGTCAGGCGGCCAGGTTGGCGATCGTTCTCGATCACATATGACAACCTGATGAGCGTCAATTACTCCAAATGAGTGAGGGTATGAGGACTTTAGTGCGGGCTGATCCCGGTTTCGCGACGGTTGAGTAACAGTGCATCAGGCCCCCGGTCGCCGGTCCGGACGGTTGGGGATGGTGTCGGCATGAGCTACCGGATTCCGTCGCCGCCGCCGTCCCTGGAGGAACTGGTGAAGCGTCAGCAGAACGTCGTCACCGCGAGCCAGCTGCGCGCCCGGGGCGTGCCGGCCAGGATCATCACCGAGCACTGCCGCCGGGGCGGTCCCTGGCGGCGGATGCTGCCCCGGGTCTACCTGCTGCAGTCCGCCGAGCCCACCCCGGAGCAGCGGATGTGGGTCGCGCTGCTGTACGCCGCGCAGAACGGCCGCGAGGAGGGCCGCCGGGAGGGCGCGGTGATCACCGGCGCGGCCGCGCTGGCCCTGTACGGCTTCACCGTCGTGCCCCGGCTGCCCGCGGTGACCGAGGTGGACGTCCTGGTGCCCCGGCAGCGCCGCCTGAAGGACATCGGGGAGGTGCGGATCCGGCGCACCGAACGGGAGTTGGTGGCCCGCTCGGTGCACGGGCTGGCCTGTGCGCCGGTGGCCCGGGCGGTCGCCGACGCGTTGGCCGAGTGGACGGCGGAGCCGGGGCACTCGGCGCCGGTGCGCGAGGTGCTGCGGGAGGCCGTCGCCCTGCCCGACAACCTCTGCACGGCACGGGAGTTGGTGGTCGAGCTGACCGACTCCGGGCTGACCGGCGAGCCCCGGGTGCGAGCCGCACTGGACGAACTGCTCGCCGCCGAGCGCGACCTGGTGCTGGATCAACTCGGGCACCTGGTGGACGAGTGGCTGCTGCCCGCCCCGCTGAACGCCCCCGAGCTGCGGATGCGCGGCGGCACGTACATCGCCGTCCCGGACCTCTACTGGCCGGAGCGGGGCGTCGCGGTGGAGGTGGACTCGGAGCTGCGCTGCGTGAGCGAGGGCGAGGCTGCCTGGGTGCGCGGCGGCCAGCACCGGATGGAGTACCTGGGCATCCGGGTGGTGTACGTCTCCGGGGCCGGGCTGGCAGCCGACCCGGACGCGGTCGGCGGCGAACTGCGCGAGGCGTACCGGGTCGGCGGGACGGACGTGGTGGAGCTGCTGGTGGTCTGAGCGGCCGGCACCGGCCGCCCGGAACCCGACCGGACCGCGGAGCCGCACCCAACGGCACCGTACCCACGGAGCCGCACCCACGGCACCGCACCCACGGCCCCGGAATCCGCTACGAACGGACCACCGGTGTGCCGACCAGCTCGACCCCGGCCGCCCGCAGCTCCGCCAGCGCGGCGGCGGTGGTCTCCGGGTTCACCCCGGCAGTGAGGTCCAGCAGCACCCGGGTGGTGAAGCCCGCCCGGGCGGCGTCCAGCGCGGTCGCCCGGACGCAGTGGTCGGTGGCGATGCCGACCACGTCGACCTCGTCGACCTGCCGTTCGCGCAGCCACTCCACCAGGCCGCGGTTGTTCTCGTCCAGCCCCTCGAAGCCGCTGTACGCCGCCGAGTGGGCGCCCTTGTCGAAGACCGCCTCGACCGCGCCGGAGATGACGGCGGGCGCGAAGTTGGGGTGGAAGCCCACGCCCTCGGTGCCGGCCACGCAGTGCGGCGGCCAGCTGTCGACGTAGTCCGGCTCGGCGGAGAAGTGGTCGCCCGGGTCGATGTGGTGGTCGCGGGTGGCGAGGATGTGCTGGTAGCCGGGGGAGGACTCGGCGATCAGGTCGGTGATGTCGGCGGCCACCTCGGCGCCGCCGGCGACGGCCAGGCTGCCGCCCTCGCAGAAGTCGTTCTGCACGTCGACGACGATCAGTGCCCGGTGCATGGCTGGCATCCTCGGATCTCGGGGGCCCGCGGGAGGCGGCGCCCCGGTGGGGGGAGCCCTCGGGAGTGCGCGGCCCGGCCGTGCCGGGCGCGGGGGGTCCTCGGGGAGCTCCGGGGGAACTCGGGGAACTCTACGGCTGACTCTAGGGAGTGGCGGGCGGGGGCGGAAGCCCCGGAGCCGGTCCGGTGGCCCGGCCCCGGGCTGCGCTCAGTGGGCCGGCCCGGCGGGCAGGAGCAGTTCGGTCGGCAGGACCGGGTCGCCCTTGGACAGCTGGGTGGCGGACAGCGGCAGCGCGGCGCGGGCGCGCACGTGCCGGTCGCGGGCGGCGCTCAGCGGTTCCCGGCCGACGCTCTCGCCGGCCAGCACCAGCGGCACCTGCATCAGGTGCGGCCGCAGTTCGTCCGGGACGGGCCCGGTGCCGACCACCTCGGCCTCGGCCACGCCGTCGGCGTCGGGCCGGCGGGCCGCCCACTTGCGGCCGCCGATGCTGGTCTTGCCGCCGGCCGCGCGCTTGGCCACCGGCACCATCGGGCCGCCGTCGGCCCCGGCCCGGGCGACCAGCTTGTAGACCATCGCGCAGGTCGGGTGCCCGCTGCCGGTGACCAGGCTGGTGCCGACGCCGTAGCCGTCCACGGGGGCGGCGGCCAGGGCGGCGATCGCGTACTCGTCCAGGTCCGAGGTGACGATGATCCTGGTCCGGTCGGCGCCGAGTTCGTCCAGCTGGCGGCGGACCCGGTGGGCCAGCAGGGTGAGGTCGCCGGAGTCGATCCGGACGGCGCCGAGTTCGGGGCCGGCCACCTCGACGGCGGTGCGCACGGCCTCGCGCAGGTCGAAGGTGTCGACCAGCAGGGTGGTGCCCTTGCCCATGGAGGCTATCTGCGCCGTGAAGGCGTCCCGCTCGCTGTCGTGCACCAGCGTGAAGGCGTGCGCGGCGGTGCCGGTGGTCGGGATGCCGTGGGTGAAGCCGGCCTCCAGGTCGGAGGTGGCGGCGAAGCCGGCCACGTAGGCCGCCCGGGCGGCGGCGACGGCCGCCTGCTCGTGGGCCCGGCGGGCGCCCATCTCGATCACCGGGCGGCCGCCGGCGGCGGCGGTCATCCGGGAGGCGGCGGCCGCGATGGCCGAGTCGTGGTTGAGGATCGAGAGGATCACCGTCTCCAGGATCACCGCCTCGGCGAAGCTGCCCTCGACGGTGAGCAGCGGCGAGCCGGGGAAGTAGACCTCGCCCTCGGGGTAGCCGTGGATGTCGCCGCGGAAGCGGTAGTCGGCGAGGAAGCGCAGGGTGGCCTCGTCGACCACGTTCTGGTCGGCCAGCCAGTCCAGCTGGGGGGTGGTGAAGCGGAAGTTCTCGACGGCGTCCAGCACCCGGCCGGTGCCGGCCATGACGCCGTAGCGGCGGCCGCTCGGCAGGCGGCGGGTGAACACCTCGAAGACGGAGCGGCGGTGCGCGGCCCCGCTGCGCAGGGCGGCCTGCAGCATGGTGAGCTCGTAGCGGTCGGTGAGCAGCGCGGTCGAGCCGGTCGCTCGCACGGAAGTGGCGTCCATGCGGATGATGCTACTACCACTTAGCGTCAGAGTGACGATTTCTCGTCGAGTGCGGCGGGCCGGAATCGCTCGGGTGTCCCCCGGATGGCAGCATGGGGCATGAGGGGTTACGGATGACTGTGCAGCGAGGAGGACCCGGCGTGAGCGTCGCGCCCGTGGAGATCGAGCGCCCGGAGGTCGAGGGGCTGCCGGTGACCGAGCCGGACACGCCCTGGGTGACCATCGTGCACAACGATCCGGTCAACCTGATGAGCTATGTCCAGTACGTCTTCCAGGCCTACTTCGGCTACCCGAAGGACAAGGCCCGGAAGCTGATGATGGACGTCCACACCAAGGGCCGGGCGGTGGTCTCCAGCGGGTCCCGCGAGGAGATGGAGCGCGACGTCCAGGCGATGCACGGCTACGGCCTCTGGGCGACGCTGCAGCACGACTGACGCCGACCCGACCGGCGCCGGCGGGACGGGCGCCGGCTCGGCGGACGCAGACCCGACCGGCGCAGGGGCGACCGGCACCGACCGGACCGGTGCCGGAGCGCCGGCCGTACGACCGAAGACGACGAAGACGGGCTGACCGATACAGATGGCTGGGTTGTTCGAGAGCACCGGCGGTGGCGGCGCGGCGATCGCGCTGGACGAGTGGGAGGCCTCCATCCTGCGCTCGCTGGAAGTGCAGTTGCTGGAGCTGATCGGCCCCGGCCCGGGCGGGGAGGGCGCCGACCCGCTGGCCGCCCTGTTCGCCGAGGGCCCGACCGAGGCGCCCGCCGACCCGGTGCTGGCCCGGCTCTTCCCGGACGCCTACCGCGACCCGGAGAAGCCGGAGGACGAGGAGGCCAGGATCGCGTCCGGGGAGTTCCGTCGCTTCACCGAGCTGGACCTGCGGGCCCGCAAGCGGGATGACGCGCTGTTCGTGGTCCGGGCGCTGGACGGCCTCGGCGACGGCGGGGTGCTCAAGCTGGCCGCGCCCGAGTGCCTGCGCTGGCTGGGCGCGCTGAACGACCTGCGGCTGGCCGTCGGCGTCCGGCTGGAGGTCTCCGAGGACGACGAGGACGGCCTCTACGAGTTGCCGGACGGTGACGAGCGCAAGCCGTTGGTGATGGCCTACCTGTGGCTGGGCGCCCTGCAGGAGTCGCTGCTGGAGGCCATGGCGGACTGAGCCTGGCGGGAGATCCTGCCCGATTCCGGGCAAGCCCCGGCCGATTCGTCCAGAACATGGACGATTGGCCGGGGCATTTCTTATGAAAATCGGGCAAAACATACCAGGTCATGCTCAAATAACGCTCAGATGGACACCGTTATACGAACTTCGCGTGGTACGACTTCTCCACCCCCGAGACCGACCAGGACGGTGCACCATGGCCGAGAAGTTGTACGACGACAGGGTCGACAACACGCCGGATGAGGAGGGCTACGAGCGTGGGCTCGGCAGCCGCCAGATCCAGATGATCGCGATCGGCGGCGCGATCGGCACCGGCCTGTTCCTCGGCGCGGGCACCGCGATCTCCCGCTCCGGCCCGAGCCTGATCCTCTCCTACGCCGTCGCCGGCCTGGTGATCTTCGTGATCATGCGGGCGCTCGGCGAACTGCTCACCTACCGCCCGGTCTCCGGCAGCTTCGCCGAGTACGCCCGCGAGTTCCTCGGCCCCTTCGCCGGCTACGTGACCGGCTGGACGTACTGGCTGTTCTGGGTCGTCACCGGCATGGCGGAGACCACCGCCGCCGCGGTCTACGTGCGGTTCTGGGCGCCCGACATACCGCAGTGGATCAGTGCGCTGACCTTCCTGGTCCTGCTCTACGCGGCCAACCTGATCTCGGTGAAGTTGTTCGGCGAGATCGAGTTCTGGTTCTCCATGGTCAAGGTCACCGCCATCATCGGCATGATCCTGATCGGCGTCGGGGTGCTGACCCTCGGCTTCAGCAAGGCCGGTGACACCGCGTCGATCGGCCACCTCTGGCAGGACGGCGGCTTCTTCCCCCAGGGCATCGGCTCCACCGTGATGACCCTCCAGATCGTCATGTTCGCCTACCTGGGCGTCGAGTTGGTCGGCGTCACCGCGGGCGAGAGCGAGAACCCCGAGAAGACCCTGCCGCGCGCCATCAACACCCTGCCCTGGCGGATCGCGCTGTTCTACATCGGCGCCCTGGTGGTCATCCTCTCGCTCGTACCGTGGACCGAATTCCAGCCCGGCGTCAGCCCGTTCGTCGCGGCCTTCGGCAAGATCGGCATCCCGGCGGCGGCCGGCATCATCAACTTCGTGGTGCTCACCGCGGCGCTCTCCTCCTGCAACTCCGGGATGTACTCCACCGGCCGCATGCTGCGCGACCTCGCGCTGAGCGGCCAGGCCCCGCGACGGCTCACCAGGCTCAACGCCCGCCGCACCCCGGCCTTCGCGATCACCGCCTCCTGCCTGCTGATGGGCGTCGGCGTGTTGCTCAACTACGTCGTCCCGGCACGGGCGTTCGAGTACATCACCTCGGTCGCCACGGTCTGCGGCCTGTGGACCTGGGCGATGATCCTGATCTCCCAGATCCGCTACCGCCGGGCCTGGCGGGCCGGCCACCTGCCGCCGCCCACCTTCAAGGCGCCCGGCGGTGCCTGGGTCAGCGGGGCCGCGCTCGCCTTCCTCGCCCTGGTCGTGGTGCTGATCGGCCTGGACCGGGACAACCGGGTCTCGCTGTTCGTCTTCCCGGGCTGGGCCCTGCTGCTGGTGGTCGGCTACCGGGTGCTCAAGCGCCGCGACCCGCAGGCCGTCCGCGGCCTCGCCCCGGACCGGGCGCCCGCCCGCGACGGGAACGTGGACGCCCACTGACCGCGCCTCGCACGCCCCGGCGCCCGGACACCTGTTCTGGTCCCGCCGGGGCGTGACTATCCTGACCGCATGCTGACCATCACCCGAGAACTCCGCGACCGGATCGTGGCCCACGCCCGCGCCGACCACCCGGACGAGGCCTGCGGCGTGGTCGCCGGACCGGCCGGCAGCGGACGGCCCGAGCGGTTCATCCCGATGCTCAACGCCGCCCGCTCGCCCACCTTCTACGAGTTCGACTCGGGCGACCTGCTCAAGCTCTACCGCGAGATGGACGACCGGGACGAGGAGCCGGTGATCGTCTACCACTCGCACACCGCCACCGAGGCCTACCCCTCGCGCACCGACGTGCGCTACGCCTCCGAGCCGTTCGCCCACTACGTCCTGGTCTCCACCGCCGAGGGCAACGGCGAGGAGGACCCGTACCAGTTCCGTTCGTTCCGCATCGTGGACGGCGAGATCACGGAGGAAGACGTGCAGGTGGTCGAGGCCTACCCGGCCTGACCGGCACCCCCGCGGACCCGGCCCGCCGACCCCTCGCGAAGGGGCGGCGGGCCGCCTTCGTCTCAGCCCTGGGGACGCGAACATCCGGATCCCGAGACGGGCATGTCCGAGCGGGCCCGGGAATCTATACGATGAACCCATGCGTTCCGTCGATGTGAGCACTCAGGCCCCGGGCACCCGCCTCGTGGCGCGCCTGCACATCGACCTGTGCCGGCACGCCGGCGCGATCTGTCCCGGTACGCCCGCGCGCTCGCGCTGAGAGCCGCTTCACACCTCGCCCGGGGCCCGTCGCCCTCCGGCGCCGCCGAGCCCTTGGGCGCCCGCCCTCCCTGCCGCGTCCGCTGCGGCCCACCCACTCCACGACTCGCACAGGAGCGCACTCATGGCCATCGAGGTCCGCATCCCGACCATCCTCCGCACCTACACCGACGGCGCCAAGGCCGTCGAGGGCAACGGCAGCAACCTCGGGGAACTCTTCACCGACCTCGACGCCCGCCACCCGGGCATCGCCGCCCGACTGGTCGAGGGCGGCGAGCTGCGCCGCTTCGTCAACGTCTACCTGAACGACGAGGACGTCCGCTTCCTGGAGGGCATCTCCACCGCCGTCGCCGACGGCGACAGCGTCACCATCCTGCCCGCCGTGGCCGGCGGCGCCCGCTGACGTCCCGGGCTCCCCCCGCCGCCCACGGCGGGGGAGCCGCTCCTCCACCCCCACCGCCTTGGCCGGAGGCCTCCCTTGCGTTACGACAGCCCGCTCGAAGCCGTCGGCAACACCCCGCTGGTCCGCCTGCCGCGGCTGTCCGCCGCCCTCCCCGGCAACGCCGAGGGCCTGGTGAGCCTGTGGGCCAAGCTGGAGGACCGCAACCCCACCGGCTCGATCAAGGACCGCCCGGCCCTGCACATGATCGAGCGCGCCGAGGCCGACGGCCGGCTCACCCCCGGCTGCACCATCCTGGAGCCCACCAGCGGCAACACCGGCATCTCGCTGGCCATGGCCGCCAAGCTCAAGGGCTACCGGATGGTCTGCGTGATGCCCGAGAACACCAGCGAGGAGCGGCGCGAGCTGCTCCGCATGTGGGGCGCCGAGATCATCTCCTCCCCGGCCGCCGGCGGCTCCAACACCGCCGTCCGGATGGCCAAGGAGATCGCCGCCGAGCACCCCGACTGGGTCATGCTCTACCAGTACGGCAACCCCGACAACGCGGGCGCCCACTACACCGGCACCGGCCCCGAGATCCTCGCCGACCTGCCGACCGTCACCCATTTCGTGGCAGGCCTCGGCACCACCGGCACCCTGATGGGCGTCGGCCGCTACCTGCGCGAGAAGGTCCCCGGCGTGAAGATCGTCGCCGCCGAGCCGCGCTACGACGACCTGGTGTACGGGCTGCGCAACCTGGACGAGGGCTTCGTCCCCGAGCTGTACGACGCCGAGGTGCTCACCACCCGCTTCTCGGTCGGCTCCGCGGACGCCGTCCGCCGCACCCGCGAACTCCTCCAGCAGGAGGGCATCTTCGCGGGTGTCTCGACCGGCGCCATCCTGCACGCCGCGATCGGCGTCGGCCGCAAGGCGGCGGCCGCCGGGGAGCGCGCGGACATCGTCTTCGTGGTCGCCGACGGCGGGTGGAAGTACCTGTCCACCGGCATCTACACCGCCGAGTCCACCGAGGCCGCGGTCGAGGCGTTGCAGGGCCAGCTCTGGGCGTAGGGCGCGCCTGACAGATCCCTAACGGCCTTCCAGCACCTTCCGGGTGCGGGCCCAGACCTGCCGGTCCACCGTGCCGGCCCGGCGGCGGAAGGCGGACAGCGGCACCTCCCGCAGCTCGTCGGTCTCCAGCCAGCTGGTCCGGCCCTGCCGGTCGCCCACCGAACCGGGCGGCAGCGGCAGCACGCCCGGGCGTTCGGCGTGGTGCTTGCTGGTGATCTTCGCGACGGTGGCGGTCCGGCCGTGCACCCGCAGCACCAGGCACGGGCGGTCCTTGGACCCGGGCCCGTCCTCGAACGGCACCTGCGCCCACCAGATCTCCTGCGGTTCCGGGCCGACCCCCGTCCGCGGCCGCGGACGGGTCGGCCCGGCCGGGTGCGGGGCCGGACGGGTGCGCCGCACCAGCGCCGCCGCGGCGGCGGCCAGCAGCGCGACGCCCAGCAGCGACAGGACGAGCCAGGTAGCGGTCATGCCGTTCATGCGGCGAACCGTACCGGGCCGAAGGTGAACGCCACCACCGCGACGGCCGTGACGATTGGGCAATTGTCCGCGCATTGCCCCCGGTTCGTCACGGAACTGCCACAATGCCCGTTCTGTGCCCGGAGCTCCGACCGGTCCGGCCAGGCTGCGTCACGAACGTCCGCCCCCGTCCCCGGAGGTGCCCCCGTGATCCGTGGCCCCGAGCTGTGGTCCTGCGCCGAGATCGCCCGTCACATCAACGTCCGGCCCGCGACCGTCCGCAGCTACCGCAGGCACCGGCTGCTGCCCGACCCGGACGTGATCGACGGCAACGGCCACCCGCGCTGGTACCCCTCCACCATCCGCAGCTGGGCCCGCAACCGGCCCGGTCGCCGCTGATCCCCGGCCCGTCAACCGCCCCCGCTCCCGCCCCGGGCGTTCTGGTGATTCCGCCCACAGCCCGGCACGGAGACGGGGGCAAAGTGCCGCTCCGCCCTTACCCTCGACACACCAATGCAGTGCCACCGGCCGGTCCACCGGCCCCGGCCTGCCGTTTTCCATGCTGTTTTCCATGCGGTTCCGGTGGAGGGCGGCGATGCCGTTTTCCAGCAGCAGCCAGGATGTGTCGGGGCGGAGGGGCTCGGATGAAACTGACCGTGGTGGGGTGCTCGGGGAGCTTCCCGTCCACCGACTCGCCCTGCTCCAGCTACCTGGTCGAGGCCGAGGGCTACCGCGTCGTCCTCGACCTCGGCAACGGAGCCCTCGGCGCCCTCCAGAAGTACACCGGCCTCTACGACGTCGACGCCGTCCTGCTCAGCCACCTGCACGCCGACCACTGCGTCGACCTTTGCGCCTACTGGGTGGCCCGCAACTACCGCGCCGAGGGCTGCCCCGAACTGCTGCCCGTGTACGGTCCGGCCGGCACCGCCGAGCGGCTCGCCCGTGCCTACGACATGCCGGAGAACCCCGGGATGAAGGAGGTGTTCGAGTTCCGCACCCTCACCCCCGGCAGCTTCGAGCTCGGCCCGTTCCGGATCGTCGTCGCCCAGGTCAACCACCCCGTCGACGCCTTCGCCTTCCGGCTGGAGCACGGCGGCCGCTCGCTGGTCTACAGCGGGGACACCGGCGAGAGCGCCGAACTCGTCGAACTCGCCCGCGACGCCGACCTCTTCCTCTGCGAGGCCGCGTACATCGACGGGCGCGACACCTACCAGGCCGTCCACCTCAACGGCCGCGAGGCGGGCGAGCACGCCGCCGCGGCCGGCGCCCGCCGGCTCGTCCTCACCCACATCCCCCCGTGGACCGATGCCGAGCACAACCGCCGGGACGCCGCGGCCGTCTACCCCGGTCCGGTCGAGATCGCCCGGGCCGGTGCGGTGTACGAGGTCTGAGCGGTTCGGCGGAGTTCCACCGCCCCGAGCTATCGCCGCCGCACCGGCTGACCGACCGCCGTGTGCGGTCCGTCCGGATCGCCCGGGCGGACCGCGCGCGACCATCCGAACTCGGTGCGGGGGAAGTGGAGATGACGGACCGTCGGATCACGCTGCTGCGCCCGTCGGCGGCCGGTTCCGGCGGATGCGGCGCTCCCCTCTCCGGCTAGCGCCGTCCGGGAACGGACAGCCCGAGGTGGTCCCGCAGGGTGGGGCCGGTGTAGTCGGTGCGGAACACCCCGTGCTCCTGGAGCAGCGGTACCACCCGGTCGACGAACTCGTCCAGGCCGCCCGGGGTGAGGTGGGGGACGAGGATGAAGCCGTCGGCCGCGTCGTTCTGCACGAAGTGGTCGATCTGCGCGGCGACGGTGGCCGGCGAGCCGATGAAGGACTGCCGGCCGGTCAGCTCGATCACCAGTTCGCGGCTGGTCAGCTTCTTCTCCGCGGCCACCGCCCGCCACCGTTCGGCGACGGCCACCGGGTCGGCGTGCCGGACCCGGCCCTGGACCAGACCGCTGTCCGGGTCGGGGTCGACGGCCGGCAGCGGTCCGTCCGGGTCGTGGCCGGACAGGTCGACGCCCCAGACCTGCTCCAGGAAAGCGATGGCGGTCTGCGGACCGACCTGGGCCCGGCGGATCTCGTGGGCCCGTTCGGCCGCCTCGGCGTCGGTGTCGCCGAGGACGAAGGTGGCCCCGGGCATGATCTTCAGGTCGTCCGGCTTGCGCCCGTACGCGGCGAGTCGGCGCTTGACGTCGGCGTGGAAGGCCTGGCCGTCGGCGAGGGTGGAGTGCCGGGAGAAGACCACGTCGGCGGTGGCGGCGGCGAACTCGCGCCCCTCGCCGGAGTCGCCGGCCTGGATCACCACCGGGTGGCCCTGCGGCGGGCGCGGCAGCGAGAGCCGGCCCTCGACCTCGAACTGCGGTCCCGAGTGCCGGACGGGCTCCTCCCCGGCGTCCCAGAACTCCCGTGCCAGCTGGACGAATTCGGCGGCCCGGCGGTAGCGGTCGGCCCGGTCCAGGTAGCCGCCGCGGCGGAAGTTCTCCCCGGTGAAGGCGTCCGAGGAGGTGACCACGTTCCAGGCCGCGCGGCCGCCGGAGAGGTGGTCCAGCGAGGCGAAGCGGCGGGCGAGTTCGTACGGCTCGTTGAAGGTCGCGTTGACGGTGGCGGCCAGTCCGAGCCGCTCGGTGACGGCGGCCAGCGCGTTCAGCACGGTGATCGACTCGGGGCGGCCGACGACGTCGAGGTCGTGGATGAGGCCCTTGGTCTCGCGCAGCCGCAGGCCCTCGGCGAGGAAGAAGAAGTCGAACTTCCCGCGCTCGGCGGTCCGTGCGAGGTGGCGGAAGGAGGAGAACTCGATGTGGCTGCCGGCGGCCGGGTCGCTCCAGACGGTGGTGTTGTTGACGCCGGGGAAGTGCGCGGCGAGGTGGATCTGCTTGCGCGGTCGGTCCGTCATCGGGTCACCTCGGCGAGGGCGGGGGAAGCGGTGGAGGCGTCGGCGGGGCGGGCGGCGTAGCGGCTGGCCGGGCGGGCCAGGCCGAGGTGCTCGCGCAGGGTGCGGCCGGTGTACTCGGCGCGCAGCAGTCCGGCGGCGCGCAGGGCGGGGGCGATCCGGCCGGCCAGTGCGGCCAGGTCGCGCGGCGGGTCGGCGGGGGAGAGGTGGAAGCCGTCGACTCCGGTGCCGGTCGCGGTGAGCTCGGCGAGCAGCCGCTCGTCGGCGGCCCGGTCGGGCAGGGCGGACAGGGCGGCGTCGAGCCGGGCGAGGATGCGCAGGCTCTCGCCGGCCCGCAGCCGCAGTTCGGTGGCGGCGGCCAGCCGGGTGGCGGGGTCGGGGGCGTCGAGCAGCACGACGTCGGCGTGCCGGATCGCGGCGGCGACCCGGGCGCGCCCGCCGGGGGAGGCGTCCGGCGCGAGGTCGGCGGCTGCGACCGGTACCGCGACCACTGGGCGGCCCTGCGGCGGGCGCGGGGTGATGGACGGGCCGCGGACCGAGAAGTGCGGGCCCTCGAAGTCGATGTGGTGCAGCTTGTCGCGGTCGATGAACCGCCCGGTGGCGGTGTCGCGGATCTCCGCGTCGTCCTCCCAGCTGTCCCAGAGCCGGGCGGCCACCTCGACGGCGTCGGCGGCCTCGGCCCACAGCTCGTCCTCGGCGGCGACCGGTCGGCGGCCGAAGGCCCGCGCCTCGGCCTCGGTCGCGCAGACGCCGACCAGCCAGCCCGCCCGGCCCTCGGAGGCCCAGTCCAGGGTGTTGACCGAGATCGAGGTGTGGAAGGGCTCGGTGTGGGTGGTGGTGACGGTCGGCACCAGCCCGACCCGGCTGGTCAGCGGGGCGAGCCGGGCGAGGGTGGCGAGCGCGTCGGGACGGCTCGGCACGGGGGCGAAGGAATCGTCGAGGGTGACGAAGTCCAGGGTGGCCCGCTCGGCGAGGCGGGCGAGGGAGGTGTAGTGCCCGGCGTCGAAACGGCCGGGGCTGTCGAGGGCTGCGGACAGGTGCAACTGGCGGGGCATGGTGAGCCTGACTTCCTCGTGCGGACGCGTGCGGGCACCGGCGCAGCCGTGCGGAGACGGGGGCGCGGGGGCAACGCCGACGCGCGGTGGCGGCCCGCGGGCGGAGCCCGTGCGGGCGGGGGAGGGAGGAACCGGCGCCGGGCGGGACGTCAGCCGGGCGGCGGCGGGGGAACGGTCAGCTCAGCCGCGACACGCCGCGGACCACACGCGACCGAAGTCGATGTGGCTGCGGGTGACCAGCGGGCACGAGGCGTTCACCGCTTCAGTTGACCAGGGCGTCCGTCGGTTCGTCAACCGCCGTTTCCGCCCGCTCGGCGTGCCCCGGTACGCACGAGGCCCCGCCCCGCCGCCGGGGGAGCGGCGGCGGGGCGGGGCCTTCGAGGCGGGCGGTGACGCGGACGTCAGGCCTTGGTGACGTCCTCGATCTCGTCGTCGTCCTCGCGACCGGGGGTCTTGAGGTCGAACTTGGTGATCGCGAAACGGAAGAGGAAGTAGTAGATCGCGGCGAAGACCAGGCCGATCGGGATGATCATCCACGGGTCGGTGGCCTTGTTCCAGGCCAGCGCGTAGTCGATCAGGCCGCCGGAGAAGGTGAAGCCGTCGTGCACGCCGAGCGCCCAGGTGACGGTCATCGAGACGGCCGTGAGCAGCGCGTGGATGACGTACAGGACCGGGGCGATGAAGACGAAGGAGAACTCGATCGGCTCGGTGACACCGGTGACGAAGGAGGTCAGGGCCAGCGACACCATCATGCCGGTGACGGCCTTGCGGCGGTGCGGCTTGGCGGCGTGGGCGATGGCCAGCGCGGCGGCGGGCAGCGCGAACATCATGATCGGGTAGAAGCCCGACATGAACTGTCCGGCGCTCGGGTCGCCGGCGAAGAAGCGGGTCAGGTCGCCGTGCACGACGGTGCCGTCGGCCTTGGTGAAGTCACCGGTCTGGAACCAGGCGAAGGAGTTCACGAACTGGTGCATGCCGACCGGCAGCAGGCCGCGGTTGACCAGGCCGAAGGCGCCCGCACCGACCGCACCGGCGCCGATCAGGGTGTCGTTCAGGCTCTTGACGGCGTCACCGATCGGGCCCCAGGCCAGACCGAAGAAGACGCCGACGGCGGTGCCGACGAAGGCCATGATGATCGGGACCAGACGGCGGCCGTTGAAGAAGCCGAGCCAGTCGACCAGCTTGGTGCGGTGGTACTTCTGCCACAGCACCGCGGCCAGCAGACCGATCACGATGCCGCCGAGCACGCCCGGGTCCTGGTAGACGGGCTTGATCCACTTGTCGCCGTCGACGTGGCCCTCGGAGACCGGGAACGCGGTGAGGACGTTCTTGTACACCAGGAAGCCGACCAGCGCGGCGAGGGCGGTGGAGCCGTCGGCCTTCTTGGCGAAGCCGATCGCGATGCCCACCGCGAAGAGCAGCGCCAGGTTGGAGAAGACGCCGTCACCGGCGGTGGCGAAGACCGAGGCGACCTTGTCCCAGCCGAGGCCGTCCTTGCCGAACACGTCGTCCTGGCCGAGCCGCATCAGCAGGCCGGCGGCGGGGAGCACGGCGATGGGCAGCTGGAGGCTGCGACCGATCTTCTGCAGACCCTGGAGGAGGTTCTGGCCGAACTTCTTGGCGGGGCTAGGCGAGGCCGGAGCCGTGGCGGGCGCCGGTGCCTGCGCAGACTGACTCATGGGGGTGGGTTCCTAACGGCATGGCGGTCGGTCGGGGGGAGGGCACAGGGGCCGAACCGCGAACTGGTCTACACCACACGTGGTGTAGACCAGTTTTGTAGCACGGGTGGAGAAGTCGAGGAACCCCGGAAAGCGGTGTCACCGCGAAGTGCTATGAAATCGAAACCTACTTACCGAATGGCGATCATGGCCGCCCGTCGCGATCGGGAGTTTGGCCGACTGCGCAACAAAATCGATTTTGGCTAATGGCGCAACAAAAGCACAGCGTGTCCTGCCAGGGGCGTTGGGCCGCGGCGGCGGGCCTTTCCGAAATGGCGAAGGCCCCCGAACCCGTCGGTCCGGAGGCCATTGCGGGGATAACCCCGGTGACGCTCGGTTTCAGGCCTTGGTGACGTCCTCGACCTCGGACTCGTCCTCCCGGCCCGGTGTTTTCAGGTTGAATTTGATGATGATGAACCGGAAGAGCGCGTAGTACACGACGGCGAAGCAGAGGCCGATCGGGATGATCAGCCATGGCTTGGTGGCCAGCCCCCAGTTGATCACGTAGTCGATCAGGCCGGCCGAGAAGCTGAACCCGTCGTGCACCCCGAGCCCCCAGGTCACCGCCATCGAGGCGCCGGTCAACAGCGCGTGCACGGCGTACAGGGCCGGGGCGATGTAGGCGAAGGAGTACTCGATCGGCTCGGTGATGCCGGTGACGAAGGAGGTCAGGCCGACCGAGAGCATCAGGCCGTAGATCTCCTTGCGCCGGGTCGGCTTCGCCGAGTGCGCGATGGCGAGGGCGGCCGCCGGAAGCGCGAACATCATGATCGGGAAGAAGCCGGACTGGAACTGGCCGGCCGTCGGGTCGCCCGCCAGGAAGCGCGGGATGTCGCCGTGCGCGATCGTGCCGTCCGGCCTGACGAACTCCCCGAACTGGAACCAGACGAAGGTGTTCAGCAGCTGGTGCATGCCGATCAGCAGCAGTGCGCGGTTGAACACGCCGAAGATGCCGGCGCCGCCCGCACCCAGGTCGGAGAGGGTCTGCGAGAAGTCGTTCAGGCCGCGGCCGATCGGCGGCCAGACCCAGAGCGCCACCACGGCGGTCAGCATGCCGGCCAGGGCGGTGATCATCGGGACCAGGCGGCGGCCGTTGAAGAAGCCCAGCCAGTCGACCAGCCTGGTGCGGTGGTACCGGATCCACAGCCAGGCCGACATCAGGCCGATCAGGATGCCGCCCAGCACGCCGGGGTTCTGGTACGTCGCGGCCGCAGCCTTCGCCGAGCCGTAGTCCACGCACTGGTCGCCGACCAGCACCGTCGGCGGCCTGCAACTCTCCGGGAAGGCGTGCAGGACCCTGTAGTAGACCAGGAAGCCGACCACGGCGGCCAGCGCCGTCGAACCGTCCGCCTTCTTCGCCATGCCGATCGCGACGCCGACGCAGAACAGCATCGGCAGACCGAAGGCGGAGTCGAGCAGTGCGCCGCCCGCGGCGGCGAAGACCTTCGCGACGTCGTCCCAGCCCAGCCCGTCCCTGCCGAACACGTCCGGTTGGCCGAGCCGGTTGAGGATGCCCGCGGCGGGGAGCACCGCCACCGGGAGCTGCAGGGAACGGCCCATCTTCTGGAGGCCGCCGTAGAAGGCGTGCCACCACGTGGTCTGCGGAGCCGTGGCGCCTGCCGAACTCATCCTTCGCCCTCCGGGAGCGGTTGCCGGCCCCAGGGCTCCTGCGGGACCCTCGGGCGGGGCTCGGGAACACCCGGGGCCGTTCCCGCGTTCCTCGGAGTACACATATATTGGTGTAGACCACTTGGAAGCGGGCCGCACTCCGGAGGCGTGAGCCCCACTGGTCGTCATCCTCGGGCGGCGATCGGGAGCCTGCCCGCCGAAATGGGCCAAAAGTGGACTAACGTGGCGGACCGGACCGGCACGGGTGATGCTGGTCGCGCTGCTCGCCGGCACGACCGCAGCCGAACCCGCGTCAGCCACCGGCACGGACCTCACCGCCCGGCGGTCGAGGGACACCCCAGCACCAGCGCAGGACGGCACCCGGCAGAGCCGCCGAAGGGCCGAGACAGAGGGAGAAACAGATGGCCAGCAAGGCTGAGAAGATCGTCGCCGGTCTGGGCGGCATCGACAACATCGAAGAGGTCGAAGGCTGCATCACCCGCCTGCGCACCGAGGTCAAGGACGCCGCCCTGGTCGACGAGGCCGCCCTCAAGGCCGCCGGCGCCCACGGCGTCGTGAAGATGGGCACCGCGATCCAGGTCGTCATCGGCACCGACGCCGACCCGATCGCCGCCGACATCGAGGACATGATGTGAGCTGAGCCACCCAGGCTCAGCCCGCCCGGCCCGCCGACCTGCTCAGGGGGACGGCGGGCCGCGGCGCATCCGGCGCCGCCCCCGGAGCGACTACGCTCAGTGCCTATGTCACGCATCGACGGCCGCACCCCCGAACAGCTCCGCCCGATCACCATCGAACGGGGCTGGAGCAAGCACGCCGAAGGCTCCGTCCTCATCTCCTACGGCGACACCAAGGTGCTGTGCACCGCCAGCGTCACCGAAGGCGTGCCCCGCTGGCGCAAGGGCAGCGGCGAAGGCTGGGTCACCGCCGAGTACTCCATGCTCCCGCGCGCCACCAACACCCGCGGCGACCGCGAGGCCGTCAAGGGCCGCATCGGCGGCCGCACCCACGAGATCAGCCGGCTCATCGGCCGCTCGCTGCGCGCCGTGGTCGACCACCGCGCGCTCGCCGAGAACACCATCGTCCTCGACTGCGACGTCCTCCAGGCCGACGGCGGCACCCGCACCGCCGCCATCACCGGCGCCTACATCGCCCTGGTCGACGCCGTCGCCTGGGCCCGCGACAAGAAGCTGCTGCGCGCCAAGGGCCAGCCGATCACCGGCGGCGTCAGTGCCGTCAGCGTCGGCATCATCGACGGCGTCCCGATGCTCGACCTCCAGTACGAGGAGGACGTGCGCGCCGAGACCGACATGAACATCGTCTGCACCTCCGACGGCCGCTTCGTCGAGGTCCAGGGCACCGCCGAGGGCGCCCCGTTCGACCGCGACCTGCTCGACCGGCTGCTCGACCTCGGCAGCCTCGGCTGCGCCGAGCTCGACGAGATCCAGCGCAAGGCCCTGGAGGGCTGAACCCGCGCGGGCCCCGCAGCCGTGGACGGGATCAGACGCACGGTCAGCCCCGCGGTGCCGGCGGCCGTTCGGGCCGCGGTACGGACGCGGGCGCGGGCCGCGGCGCGAACGGCCCGCCGAACGGTCGGCCTGCTGTACAGGCCGGGCCCGGAGACCGTACGGTTCCCGCAGCACTCCCGCTGCGGGAACCGCGCACCCCCCGGCGCGCGTCCCACCCACGGAACCCGCGCCCCACAGGAGGACCGGATGCCGTCGAGCATCGCCCGCCCCACCGCCCTCGCCGTGGCGGGACTCATCGCGATCCTCCCGCTCAGCATGGTGAGCTGCTCCGCCGCCCAGAAGGCGCTCGACTGCGGCAACACCGCCGTCAGGATCACCGGCGACATCGCCGACGTCACCAAGGCCTACGACAACGCGAGCAACGACTCGGTGGTCGCCGGGAAGGCCCTGCAGAAGCTCAAGAACGACCTCGACCAGGTCGGGAAGAACTCCAAGAACACCGACGTCGCCAAGGCCGTGACCGATCTGCAGAAGCAGGTCGAGAACGTGCAGCGGGCCGCCGACAAGAACGAGGTCCCGGACCTCAAGCCGCTCGGGGACGCGGCCGGCAACCTCACCTCGATCTGCACCGGCTGACGGTCCCCGGCCACTCGATAGGGTGGGTGACATGTCCACCCGCCTGATCCTCGCCACCCGCAACCAGCACAAGGTCACCGAGCTCCGCGCCATCCTGGCGGACGCCGGCCTGGACGTCGAACTCGTCGGCGCCGACGCCTACCCGGAGATCCCGGACGTCCCCGAGACCGGCGTCACCTTCGCCGAGAACGCCCTGCTCAAGGCGCACGCCCTGGCCCGCGCCACCGGCCTGCCCGCCGTCGCCGACGACTCCGGCCTCTGCGTGGACGTGCTCAACGGCGCGCCCGGCATCTTCTCCGCCCGCTGGGCCGGCAAGCACGGCGACGACCGGGCCAACCTCGACCTGCTGCTCGCCCAGCTCTCCGACATCGCCGAGCCGCACCGCGGCGCCCACTTCTTCTGCGCCGCCGCCCTCGCCCTCCCCGACGGCACCGAGCGCGTCGTCGAGGGCCGCCTCCTCGGCACCCTGCGCACCGCCCCGGCCGGCGACGGCGGCTTCGGCTACGATCCGATCCTCCAGCCCCTCGGCGAGACCCGCACCTGCGCGGAGCTCACCGCGGAGGAGAAGAACGCCATCAGCCACCGCGGCCAGGCCTTCCGCGCCCTGGCGCCGGTGGTGAAGGACCTCCTGGGCTGAGAAGAACCAAAGGCCCCGACCGAAACCAACTCGGTCGGGGCCTTTGATTTGAAGGTTTTCCTAGTGCGGCCGAAGGGATTCGAACCCTCAAGCCCTCACGGGCCAACGGACCTAAACCGTCTGCGTCGCCTCTGCGCCACGGCCGCCTGTCCTGCTGGCCATCATGTTACTGGGCGCGTGGAACGACTGGCACCTTCGTTTCGCCGGTCACCGGTCCGTGTGGCCGCTCTTCTTCCGCCTGCAGTAGGTCGGAGTGACGGAGTGGCAGTTCGGGCAGAGCAGTCGGAGGTTGTCCGGCTGGTTGTCCGACCAGTCGCCGTTGATGTGATCGACCTCCAGGGTCATCGGTTGCCCGCGCCACTCGGGGCCGGTGCCGCAGCCCTGGCACTCCTCTGCTCGGCCGAGTTCCGCCAGGGCCCGGCGGATGCGGAATCCGGGCAGTCGTTTGGCCTCCGCTGGGCGTCGCACGAGGACTTCCCCCGGAGGCAACCGCCTCGGAGAGGGCTTGCCGCGGTTGTGGGACTGCCCGGTGAAGTGAGAGGTGTCGATCCCGAGGGCTTTGATGCGCCGCCCGACATGGGCCTGAGTGCCGCCTGCCTGGGGCCGGTTGAGGTAGCGGAGCACTCCGGCCACGCTTTGCGAGGCGGAAACGGCCTCCTGTAGGAGCTCCTTCGTGTAGCAGGTTCCGGGCTCGGGGAAGTGTGAGGCGTCGATGCCGTACGCCTTGATCCGCTGTCGCAGGTACGAGCGGTTGTACGGGTTGGGTTCGCGGTCGAGTGCGATCAGCATCTCGTCCAGCGTGGTCGCGGCGGCTGCGGCCTCGGCCAGCAGTTCGCGGGTGTACTTGACCGGCATGGTCGTCCCCTTCGGGCAGTCGTGCGCCCGTCCCCCGGGTATGCGAACGATCGGCGCGGGGTTCGGTTACGGGTAGGGGTGGGTTTCGGCCAGGGCCTGACTGATTGCCGGAGGGTCTCGACCTGTGGTGTTTGGCCGTTGATTACCAATTGGTACAGACCTATTGACCTGCGTGGTCCAGACCACATAGCTTCTGCGCCAATTGCAATCCCCCACGTGCGTGCTCCCCCACGGGCACGCGCTGACACTCTCTCCTGGAGGACCGAGTGTTGATCCGAAACACGGCGGAGCGGCGTCCCACCGCTGCCCACCGCCGGAAGAGCCCGGCGGCACGCGCCGGTGTGGCCTCGTTGGCAGCGGCGAGTCTGGCCGGGCTGCTCATGGCGACGCTCGGTGCGGCGCCCTCGCAGGCGTCGGCGGCCGTCGACAACGCGGCCTGCCGCCCGGACGGCCTGTACCAGACGCCCGGGGTGGACGTCCCGTACTGCTCCGTCTACGACACCGGCGGGCGCGAGAAGATGGGCGCGGACCACCAGCGCCGCATCATCGGCTACTTCACCGGCTGGCGCACCGGCAAGAACGGCGACGCGCCGTACCTCGTGAACGACGTCCCCTGGGACAAGGTCACCCACCTCAACTACGCCTTCGGCCACGTCGGCGGCGACAACAAGCTCTCGGTCGGCACCGACGGCCCGACCAACGAGGCCACCGGGATCTCCTTCCCCGGCGTCCCCGGTGCCGAGCTGGACCCGAGCCTGCCGTACAAGGGCCACTTCAACCTGCTGACGAAGTTCAAGAAGCAGTACCCGAACGTCAAGACCCTGATCTCGGTGGGCGGTTGGACCGAGACCGGCGGCTACTTCGGGGACGACGGCAAGCGCGTCAACTCCGGCGGCTTCTACTCGATGACCGTCAACGCGGACGGCAGCGTCAACCAGGCCGGCATCGACACCTTCGCCGCCTCCTCGGTCGACTTCATCCGCAAGTACGGCTTCAACGGCGTCGACATCGACTACGAGTACCCGACCTCGATGAAGGATGCCGGCAACCCGCTGGACTGGCAGCTTGCCAACGCCAAGCGCGGCTCGCTGGCCAAGGGTTACGCGGCGCTGATGAAGACCCTGCGCGAGAGCCTGGACAAGGCGGGCGCCGCCGACGGCAAGCACTACCTGCTGTCGGTCGCCGCCCCGTCCTCCGGCTACCTGCTGCGCGGCATGGAGACCTTCCAGGTGGCCAAGTACCTGGACTACGTCAACATCATGTCGTACGACCTGCACGGCGCCTGGAACAAGTACGTCGGCCCGAACGCCTCGCTGTTCGACGACGGCAAGGACGGCGAGCTGGCCGCCGCCAACGTCTACGGCACCGCGCAGTACGGCGGCATCGGCTACCTCAACGCCGACTGGTCGTACCACTACTTCCGCGGCTCGATGCCCGGCGGCCGGATCAACGTCGGCCTGCCGTACTACACCCGCGGTTTCAAGAACGTCCAGGGCGGCACCAACGGCCTCTGGGGCACCGCCTCGGCGACCACCTGCCCGGCCGGCTCCGGTCTGACCGCCTGCGGTGACGGTGCGGTCGGCATCGACAACATCTGGAACGACAAGGACGACGCGGGCAAGGAGTCCCCGGCCGGGTCGAACCCGATGTGGCACGCCAAGAACCTGGAGAAGGGCATCCTGCCCGACTACCTGGCCAAGTACGGGGTGTCCGACACCGCGCTCCAGGGCACCTACACCCGCAACTACAGCTCCATCCTGGTGGCGCCGTGGCTGTGGAACGACACCAAGAAGGTGTTCCTCTCCACCGAGGACGAGCAGTCGGTGGGCGCCAAGGCGGACTACATCGTCAACCAGGGCGCCGGCGGCGCGATGATCTGGGAGCTCGCGGGCGACTACAGGTGGGACGCCACCGCCAACGGCGGCAAGGGCCAGTACGTCCCCGGTTCGACGCTGACCTCGCTGATGTACGACAAGTTCAAGTCGGCGGCCCCGTACGGCGCGACCCGCTCGACGACCGCGCTGCCGCAGCAGACCCTGCCGATCGACGTGTCGTTCACCAACTTCGCGCTGGGCGACTCGAACTACCCGATCAACCCGAAGCTGCACATCGTCAACAACTCGACGCTGACCCTGCCGGGCGGCACCGAGTTCCAGTTCGACTACGGCAACTCGGCCCCGGGCAACGCCAAGGACCAGTCCGGCTTCGGCCTCCAGGTCATCAAGCAGGACAACCCGGGCCCGGGCAACGTGGGCGGTCTGAAGGGCACCTACAACCGGGTGTCGGTCAAGCTGCCGGGCTGGCAGTCGCTGGCGCCGGGCGCCTCGATCGACATGGACTTCGTCTACTACCTGCCGGTGTCCACGCCGTCGAACTGGACGGTCAACGTGGGCGGCACGCTGTACGGGATCAAGGGCGACCTGACCCGTGGCGCGGTGGACGGCGGCACGCCGACCCCGACGCCGTCGCAGACGGCCACCCCGACGCCGACCCCCACGGGCACGCCGACCCCGACCGGGACGCCGACCCCGACCCCGACCTCGGGCACCTGCACGGCCGCCCCGAGCTGGGACGCGGGCACCACCTACGCGACCCCCACCAAGGTCTCGTGGAAGGGCCACTACTACCAGAACAAGTGGTGGACCAAGGGCGACGACCCCGCGGCCGGCGGTGCGTGGGGCGTCTGGAGCGACCTCGGGGCCTGCTGATCAGGGCGGTCCGCTGAGGTGAGGGACGGCGGTGGCGGTGCACCCGGTCGGGGGGTGCGCCGCCACCGCTTCGTCGTCCCGGCCCGTCCCTACGCGCCGACCTTGAGGTCGCGCAGCAGCTTGGCGACGTGGCCGGTGGCCCGCACGTTGTAGAAGGCGTGCTCGACCTTGCCGTGCTCGTCCACGACCACCGTGGAGCGGATCACGCCGAGGTAGGTGCGGCCGTAGTTCTGCTTCTCGCCGAAGGCGCCGTAGGCCTCCAGCACCTTCTTGTCCGGGTCGGAGAGCAGGGTGACCTTGAGGTTCTCGGCCTCGCGGAACTTGCCGAGCTTCTCCGGCTTGTCCGGGGAGATGCCGATGACGTCGTAGCCGGCGCCCGCGAAGACCTCCAGGTTGTCGGTGAAGTCGCAGGCCTGCTTGGTGCAGCCGGGGGTCAGGGCGGCGGGGTAGAAGTAGACGATGACCTTGCGGCCCGCGTGGTCGGCGAGGGACACCTGGTTGCCGTCGGCGTCGGGCAGGCTGAAGGCGGGCGCGGTGTCGCCGGGTTGGAGACGCTCACTCACGGTCGTACTCTCCTGGAGGCTGGGACGGGCGGTCGTACCACGGCAAACTTACCTCCGATGGTGGGTGGGGCCGCGCGGCCGTGTGCGGCAGCTGACACACTGGGTCAGTCGAACCGATCGCACGGATCGGACGGAACAACATCGGCAAGTGAATGGGGTGGCCCGAGTGGGCGAGGCGAGCACGCAGGACAAGTCGGCGCGGACGACCGCCCAGATCGAGGCGGACATCGAGCGGACGCGTGACCGGCTGGCGTCGACCCTGGACGAGCTGGCCGTCCGCGTCCACCCGAGCACCATCTCCGCCCAGGTCAAGGCCAAGGCGGCGGCCGCCGTCGAGGAGAAGACCGCCCGGGCGTACGTGGCCGCCAGCGGCGTGGTGGAGAAGGTCCGGGCGCAGTTCGTGGACGAGCACGGGCAGCCGCGCCGGGAGCGGGTCGTCCCGGCCGCGCTGGTCGGCGTGGGCCTGGTGCTGCTGGTCGCCTCGGCCCGCAAGCGCCGCAAGGGCTGAACTCCGGGGGACGGAGGAGGCCGGGCGCAACTGGTGCCCGGCCTTCCGCATGCCGGGCCAGCGTCACGCTCCGCGCCCGGGGGAGGTACCTTCGGGACCGTGAGTACGAACGACGAAGCGACCCGCTCCGACCACGCGCACGAGCCCGCCCGCCACGACCGGCTCGGCGAGAAGCTGCCGATCCGGATGCTGCACGACCGCGTGCTGGTGCGCATCGAGGGCGGCGAGGGCGAGCGCCGGTCGACCGGCGGCATCCTGATCCCTGCCACGGCGGAGCTGTCCAAGCGGTGCACCTGGGCGGAGGCCGTCGCGGTGGGCCAGAGCGTGCGCTCGGTGGAGCCCGGCGACCGGGTGCTGTACGACCCGGAGGACAAGCTGGAGGTCGAGGTCCGCGGCGCCACCTACGTGCTGCTGCGCGAGCGCGACCTGCACGCCGTCGCCGCGACCCGATTCGGCGACACGGAGGGCTCGACCGGGCTGTACCTCTGAGGCGACGAACGGGTGAAGGAGAGTTGCGACAGCCCCCTGGGAACACGGGGGCTGATCGGCATGGGTGGCCGATGTCTACAGCCGGTTCACGTAACGTGGCGGTGGCTGGCTTTTTACTCCGCCCTCGGGACGCATGCAACCGCACCCGACGTAACCGACAGTAAGAAAACCAGCTGTAGTACTACTCTCGAAGAGGTCGCGGCGGCCTTGAAGATCACCCCCCCGGCGACGGCCAGTCATCCGCCCGGCAGATATGAGCGTCGCTCGCCTGACCGAATGCGATCTCGCCGGTCTCTGCCGGTTCATTCTTCATTCCTGAGAGCCACTCAAGGGGCCAAGTGGTCAGCCCCGCCAGCTGAATTCACCGCGAGTCAAAAACCAAAAAGGTGGCTTAGTGCAGTTCATCGCGGGTCCGCGCCCTTGGTGGACTCCTTCGGGGCCGTGCAGCGTTATTGGCCAAGGCTGTCAAGATTGGCCGGCCGTTCGGGTGGGAGTCGACCCGGCGGCGTGGTTGCACGGCTCCTGCGGCGGGGGGAGACTTGGATCGTGGGGGAGTGGAAGATAGGGGAGATGGAGGTTATGCCGTTCATAAGCTGCAACATCACACTTCATAACCACACGGGCAATGACATGTTCGTGAACGACTTCGGCCTGTCTCATGGTGAATGGCACGATGGCGTCCTCCCTGACGCCGCCGTGGGAGATAGGGCCAGAAGCCAATGGCAGAGCGACTCGCGTGGGACCGCGACCGGCACCGAGGGTTTCATCGACTACCGCCTGGGGGGCGGGCCGGCGGGACCAGGGCCGACTGTGATTCACGTCCACTGGGATGTCCCGTTCATTGGGTCAAATTCGATGGATGTCAACGTCCCCGACTCCATACAGGCGCAATTTACCAACAACTCAGGGAACAATGTTGACAACTCGATAACACTACTGCCCAAGGATGAGTAGTCGTTTCATGGCAGGAGCTGTGAAATCTGTATCGTGCCACTAGGGCGTGGGCGGCGCCGCCGGGCGGCTCGTGGGCGCGCCGGTGGCGCTGGGCAGGGTGGTGGGACGGGTCGGCTGGGGCGGGGTGGGCTTGGGGGCGGGGCTGGGTTGTTCCGGGTCCGTGGTCGGCTTGGTGGCCTGCGGGCTGGGGGCGGTCGGGCCGGGTGCGGGTTGTGCGGTGGTGGCGGGGGCGCCGGGCGCGTGGCCGGGGGGAGTGCCGGGGGCCGGGTCGGTGTTGGTGGGTGCGCCGCCGGTGGGGGTGGTGGTGGCGCTGGGGGTGGTGCTGACGGGGGCGGTGGGCCAGGGGGTGGCTTCGGGGGCGCCGTGGCCGGCCTGGAGGTCGAAGTCCTGGGTGGGGGTGCCGTTGAGGGCGGCGGTCATGTAGGCGGTCCAGATCCGGGTGGGGAAGGTGCCGCCGTTGATCCGGGTGAGGCCGGCGGTGCCGGACAGCGGTTCCTTGGCGTGGGTCTTCGGGTGCTCTCGGAACAGGCCGACGGTGGTGGCGAGTTCGGGGGTGTAGCCGGCGAACCAGGCGGAGAGGTTGGAGTCGGTGGTGCCGGTCTTGCCGGCGGCCGGGCGGCCCAGGTCGAGGGCGGCGGCGCCGGTGCCGTGCGGGCTGATGACGTCGCGCAGCACGTCGGTGACGGAGTCGGCGATCTCCCGGTCGAGTGCCTGGGTGGGGTTGTGCTCGGGCATCTTGGGGACGTCGACGGCGCCGCCGGGATTGACGCGTTCGAGTTTGAGGACGGACCAGGGGGTGTGTGCCTGGCCGTGGTCGGCGAGGGTGGCGTAGGCGCCGGCCAGGTCGAGGGCGCTGGGGGTGGCGGTGCCGAGGGTCATCGAGGTGTTGGCCGGGTCCATGCCGCGGACGGCGTCGGGGATGCCGAGTTTGACGGCGGTCTCGCGGACGCGGGCGAGTCCGGCGTCCACGCCCTCCTGCGCGTACACGGAGTTGACGGACTTCACCATGGCGTAGCGCAGGGTGATGTTGCCGTAGTCGATGTCGTCCTCGTTGGGCGGGGCGTACGGGGTGGGGCCGCCGGTGACGGGGCGTTCGCTGGTGCCGTCGTAGCGGGATTCGGTGGTGATCGGGCGGCCGTCGGGGGAGTGCTGGGCGACCAGGCCGGCGGCGAGGTCGATGGGTTTGAAGGTGGAGCCGATCTGGTTGTCCTGGCGGAGCGCGTCGTTGTAGGGCTGCTTGGCGTAGTCGGGGCCGCCGTAGACGGCGACGACCCGGCCGGTGGCGGGTTCGACGGAGGCGCCGGCGGCCCGGACGTCGGTGTCGGTGTCGGGGCGGGCCTGGGGGTCGAGTTCTCCGGTGAGCTGGTCCTGGACGGCCTTGGCGAAGGCGTTCTGCCGGGGCTGGTCGAAGGTGGTGGTGATGCGCCAGCCGCCGGCCTTGAGGGTGGCGGCGTCGAGGGTGCCGGAGGAGATGAGGTAGTCGTCGGCGACGCCGACCAGGTAGCCGGCCTGGCCGGCGAGGCCGGTGGCGGGCTGGGGGTCGATCGGGTCGGGGAAGGTGGTGGCGGCGCGGTCGGCGGGGGTGAGGAAGCCGAGTTGGACCATGCCGTCGAGGGCGTAGTTCCAGCGGGCGACGGCCTTTTCGCGGTTGGCGGGGGTGGCGGTCCTGACGTCGTAGAGGCTGGGGGCCTGGAGCAGGGAGGCGAGGTAGGCGCCCTGGCCGAGCGTGAGTTGGGAGACGTCGACGCCGTAGTAGGCGTGGGCGGCGCTCTGGATGCCGTAGGCGCCGCGGCCGAAGTAGCTGCTGTTGAGGTAGCCGGCGAGGATCTCGCGCTTGTCGCGCTGCTGGTCGACCTTGAGGGCGATGAGCAGTTCGCGGCCCTTGCGCTCGATGGTCCGGTCCTGGGTGAGGTAGTAGTTCTTGACGTACTGCTGGGTGATGGTGGAGCCGCCCTGCATGCCTCTGCCGAGCAGGGTGTTCCAGCCGGCCCGGAGCATGCCCTTCAGGTCGATGCCGCGGTTCTGGTAGAAGGAGCGGTCCTCGGCGGAGACGACGGCCTGCTGGGTCTGGAGCGGGATCTGGTCGATGGTGACGTCGGTGCGGTTGACGGCGCCGGTGCGGGCGATCTCGGTGGTGCCGTCGGCGTAGAGGTAGATGTTGTTCTGGGCGACGGCGTGGGCGTTGGGGTCGGGCACCGGGACGATGACGTAGAGCACGGCGAAGGCACCGACGGCGAGCAGGATCAGTGCGGTGAGGGTGCCGAGGGTGACCCGCCAGGTGGGCAGGAGCCGGCGCCAGAACGGTAGGGCGCGGCGGGCCTCGCGGCGGGCGGCCCGTTTGGCCTGGCGTCGGGTGCTCAAGGTCATGCCGCGATTATCTGCTATTTGACGTCGGGTCAGGGGGCGAAAAATCGGGTGCGGGTGGTGCGGGCCGGAGGTACGGTGAAAGGTGCAAACCACATAGCGCACCCACTTTCGCAGCTCCGCCCGCCTGGCCCGGCACCCCCGGGTACGGCCGGTCGGAGCCGCTGGGGTGTGCGCGGATGTCGAAGGGCATATCCCTGCCCGTATTTGTCGACAAGGAGACAATATGCTCTACGCCGCCGTTGCCCGCGGCGCCTTCCGCCGCTACTCCACCTACCGGGCCGCCACCGTGGCCGGCACCTTCACCAACACCGTCTTCGGCATCATCCTGGCCTACACCTTCCTCGCCCTCTGGCAGGCCCGCCCCGGCCTCGGCGGCTACGACCAGAGCCAGGCCGTCACGTACATCTGGGTCAGCCAGAGCCTGCTGGTCACCGTCGCGGTCTGGGGCGGCGGCTTCCAGGACGACCTCCAGGAGCGCTTCCGCAGCGGTGACATCGCCGTCGACCTCTACCGCCCGGTCGACTTCCAGGGCTGGTGGCTGGCCTCCGACCTCGGCCGGGCCGGCTTCCAGGCACTGGTGCGCGGCACCGTGCCGATGCTGATCGGCGCCCTGGTGTTCCGCATCCGGCTGCCCGAACACCCGTTGACCTGGGCCTTCTTCCTGCTCTCCGTGCTGCTGGCGGTGGTCGTCAGCTTCGGGCTGCGCTTCCTGGTCTCGATCACCGGCTTCTGGCTGCACGACTCGGAGGGGGTGCGCTCGGTGATGCTGGTGGTCTCGATGTTCTTCTCCGGGATGCTGCTGCCGGTCGCGCTGTTCCCCGGCTGGCTCGGCGAGCTCGGCCGGGCGCTGCCCTGGTCTGCGCTGGTGAACGTCCCCACCGACGTCTTCCTGGAGCGGACGGCCGGCACCGCCGTGCCCGGGGCGCTCGGCTTCCAGCTCGGCTGGGCGGCGGCGCTGCTCGCCGCCGGGCGCGGCGCCCAGTGGCTGGCCACCCGCAGGGTGGTGGTGCAGGGTGGCTGAGCAACTCGTGCGGGAGCCCTTCGTGCGGGAGCCCTTCGTGCCCCGCGCCGCCTGGGCGCTGCGCTCCTGGTGGCTCTGCGCCCGGATGTGGATGCGCTCGATGATGGCCTACCGGGCCTCCTTCGCGCTGAACCTGGTGGCGAGCGTGGTCATCCACGCCCTCGACTTCGTGGTGCTGGTGATCATGTTCCTGCACACCGACCGGCTCGGCGGCTGGAGCCTGCCGGAGATCGCCTTCCTGTACGCCACCGCCACCTTCTCGCTCGGCGTCGCCAACCTGCTGGTCGGCTCGGCCGACGGGCTCGGTGCGCGGATCGTCAGCGGCTCGCTGGACACCATGCTGATCCGGCCCGCGCCCGCGCTCTCCCAGCTGTGCGCGGAACGCTTCTCGCTGCGCCGGCTCGGCCGCCCGCTCCAGGCCGTCGCGGTGCTGGTCTGGTCGCTGGCCGCCCTGGACGTGCACTGGACCTGGGACCGGGTGCTGCTGGTGCCCGTCCTGCTGGTCTGCGGCACCGTCATCTTCGGCGCCGTCTTCATCGGCGGCGCCACCGTCCAGTTCTGGTGGGGCGAGTCCAAGGAGATCCAGAACTCCTTCACCTACGGCGGCGCGACGCTGCTGCACTACCCGCCGACGATCTTCGCCAAGGAGCTGGTCGCCGGGGTGGTCTTCGGCGTCCCGCTGGCCTTCGTCAACTGGCTGCCCGCGCTGCGCATCCTCGACCGGCCCGACCCGCTCGGCCTGCCCGCCGCCTTCCAGTTCGCCTCGCCGGTCGCCGCCGCGGTCTGCGTCCTCGCCGCCGGGCTCGCCTGGCGCGCCGGGCTGCGCGCCTACCGCGGCACCGGCAGCTGAACCCCCTACCCCCTGAAGGAGCTTCCATGGCACTGATCGAACTCCAGGACGTCCACCGCAGCTTCACCGTACGGACCCGCACCGGCCGGTTCAGCCGGGCCAAACGCGAGGTCCGCGCGGTGGACGGACTCAGCTTCACCGTCGAGGCCGGCGAGTGCGTCGGCTACATCGGGCCCAACGGGGCCGGCAAGTCCACCACCATCAAGATGCTCACCGGCATCCTCGTCCCCAGCTCCGGGCGGCTGCGGGTGGCCGGCGTCGACCCGGCCCGCGAACGCGTCGCGCTGGCCCGCCGGATCGGCGTCGTCTTCGGCCAGCGCACCACCCTCTGGTGGGACCTGCCGCTGCGCGACTCCTTCGAACTAGCCCGCCGGATCTACCGCATCCCCGACGCCCGGTACCGCGAGAACCTCGGCCGCTGCGTCGAACTGCTCGACCTCGGCGGCCTGCTGGACACCCCGGTGCGCCAGCTCTCGCTCGGCCAGCGGATGCGCGGCGACCTCGCGGCGGCGCTGCTGCACGATCCCCAGGTGCTCTACCTGGACGAGCCGACCATCGGTCTGGACGTGCTCAGCAAGGGCAAGGTGCGCGAGTTCCTGCGCGAGGTCAACCGGGACCGCGGCACCACCGTGCTGCTCACCACTCACGACCTGACCGACATCGAGCAGCTCTGCGACCGGGTGATGGTGATCGACCACGGCCGGGTGGTGTACGACGGCGGGCTGGAGGGCCTGCACACCACCGGCCGCAGCGAGCGGACGCTGGTGGTGGACCTCGCGCAGGAGCTCGCCCACCCGGTCGAGGTGCCCGGGGCCCGGGTCACCAGGGTCGAGGGACCGCGCCAGTGGCTGGCCTTCCCGGCCGAGGAGAGCGCCGCGCCGATCGTGGCGGCGGTCGCCGCGCGCTACCCGCTGGTGGACCTGTCGGTGCGCGAGCCGGCCATCGAGGACGTGATCGCCCGGATGTACGCGGAGGTCGCGATCGGCTGAGGTGCGGCCGCCCTGCTGCCGGTCGGTCGAACAGGAGCAGCAGGGCGGCGCCCCCGGCCAGGACCCGGGGGATGACGTCCGAGACGACGCCGACCTTCCGGCCGTAGAGGTGGTCGCTGTAGACGATCACGTGCTCCCCCTTCCTTCGTTCTCCGGCCGTCGCGCGTCCGTGCGGTGGCCGGGAAGGTGTTCTGTTCCCTGTCGCCGGTGCGGGTGATGATCGTTACCCCGGGACCTCGCCACGAGTTGATCCGGCATCATTCGCCGATGCCGGAACCGGAGGCCCGCCGCCCGATGGCCGTACCCGACGTGACCGTGGTGGTCGCGGTCTACAACACCATGCCGTACCTCACCGCCTGCCTGGACTCGCTGGTCGGGCAGTCGCTGGCGCCGGGGCGGTTGGAGGTGGTGGCCGTGGACGACGGCTCCACGGACGGCGGCGGGGAGCTGCTGGACGAGTACGCCGCCCGCCACCCCGGGCTGTTCACGGTGGTGCACCAGCCCAACTCGGGCGGCCCGGCGGCCCCGGCCAACCGCGGCCTGGAGCTGGCCCGCGGCCGTTACGTGCTGTTCCTGGGCGCGGACGACTGGCTCGGCGAGGAGGCGCTGGAGCGGCTGGTCGCGGCCGCCGACGCCTGGGGCTCGGACGTGGTGGTGCCCAAGCAGGTCGGGGTGAACGGGCGGCTGGTGCCGCAGGGGCTCTTCCACGCCGACGCCGAGTCGGTGGGCTTCGCCGACTCCGCGTTGGCCTGGGCGCTGGCCGACGCCAAGCTGTTCCGGCTCGACCTGGTCCGGCGCCACGGGCTGCGCCGCGACGAGGGGTTGAAGGTCTTCGCGGACCAGCCGTTCACCCTGGAGGCCTGCCTGCGCGCGGCCAGGGTGTCCGTCCTCGCCTCCTACGACTGCTACTTCCTGGTGCTGCGCGAGGACCGGAGCAACGTCACCGAGCGGGCCGGGGTGCTCGACCGGCTGCGCGGGATCGCCGCGCTCCAGCAGGTGGCCGCGGAACTCGCCCGGCCGGGCGAGGAGTTGGACGCCATTCGGGCGCGCGGCTTCGCCTGGGACGTGCCGCGCCTGCTGCAGGAGGGCTTCCTGCTGCTGTCGAAGGACGTGCAGGAGCGGGTGTGCGTCGAGGTCGCCCGGCTGGTCGAGCGGTTCGGCGCCCGCGAGGTGTACCACCGGCTGCCGGTCGCCGAGCGGGTGCGGATCGAACTCGCCTGCGCGGTACGGCCGGAGGCGCTGCGCGACCAGATCCGCTACGAGGCGGCGCACGGTGATCCACCGGTGGTGGCGGACGGGCGGCGGCAGTACGCGGGCTACCCGGCGTTCCGGGACGCCCGGCTCGGCCTGCCGGACGAGCTGTTCCTGCTGCGCGAGGAGGCGGCCGAGGTGGCCGCCCCGCCGCTCAACCTCGCCCGGCAGCTGTGGCGCGGGCTCGTCCCGGAGCAGTTGCGGCGCGGGCTGCGGCGCCACCCGGCGTGGCGCCGGCTGGCCGACTCGGTGAACGGAGGACGGGGATGAGCCTGGACGTCTGCGTGGTCGGGCTGGGCAGGCCGGGCCTGCCACTGGCGGTGCAGTTCGCGCTGAAGGGCCACCGGGTGACCGGCGCGGACACCGCGCCCGACGTGGTGGACGGCGTCAACCGGGGCGTGCCGCCGTTCCCCCGGGAGGCGGGCCTGGACCAGGCGCTCAAGCGGGTCGTCGCCGAGGGCCGGCTGCGGGCCACCACCGACGCCACGGCCGCGGCGGCCCGGGCCGAGGCCGTGGTGCTGGTCGTCCCGCTGGGCATCGCCACCGACGGCAGCCCGGACTTCGCCCTGCTCGACGCGGCCACCGACGCCGTCGCGGCCGGACTGCGCCGGGGCACCCTGGTCAGCTACGAGACCACCCTGCCGGTCGGCACCACCAGGGAGCGCTGGGCGCCCCGGCTGGCGGCCGGGTCGGGGCTCGTGGCCGGGGCGGACTTCGCGCTGGTGTTCAGCCCGGCGCGGGTCCGCACCGGACGGGTCTTCGCCGACCTGCGGCGCTACCCCAAGCTGGTCGGCGGCCTGGACGCGTCCTCCACCCGGCGCGGCGCCGAGTTCTACCGGGCGGTGCTGGACTTCGACCCGCGCCCGGACCTGCCCCGGCCCAACGGCGTCTGGGAACTGGCCTCGGCGGAGGCGGCCGAGTTCAGCAAGCTCGCCGAGACCACGTACCGGGACGTCAACATCGCGCTGGCCAACCAGTTCGCCCGGTACGCGGACGAGGTCGGGGTGGACTTCGCGGAGATCGCCGACGCCTGCAACTCGCAGCCGTACAGCCACCTGCACCGGCCGGGCATCGCGGTCGGCGGGCACTGCATCCCGGTGTACCCGCGGCTGTACCTGTGGAACGACCCGGGCGCGACGGTGGTCCGGGCGGCGCGCGAGGCCAACCTGGCCGTGCCGGGGTACGCGGCGGGCGTGCTGGCGGGGGCGGTGCCGGGCGGGATCGCCGGGCAGGGCGTGCTGGTGCTCGGTGCCTCGTACCGGGGCGGGGTCAAGGAGACGGCGCACTCCGGGGTGTTCCCGCTGGTCGAGGCGGTGCGGTCGGCGGGCGCGCGGCCGTACGTCAGCGACCCGCTCTACGAGGCGGAGGAGTTGGCGGCGCTCGGGCTGCCGCCGTACGGCGGGGAGCCGGTGGTGGCGGCGGTGCTGCAGGCGGACCACCCGGAGTACCGGGACCTGACGCCGGTGGACCTGCCGGGGGTGCGGGTGCTGCTGGACGGGCGGCGGTGCACGGACCCGAAGCGCTGGGCGGGCACGGAGGTGCGGCGGATGGTGCTGGGCGGGGCGTGAAGCCCGCCCCGTCCGGGGTGAGAGCGGGCCGGGCGGGGCGGTGAGCGGCCCGGCCGGGAGGGTGTGAAGCCTGTCCCGGCCGGCGCGTGACCCCTGCCTGGGGCGCGTGATCGCGAGGCACGCCCCCGTCCACTCCGGGCAACAGGCAGACTGGCGGGGTGAGTGACGATGCCTTCAGCGGGACCGGCCCCGGGGTCCGGTTCACCGCGGCCGACGAGCAGAAGAGACGCGGCGTCCGCCGGATGAAGACCATCGCGACCGGCCTGCTGGCCTTCGCGACCCTGGTCTTCGTCCTCTCCACCTGGGCCGGTGCGGCCGGTGCCGGCCCCTGGACGGGGTACGTGGCGGCCGCCGCCGAGGCGGGCATGGTCGGCGCGCTGGCCGACTGGTTCGCGGTGACCGCGCTGTTCCGCCGTCCGTTCGGCCTGCCGATCCCGCACACCGCGATCATCCCGACCAAGAAGGACGCCTTCGGCCGCTCGCTCGGCGACTTCGTGGGCGAGAACTTCCTCTCCGGCCACGTGGTCCGGGGCCGCCTGGCGGCGCTCGGCATCGGCCGCCGGCTGGGGGAGTGGCTGGCCGCGCCGGGCAGTGCCGAGCGGGTCACCAAGGAGGCCTCGGCGGCGCTGCGCGGCCTGCTCGCGGTGCTCCGCGACGACGACGTGCGGGCGGTGGTCGCCGAGGCGGTGACCAGGCGGGCCGCCGCCACCTCGGTGGCCGAGCCGATGGGCCGGATGCTGGGCAAGGTGGTCGCGGACGGCGGGCACCGCGGGGTGGTGGACCTCGTCGCGGTCCGGGCGCACGGGTGGCTGACCACCAACCACGAGGACGTGGTCCGGAAGGTCACCCAGAAGACCCCGGGCTGGACGCCCCGGTTCATCGACCAGCAGGTCGGCGAGCGGGTCTACAAGGAGCTGCTGCGCTTCGTCACCGAGATCCGGGACGACCCCGACCACCCGGCGCGCGGCGCGGTCGACAACTTCCTCGCCGACTTCGCGACCGAGCTGCAGACCGACCCGGAGACCATCGCCCGGGTCGAGCGGGCCAAGGGCGAGCTGCTGGCCCGCCCCGAGGTGCAGGACCTGATCGACTCCACCTGGGCGGCCGTGCGCTCCCTGGTGATGAGTGCGGCCGAGGACGAGGACAGCGAACTGCGCCGGCGCATCCGCGACGGCGTGCGCCGCTTCGGCGAGCGCCTGGCCACCGAACCCAAGCTCCAGGCCAAGGTGGACGGCTGGCTCCAGGACGCCGCCCAGTACCTGGTCGACACCTACCGCACCGAGATCACCTCGCTGATCTCCGAGACGGTGGCGAGCTGGGACGCCGACGACGCCTCGCGCAAGATCGAGGCCAACGTCGGCCGCGACCTCCAGTTCATCCGGATCAACGGCACCGTGGTCGGCGCCCTGGCCGGGCTGCTGATCCACACGGTGGCGGTCGCGCTCGGGGGCTGATCCCCCTGGAGGTGATCCCCCGGCGGGTGATCCCGGGCACGGCCTATCCTTGCCAGCAACTGTCTTCGGTACGCGCGTAGAAGGAAGAAGGGAACCACCGTGGTCCAGCCGGACGGAAGTCGGATCGGCCCCAGTGTCAGTCGGATCGGGTCCACAGACCGGAGCATCGAGGCGTTCATCGCCGGGATGCCCAAGGCGGAGCTGCACGTCCACCACGTCGGCTCGGCCTCGCCGCGCGTGGTCGCCGAACTGGCCGCCCGGCACGCCGGGAACTCCAAGGTGCCGACCGACCCGGCGGCGCTCGCCGAGTACTTCACCTTCACCGACTTCGCGCACTTCATCGAGGTCTACCTGAGCGTCGTGGACCTGGTCCGGGACGCCGAGGACGTCCGCGCGCTCACCTACGGCGTGGCCGAGGACATGGCCCGGCAGAACATCCGGTACGCCGAGCTGACCATCACCCCGTACTCCTCGGTCCGCCGGGGCATCCCCGAGGTCGCCTTCATGGAGGCGATCGAGGACGCCCGGCTGCGCGCCGAGAAGGAGCTCGGCGTGGTGCTGCGCTGGTGCTTCGACATCCCGGGCGAGGCCGGGCTGGAGTCGGCCGAGGTGACCGCCCGGTTGGCCACCGAGCTGGCCCCCGGGGGGCTGGTCAGCTTCGGTCTGGGCGGCCCGGAGATCGGTGTGCCGCGCCCGCAGTTCAAGCCGTACTTCGACCGGGCCCGGGCGGCCGGCCTGCGCAGCGTCCCGCACGCGGGCGAGACCACCGGGCCGGAGACGGTCTGGGACGCGATCCGGGTGCTCGGCGCCGAACGCATCGGGCACGGCACCCAGGCGGTGAAGGACCCGGCGCTGCTCGACCACCTGGGCGAGCACCGCATCCCGCTGGAGGTCTGCCCGACCTCCAACATCGCCACCCGGGCCGTGGAGCGGATCGAGGACCACCCGATCAAGCGGATGGTGGACGCCGGGCTGCTGGTGACGGTCAACAGCGACGACCCGCCGATGTTCGGCACCGACCTCAACACCGAGTACGCGGTGGCGGCGCGGCTGCTGGGCCTGGACGAGGCGGGGGTGGCGGGCCTGGCCCGCAACGCCGTCGAGGCCTCCTTCCTGGACCAGGCGGGCAAGACCCGGCTGGCGGGGGAGATAGACGCCTACCTGGCGGGCTGGCAGCAGCCGTAGTCCGACGTTGCCGTACTGACGTTTCCCCTGGTGAACCGCCCCGTCGACCTCGGTCGGCGGGGCGGTTCCGTCGTTGGCGCCAGACCCGCTCAGGCGATGGCGCCAAAGTGGTGCCACTAATGACTCGACATGGCACCATCGCTGTGCCAAGCTATCGGCCATGGACCTCACGCCGTACGTGGAAAACCTCCGGAACGAGCTCGCGGTGGCCGCCGCCACCGGCGGCGACGAAGCCCGCGCGCTGGCCGAGCGGCTGACGCTCCCGCTGGAGTCGGCCGTGCGGCTCACCCTGCTCAACGCGCTCTCGGCCGCCATGGGCGAAGTCACCCGCGACCTCGCCCCCGGCTCGGTGGACGTGCGCCTGCGCGGACTCGACCCGGAGTTCGTGGTCACGGCGCCGCCCGGATCGGACGCCTTCCACGGTGATGTGGCGCCGCAGGTGGTGCCGGTGGTGCCACTCGCACCGTCGGTGGCGCCACCGGCGGTGCCGGAGCCGGACGAGACGGGCACCGCCCGGATCAACCTGCGCCTGCCCGCCCACCTCAAGGCCCGGGCGGAGGAGGCTGCCGCCGAGGCCGGCCTCTCGCTCAACGCCTGGCTGGTCCGCGCCCTGGCCGGCGCACTGGAGGGCGGTGAACCGGCCCGCCGGCCGGTCGCCGACCCGGGCAGCCGGGTCCCGCGCAGCGTCGGCGGCCAGGGCTTCACCGGCTGGGTCCACTAGCACCTCCGCAGCACCCGCAGCATCCGTACGACCTCTCGCACCACCTCCCGCACCACCTTCTGCACCTTCGACGTCACCCCCGCTCCGACCAGCGGGAACACCTACACGAGTCAAGAGGACGGGACAGCCATGCCTACGTACGAGACCGACGGACCGATCTCCGCCATCCTTGAGTTCGACATCGGCTCGGTCTGGATCAAGGCGAGCAAGCGCACCGACGCCGTGGTCGAGGTCCGGCCGGCCAACCCGGCCAAGGAGGCGGACGTCAAGGCCGCCGAACAGACCCAGGTCGACTTCTCCGGCGGCCGGCTCGGTATCAAGACCCCCAAGCAGCGCTCCGTCTTCGCCAGCAAGAAGGGCGCGGTCGAGATCCTGGTCGAGCTGCCGGTCGGCTCCGAGGTCCACAGCGAGTCCCCGATGGCCGAGTTCGTCACCGAGGGCCCGCTCGGCGCCTGCCGGCTGAAGACCTCGCTCGGCCGGATCCAGGTCGAGCATGCCGACAGCGTGCGGCTCGACAGCGGCTTCGGCGACGTCCGGCTCGGAGGGACGGCCTTCGACGCCGAGGTGACGGGCTCCGGCCGGATCGAGGTCGGCTCCGTCGGCGGCCGGCTGACGGTCAAGAACAGCAACGGTGACACCGAGATCGACGAGGTGCGCGGCGAGCTGCACGCCAACGCCTCCAACGGCCGGATCCACGTCGGCCGCGCCGAGGGGAACGTGGACGCCAAGTCCGCCCACGGCCACATCCGGGTCGGCCGGGTGGTCCGCGGCCAGGTCACCCTCCAGACCAGCGTGGGGGACGTGGAGGTCGGCATCGCGGAGGGCACCGCGGCCTGGCTCGACGTGCACGCCAAGGTCGGTGGCGTCCGCAACGACCTCGGCCCCACCCAGGGCCCTGGCGACGCGATGGAGACGGTCGAGGTCCGCGGCCGCACCCAGGTCGGCAACGTCATCGTCCGGAGGGCGTGATGGCGGCGAACGCGGCGAACGCGGCGGTCCCGGCGATCTCGGCGACCGCACTCACCAAGTCCTACGGGGACAAGGCGGTCCTGAAGGGCGTCGACCTGGAGATCCCGGCGGGCAGCGTGTTCGCCCTGCTCGGGCCCAACGGCGCCGGCAAGACCACCACCGTGCAGATCCTCTCCACCCTGATCCCCACCGACGGCGGCTCGGCCCGGGTGGCCGGGCACGACGTGGAACGCGAGGCCGACGCGGTGCGGAAGGCGATCGGGGTGACGGGCCAGTTCTCGGCGGTGGACAACCTGCTCACCGCCGAGGAGAACCTGATGCTGATGGCCGACCTCAACCACCTCCGCCGTCGGGAGGGGCGGAGGCGGGCGGAGGAGCTGTTACGGCGCTTCGACCTCACCGAGGCCTCCCGCAAGGCCGTCACCACCTTCTCCGGCGGCATGCGGCGCAAGCTCGACCTCGCGATGACGCTGGTCGGCGACCCGAAGGTGATCTTCCTGGACGAGCCGACCACCGGGCTGGACCCGCGCAGCCGGCGCACCATGTGGGAGATCATCCGGGGCCTGGTCGCCGACCACGGGGTGACGATCTTCCTCACCACCCAGTACCTGGAGGAGGCCGACCAGCTCGCCGACCGGATCGCCGTCCTGGACGGCGGCCGGATCGTCGCCGAGGGCACGGCCGAGGAGTTGAAGCGGCTCGCCCCCGGCGGGCGGATCAGGCTCCAGTTCGCGGACGCCGGCCGACTGGCCACCGCCGCCGCACTGTTCGAGTACGCCACGGCCGACGCCGAGGCGCTGAGGCTGGAGATCCCGGGGGACAACTCCGTCCTCACCGTGAAGGCCGTGCTGGACACGCTCGACAACGCGTCCGTGCAGGCCGAGTCGCTGGTCGTGGAGACGGCCGACCTGGACGACGCGTTCCTCCAGCTGACCGGGGAGGGGGCGCGATGAGCATGGCCACCGGTACGGCCGGCTACGCGCTCAGCGACTCGCTGACCATGCTGCGCCGCAACCTCAAGCACGCGCTGCGGTACCCGTCCCTGACCTTCGCGGTCGTGGTGATGCCGGTCATGATGCTGCTGCTGTTCAACTACGCCTACGGCAGCACGCTGGGCGCCGGGATCGGCGGCGGTCACTACATCGACTACGTCACGCCCGGCATCGTGCTGATGGCGGCCACGTCCGGCTCGTTGGTCACCGCGATCGGCATCTGCACCGACATGACCGAGGGCATCGTCAACCGCTTCCGCACGATGGCCATATCGCGCTCCGCCTTCCTGGCGGGGCACGTGGTCGGCAGCGTCATCCAGACCATGATCGGGCTGGTCCTGGTGATCGGCGCGGCCCTCGCGATGGGCTTCCGGCCGAACGCCGGGCCGGTGGAGTGGCTGGCCGCGGCGGGCCTGCTGCTCTTCCTCACCATCGCCCTGACCTGGATATCGGCCGGCATCGGCCTGGTGGCCAAGACGGTCGAGAGCGCCAGCAACATGCCGATGCCGCTGCAGTTCCTGCCCTTCATCGGCAGCGCCATCGTGCCGACCGACTCCATGCCGACGGCCATGCGCTGGTTCGCCGAGTACCAGCCCTTCACCCCCATGATCGAGACCCTGCGCGGGCTGCTGATGGGCACCGGGATCGGCGCCGGCGCCGCCTGGAGCGCCCTGGCCTGGTGCACCGTGCTGACGCTGGTCGGCTACTTCTGGTCGCGGAGCGTCTTCTACCGGCGCTGACAGGGGGCGGTCGGTGGTCCAGCGGGCCCGGACGACGGAGCACCCGTCGTCCGGGCCGCTCGGCACCCCCGTAGTAAAGTCCCGGCAAAGGACAACTCCGGGGGGAGCAAATGACGGTGACGCGTCGCAGGCAGGTCGTGTGGTGGCTCCGAGGCGCAGCGCTGGCGGCCTTCCTGGTGTACCTGCCGGGCTACGTCTCCTCCCGCCAGGGCGGGCTGGTCGAGGTCGAGCGCTGGCTGAACCACCCGGTGCTGCTGCTCGGGACGGCGGTCACGCTGGCCGTGGCCTCGGCGGTGGCCCAGTTCGAGTTCCGCACCAGGTGGGCGCAGATCGGCTGCGCGGCCGCCCTGTCACCGCTCCTCTTCATCGGGGCGGTGATCGGAATCCTGGCGTACCTCTTCGGCGGCGGGGCCCGGCCGGTCGACCGCACGCCCGACCCGAACCGCTCCGACCACGTGCTGAGCATTACCGACATCGCCTTCTCGATCGATCCGGTCTACCGGGTGGAGTTGGTGTCCGGCACCGGCTGGTCGGCCCGCCACTGGGAGCTCGGCACCTGGGACGAGGGCGACGGCTTGCTCAAGGCCGAATGGTCCGGCCCGGGCCGGATCACGGTGACCTTGCAGAGGGAGATCAAGGTCTTCACCGTGGACGAGGACGGGACGCTGGGCGGCCCCTCGGTGACGCCCCGGCCCCAATAGTCCCTGTGGTGCAATCCGTGCCGAAGTCCGGTGAAGAACCGTCGGGGGAGCGGGAGATGACAGCGGCGCGCCGCAAGCGGATCGCGTGGGGGCTCAGAGGGGTGGCGCTCGCGGCGCTGCTGGCGTACGCGGCCGGCCGGTACGCGTCCCGATCGGGTGGGTTGGTGGTGGTCGAGCAGTGGTTCGACCATCCGGTGCTGCTGGTCGGGTCGGCGGTCGTGCTGATCGTGGTCTCGCTGATCATCGAGTTCGAGTTCTGCACCGAGGTGTCGCCGGTCGGCTGCGCCGTTGGCGTGGTGGCGCTGATCCTCGGCTCACCACTGATCGCGCCCTTCGTCATCATGGCCGGCGATGGGAGGATCGAGCGGCAGGCCGCCCCGGGCCGGACGGACCGGGTGCTCACCCTCACCGACGTCTCCGGCTTCTCGATCGATCCGGTCTACCGGGTGGAGCTGGTGTCCGGTTCCGGCTGGTCGGCCCGCCACTGGAGCATGGGCACCTGGAACACTCGGGGCGGCTACATCGAACGCGCCGACTGGTCCGGGCCGGACCGGATCACCATCACCGGGCGTACGAAGCTCACGGTCTTCGACGTCCTCCCGGACGGCAGCCTGAGCGCCCCGCGGGAAGAGGCTCTGCCCCCGAAGCACTGAAGCCGGCCGGGCCCTCCTCCGGAGGCCGGGGGAGGGCCCGACCCTTCGCCTCAGTGAGGCGGCGTCACCATCGGTCGATGCCCATGGTGGTGGCCGCGCTGTGGATCGCGTTGTAGTGCGGGATCGACATGTCGGACTTCTTCTGGTTGGCGGGCAGGTTCCGGTCGGCGGCGCGGAACTCGTCGCGGGCCCCCGAGAGCAGGCTGGTGCCGTGGGAGACCGGGACGTCCTTCGTCCCGTGTGCCGGGTGGGACTTGCCGGCCGACTTGCTGCCGGCGTTGATCAGGGTGCTGCGGGCCTGGTTGTAGTGGCTGAAGGCGCACACCGGAGGCCCGGAAGGGCCTTCACCGCAAGGGCGTTCGCGTTCCTGACGGTGGGGTTATCCCCACCCCACGTCCGCCAGCCGCCTCCATGGTTCGCGCCACCCGCCGTTCCTAGCCTGGACCACGTCGCAGACGGACGACGATCCACAAGGGAAGGCAGCACCATGGCATCCCGCCGCCACCGCCCGGAGCACGGGCCGACCGGGCACCACGACCCCGCCCACCCCGCGATCGAACTGCGCGCGGTGCGACGCAGCTACGGGCGCGGCGGCGAGGCGGTGCACGCGCTGCGCGGGGTCGACCTCGCGCTGGGCCACGGCAGCTTCACCGCCGTGATGGGGCCTTCCGGCTCGGGCAAGAGCACCTTCCTGCAGTGCGCGGCGGGCCTGGACAAGCCGACCTCGGGTGAGGTGTTCCTCGGCGGCGAGGAGATCACCGGGCTGAGCGAGAACCGGCTCACCGTGCTGCGGCGCAGCCGGATCGGGTTCGTGTTCCAGTCCTTCAACCTGCTGCCCTCGCTGACCGTGCTGCAGAACGTCCTGCTGCCGCTGCGCCTCGCCGGTGAGCGTCAGGACCGCGGTCGTGCGCGGGAGTTACTGGCGCAGGTGGGTCTCGGTGAGCACGCCTCGCGCCGCCCGGGCCAGCTGTCCGGCGGCCAGCAGCAGCGGGTGGCGATCGCCCGGGCGCTGATCACCCGCCCCGAGGTGGTGTTCGCGGACGAGCCGACCGGTGCGCTGGACACCCGCACCGCGCACGAGGTGCTCGGCCTGCTGCGCCGTGCCGTGGACACGATGGGCGCGACGGTGGTCATGGTGACCCACGACCCGGTGGCCGCTTCCTTCGCCGACCGGGTGGTCTTCCTGGCCGACGGCGCCCTGGCGGGCGAACTGCACCACCCCGACCCGAAGTCCGTCGCCGACCGGATGGTCGCCCTGTCCACCGCCCCGGTGGGGACGACGGCATGAGCAACGGACTCGCGCGCTCCTCGGTGTGCTTCCGGCCCGCGTCCTTCGCGGGCACCTTCATCGCCCTGCTGTTCGGTGCGGCGGTCATCATGGGCTGCGGCACCCTGCTGCAGACCGGCATCACCGCGAGCGTGCCCCCGGTGCGCTACGCGAACGCGCCGGTGGTCGTCGCGGCCAATCCGGACGTCACGATCATCCGCAAGGTCTCCGACAAGGAGAAGACCGTCGAACGGCCGGTGTCCGACCGGGCCCGCGTGGACGCCGCCCTGGCCCAGCGCATCGCCGCCCAGCCCGGTGTCGCGGCGGCCCGCCCCGACACCGCCTTCCCGATCCAGCCGGGTCCGGCCACCCCCGGCCTGACCGGGCGCGGGTACGCGGCGCTCGGCATCGCCGGCGGCACGGACGTTCTGGTCGAGGGCCGCGCCCCCGGCCCGGGCGAGGTGGTCCTGGACGCCGCCACCGCACGGGACGCCCGGCTGGCACCCGGCGCGAGCCTCACGCTGGTCGCACCCGGCGCCAGCGACACCTACCGCATCTCCGGCCTGGCCGCGCCGCAGAGCGCCGGCCCGACGGCCTGGTTCGCCGACGGTGTGGCCGGGCAGCTCTCCGGTCACCCCGGCCGGGTGGACGCCATCGCCGTCCAGCCGCGTGAGGGCGTCGATGCCAAGGACCTCGCGCGCCGGCTCCGCGAAGCCCTCCATGACACCGCCGGCCCGCAGGCCGCCGCAGCGTCCCCCACCGGGATCAGGGTGGTCACCGGCGACGGCCGCGGCTCCGTCGAACATCCGGCGCTCGGGCAGAGCCGGGTGTTGCTCATCGCGATCGGCGGCTCCTTCGGCGGCACCGCCACCATGACGGCCGTCTTCGTGGTGGTGTCCACCATCGCCCTGGCCGTCGGCCAGCGGGCCCGCGAGTTCGCCCTGCTGCGCGCCGTCGGCGCGACCCCCCGGCAGATCCGCCGCACGATCGCCACGGAGGCGCTGCTGGTGGCTCCCCTCGCCGGTGCGCTCGGCCTCATCCCGGGCGTGGCGCTGGCCCGCTGGTGGTTCGACGGGCTGGTCTCGCGCGGCGCCGTCCCCGAGGGCGTCGAACTGGACGTCGGCCCGATCCCGGCGCTCGTCGCCGTCGCCACCTGCCTGCTCGCCGCACTGGCCGCCGGCTACCTCGCCGCGCACCGTCCCTCCGGCCTGCGCCCCGGCCAGGCGCTCGGCGAGGCGTCGGTGGAGGCCGGACGGGCGGGCGTGGTGCGGACCCTCCTCGGCCTGGTGGCCATCGCCGGCGGCGTCGTGCTGACCGTCGTCGCCGCCAACCTGAGCGGCGAGAACGCCGCCAACACCGCGCTCGGCGTGGTCATGTGCTTCCTGGTGGCCATCGCGCTGCTCGGCCCCTGGGTGGCCCGGATCGCCGCCGGGGTGCTCGGCCTGCCGCTGCGGGCGGGCGCGGGCGGCACCTCCGGCTCGCTGGCCGCCGACAACGCCCGGGCCAACGCCCGCCGGCTGACCTCTGCGATCACGCCCATCGCGATGGTCAGCGCCTTCTGCGGCACCATGCTGTTCATCCAGAGCACCGTCCAGCACGCCACCGGCGAGCAGGTGCGTGACGGGGTCGTCGCCGACCACGTGCTCGGCTCGACCGGCCCGGGCCTGCCCGCCGCCACCGCCGAACGGGCCGCCCAGGTGCCCGGCGTCGACGCCGCGATCGGCCTGCTGCGCACCGGAGCCGTCTACCGCTCCGACGGGAAGCTCCGCTCCGCCAACGTCCTCGGCGTGTCCGGCGACCCGGCGAAGCTGCCCCGGGTGCTCGACCTGGGCGTGCGCAGCGGCTCGCTCGCCGACCTCGCCCGGAGCACCGACACCGTCGCCCTCGACGTGACCCTCGCCGACAAGCTCGGCCTCAAGGTCGGCGACCGCGCCGCCTTCTGGCTGGGCGACGGCGCCCAGACACAGCAGACGGTCGTCGCCACGTACGAACGCGGGCTCGGCTTCGGGCAACTGATCCTGCCCCGGGCGGCCGTCGCCGCACACGCCGGCGTCGCCTATGACAGCCAGGTGCTCGTCGCGGACGCCCCCGGCGCCGACCGCGCCGACGTCGCCGCCCGGCTGGCGAAGCTCCCCGGCGACACCGCAGCCCCCGGAGAGGCCGCGGCCGGCGGGATCACGGAGACCGACCGTGCCGGGTACGTCGCGCAGACCGACCGCAAGCGCGAGGCCGGTGACTGGGCGAACTCCGTGATGGCGGCCGTCCTCGGCGGCTTCGCGGCGATCACCGCCGCCAACACGCTGGTGATGACGGTCCTGGACCGGAGCCGCGAGGTGGCGCTGCTGCGCCTCACCGGCGCCACCCGGCGGCAGGTGCGCGGCATGGTGCGCTGGGAGGCGCTGCTGGTGGCCGCGGCCGGGCTGCTGCTGGGCAGCCTGATCGCCTGGATCACCCTGGTGCCGATCGCCCGGGGACTGGCCGGCGCCTCGCCGTACGTTCCGCCGGGCACCGCCCTGCCGCTGGCTGCCGGGGCCGTGGTGCTCTGCCTCGCCGCGACGGCCCTGCCGGCCCGGGCCCTGCTGCGGTCCCGTCCGCTCGCGGCGAGCGGACGGCGGTAGGGGAACGCCCGCCCTGCCTGCCCGAGGTCCGGCAGGATCCGAGTGTGGCTCAACCCTCGGTGACGTCACCGTTTCCGGGCCGCAAATGCGGAAGGGTCCGGCACCTGTGCAGGTGCCGGACCCTTCCGACGGTGGAGCGCCAGGCCCGGGTTGCACGGACTCTTCCTACTGAAAGTAGGACGTGCTCTGGTAGCACCGCTGACGCCTGACGAGGAATCATCTCCCTCGCGACATGAGGAATATTAGCAGTTCAACACCCGTGTGCCGAATCGCGCCCCTGGAGCGCCCGGGCCGGGGAATGCGGAGGTCGAGCGAGAGCATGGCTCCCCCACTGGGGTCGCGGCGTCGGCTTGCTCGTCCTCGCCGGGGCATGGGCCGACTCGGCGTGGCCGCCGTCGGTGTCCACCTGGGCAGGAAGCTGGTGAAGATACCACGGACGTTCGCATTCCAGTTGTGAATGGACGGAAACGGTCATCATCCGCCACCATGTGATCCGTCAGATTCCGTGAACATGACCGGACTTGACGCCGCCTGGCCGGGGGGCCGGGCGGACCAACCCGCGGAGAGGCTGAGTACATGGCACTGGTCCCCGACAGCGGGGCAACCCGCCCGGGCCGCTGGCGAAGACTGCGACGCGGTATAGCGGCGACGGTGACGGCCACGGCGCTGGGCACCCTGGGTGCGGTCGTCCCGGCCGGGACGGGGCACGCCGCACCGTCGGCGCAGCTGGTCTACATCGCCAACATGGGCGACAACACCGTCACCGCCTACGACCCGGAGACCGGCGAGGTGGCCGCCACCATCCCGGTCGGCGTCAAGCCGGAGGGCGTGGCCCTGTCGCCGGACGGCACGAAGGTGCTGGTCACCAACAACGGCGGCGCCTCCCTGTCGATGATCGACACCACGAGCAACACCGTCGTCATGACCGTTCCGGTCGGCCAGTCCCCGCTGCCGGTGGCCTTCTCCCCGGACGGCAATCGCGCCTACGTGGGCTACGCCAGCTACGCCGGCCCGGGCAAGGTGGACGTGATCGACATGAGCACCCTGACGGTCGCCGCCAGCGTCGGTGTCGGCGCCTACGTGGACACGATCGCGCTGACCCCGGACGGCAAGCGGGCCTACGTCGCCTCCTTCTCCGGCAACTCGGTGTCCGTCATCGACACCGCCAGCAACACCGTCACCGCCACCGTCCGCCCGTCCGGCGGCCCCGAGAGCCCGTCCGGTCTCGCGGTCACTCCCGACGGCAAGCACGTGTACGTCGGCTACTACAACGGCTCCGGCACCAGGAGAGTGTCGGTGATCGACACCGCCACCGACACGGTCACGGCCGACCTTCCGATCACCAACCAGCCGCAGGGCATGGCCGTCACCCCGGACGGGCGGTACCTGTACGTCGCCAACACCATGGCCCACACGGTGACGGTCGCGGACACCACGACCAACACCGTCGTCGCCACCGTGCCGGTCGGCATCCGGCCGATCGGGCTGGCAATCGACCCGGCCGGTGCCGCCGTGTACGTCTCCAACAACACCTCGAAGAACGTGTCGGTCATCAGCACCGCGACCAACACCGTCACCGCCACCGTACCGACCGGGTCCGGCCCCTACGGCATCGCGATCGGCAAGCCCGTTCCGCCGGCGGTCACCGGGATCTCCCCCGACCACGGTCCGGCCGCGGGTGGCACGACCGTCACGATCAGCGGTAGCCGCCTGACCGGCACCAGCGCCGTCGACTTCGGCGGGACCCCGGCGAGCGACGTGAAGGTCGTCGACGGCAGCACCGTCACCGCGACCGTCCCGGCGCACGCCGCCGGCGCCGTCGACGTGGCCCTGACCGTCTCGGGCCGCACCGTGGCCGCCGGGAAGTACACGTACGACGCCCCGGCGCCCGCGGTGAGCGGCATCGCGCCCGACCACGGCCCGCTGGCCGGCGGCACCACCGTCACCATCACCGGCAGCAACCTGACCGGGGCGACCGGTGTCACCTTCGGCACCGTGCCCGCCACCGCGGTCACCGTCGACAGCGACACCCGGATCACCGCCACCGCGCCCGCCGGGAGCGCCGCCGGGAAGATCGACGTCACCGTCACGACCCCCGGCGGCACCAGCACCGCCCAGCCGTACACCTACGAGGACCCGGCGGCGATCGGGTCCTACGTCTTCGCCAAGTCCTCGGACCCGAAGTCCGGTTCGACGGTGAAGACGGGTGACAAGGTGACGTACAGCGTCACCGTCACCCAGCAGGGTGCGGGTGAGGTCAAGGGCGCCACGATCACGGACGACCTGTCGAAGGTCCTGGACGATGCCACCTACAACGGCGACGTGAAGGCCACCTCCGGCACCGCCGAGGTCAAGGACGGGAAGCTCACGTGGACCGGCGACCTGCCGGTGGGCGGCACCGCGACGATCACGTACTCCGTGACCGTCACCGGCAGCGGTGACGGCAAGCTGCAGAGCGTCGTCACCACGACGGACGACAAGCGCGGCCACTGCGCCACGGAGAAGGGCTGCGAGACCGACCACACGGTCCCGGCCGGCAGCACCCCGACGCCGACGCCCACCGATGGCGACCAGGCTCCCGGCGCTCCTGGAGCCGACCCGTCGGCCCCGGGGTCGGTGACCCCGGAGTACCCGTCGGCCCCGCAGGCATCGGGCATCCTCGCCCACACCGGTGCCACCGTGCTCACCACGGCGGCGATCGGCGGCGTCCTGCTGCTACTCGGCGGCCTCGCCTTCGCCCTCAGCCGGCGCCGCCACGGCTGACCGAGTCCTTGGCTGGAGTGGGAAGTCGGTGAGGCCGACTTCCCACTCCGGGGAGTTTCCTGTTCCTGGGCCGTGAACGCGGAAGGGTCCGGCACCTGTGTAGGTGCCGGACCCTTCCGACGGTGGAGCGCCAGGCCCGGGTTGCACGGACTCTTCCTACTGAAAGTAGGACGTGCTCTGGTAGCACCGCTGACGCCTGACGAGGACTCATGTTCCTCGCGACATCAGGAATATTAGCAGCTCAACGCCCCTGCACCGAATCGTGGTCCCGGGGCGCGGACTCATGCCCGTCACGCCTCCGTTCCGTGGCCGTGGAGGCCGGGGCCTGCTGCTGGAGCAGGCGGCAGGAATCCAGTGCCCCGGCACCGGGCCCTTCGGGTATGAATGCGCACATGGACAATGCGGTGGGGCTGGCGGGGCGCATGATGACTGCGGCGCGAGCGGCGGAGGCCTCGGAGGCGGACCAGGACTCGCACGCCTACTGGGCGCTGGTCTGGGAGGCGGCGGAGGGGGAGAACGGGGAGACCGCGCTGCGCTGCGGGTCGGGGTTGCTGGAGTCGGCCGATGCCCTGGAGCGACAGGTGGGCTGCGACCTGGTGGGAAACGCGGCCAACGCGCACGAGTCGCTGCGGAGCGAGGCGGCGACCGCCCTGATGGCGCTGGCCGACGCGGAGACGGAGGCCCGCGTGCTGCATTCCCTCGTCGGCGGCCTGGGCTGGGCGCGGGACCCGCGGGCCGTTCCCGTGCTGGTACGGCTTTCCGAACACGAGGACGCCGACCTGCGGCTTCAGGTCGCCTTCGCGATCGGCTCCGCCAACAGCGGACTGCCCGATGGTCCCGATGTGCGGGCTCTGATCCGGCTCACCGAGGATCAGCACCCCGAGGTCCGCAACTGGGCGGCTTTCTCGTTGGGAGTTCACCTGGACCAGGACACGACCGCCATCAGGGACGCGCTGTGGAAGTGCACCACCGATGAGTACGGCGAGGTCCGGGAGGAGGGCGTGCGGGGGCTGGCCAGACGGCACGACCCGCGGGCCGTCCCACTGATCGCGCAACTGCTGGGCTCCGACGACGGGTCCCACCTCCTCACCCTGGACGCAGCGGCGATCCTGGGCGTCCCCGAACTCCTGCCGGCTCTGGACGCCTATGAGCACGACCCAGTCGAAACCGACCGGGCCATCGCGGCCTGCGACCCGGTGCGGCGGGCCCGGATGGAGGACGACGCCTGGACGGTCGTCGTGGAGCTGGAGCGGCTGCGGCCCGGCATCGGCGCGGCGCTCAGCTCGCCGCGCTACGAGTCGGTGCACTGTCTGGAAGTGACCCTCCCGGATGCGGTCGACGCAGCCTACGACGCGGCCTCACTGCTCGCCCGCGCCGACGGGGACCCGGTGCGGGCGGCCGAGCTGGTGGTGGCCGACCTCGCTGCTCCCGCCGGGAGCGGACCGCGGGTCGGCGGTCTCCCGGAGTCTTCGGGCTGAGCGTCGCCGAGGGGGACGCCTCTGCCGCGGAACGGGAACGCGGAAGGGTCCGGCACCTGTGTAGGTGCCGGACCCTTCCGACGGTGGAGCGCCAGGCCCGGGTTGCACGGACTCTTCCTACTGAAAGTAGGACGTGCTCTGGTAGCACCGCTGACGCCTGACGAGGACTCATGTTCCTCGCGACATCAGGAATATTAGCAGCTCAGTGCCGGTGTTCCGAATCGTGGTCCCGGAGCAGCCGGGCCGGGAGGTACGGGGGCTCGACATGGGGGCGATTGAAACACCGGCCGGGGGCGGAGGGCCCGGCCGGTGCAGCGGGGGAGTCAGACGTCGAACTCGCCGTTGCGGATGGCGGACACGAGGTCGCGCCATTCGTCGGGGGTGAGTTGGGCGATGGCGTCGGGCAGGAGGCTGCTGCGGACGTAGACGGCGTCGGGGCCTATGGATACCTCCGGGCAGGCGTTGGCATCCGCGCAGGCCTTGGGGCGCTTCCAGTGAATGGTTTCCATGGATTAGAGCTCTTTCTTGATAAGCCTGATGGCGTCACGAGACTTGCTCTCGGACAGGGAGCGCTTGGTCATCGTCTCGATGATGTGACGGTAGTTCTCCAGCTGCTTCTGCTCGTGCAAGAACGCAGGACCGCCTACGGCGTCGAGCTGTACGGTGTCCAAGCGGGGCACTGGGCCCTTCACGTAGAAGATGCCTTGACCTGCGCCGATGAATCCGTCAGAGCTGAAGCTGATGACCCGGAGTGTGACGTGCGGCAGCTCCGAGAACTCAAGCAGTTTGTCGAGCTGTTGCCTTGCGGCATCCCGACCGCCGAACAGCATGCGCAGAGCCGCTTCGTGGACCAGCGCCGAGTATGGCGGCGCTCCTTCACGCATCAGCACTTCCGAGCGCTTGAGTCGGTGCTCAAGTCGGGCTTCGAGAAGGCGTGGTGGCAAGGGCGGGTAGACCTCGCCGAAGATAGCCCTTGAGTAGGCCTCTGTCTGCATGGCGCCGGGGCAATGTGAAACCTGGTAGGTAAGCATCCCCCGGGAGAAGTGCTCCATCTCCGCAATGTCGAGGAAGCCGACCGGAACCGAGCCGCGGAAGTCTTCCCACCAGCCTCTGTGGCGCTCCTCGGCCATGGCGGCGAGCGCCTCGATGTAGGCGGTGTCGCCCTCCTGGAAGTCGGAGGCGAGCATCCTCACGCGCTCGGCACTGATCGAGTACTGCCCCTTCTCGACCTGCGTGATCTTCGTTCGGGCAAGCCCAAACAGCGCGGCAGCCTCGGCAGTTGTGCGGCCGGCGGAGTCGCGCATCTTCCGCAGCTCGATGCCGACTCGTTCCTGCCGGGCGGAAGGGGTGGTTCGTGGTGGCATGCCCCAAGCATCCATCGCGATTCGGCGAGGGGTCCAGCAATCCATCGATCGAGTGAAGCGCGGGGTAGAAGTACCCCAACATGTACCCCCAGTGCCCTACAGTCGGTGACGCACCGATCACCGATGTGGGCGTCAGTAACGCTGCTTCGCACCGCAGAGCACCCATGCCCGGACTGGCTCACGGCGACAGCTCGCTCGGTTCACCCTTCCATTCCCCCTGGGAGACACTGTGCGTAACCTCAACTCCCCCTCCCTCACCCTCTCCCGCGACGCCCTCCGCGACGGGATGACCAGCGCGGGCTGGCCGCCCTCCCTCATCGCGGACGCCGAACTCGCCATGGTCGAACTCATCGTCAACGCCTGGCGGCACGGCGGGACGACCTCCCCGGTCATCCTGATCCACCACCGCGCGAACACCCTCCGGGTCGCCGTCTCCGACCGCAGCCCGCTCCTCCCGGAGCAGGGGCCCCTCTCCCTCCTCTCCGAGACCGGCCGGGGCCTCCAGCTCGTTGCCGGCCTCACCCACCGCTGGGGCGTCGACCCCCAACAGCTCGGCAAAACGGTCTGGTTCGAGCTGGACGGTGCCGCGTGAGCGCCCACCACCCCATCCACCCCGCCGACCCGGCCCTGCTCCACCTCACCTCGCGCCAGGTCGCCGAACTGATCGTGGAACTCCGCACCGAAGGCCGCGAGTTCGGCCTCCTCTGGCCCTCGGCCACCCCGGGTGACACCAATCTCCACGGCCGTCGCCTGATCGACGTCGGCAACATCCCGGCCAGCACCCTGATCAACCTCCTCGCGCTCATCCGCGAGTACAAGCGCAACCGGGACGTCCACCGCAGGGCGGAGTGACGACATCTTCCCGGATCAGCCCAGCTCTGTGATCCTGTTCGGATGCTGCTCCCCGACGCCGCCTCGCAGGCCCATCTGATCGAAGTCGTCCGGATCGCCGACCCGAGGAGCGCCTACGGTTCGGACTCCGTAACCGGCGAGACCCTCGCCGTCTGGGAGGCGGAGCACCTCCGCTCCGCCCTCGACCTGATCGGCAGGCTGCCGGAAGGCGAACTGCGGCGCTGCTTCGAGCCCGGCTACGGCATCCGGGCCCACGCCCCCGACGGGCTCCTCCTCGAAATCTCCTTCTGCTTCAGCTGCCACGGCGCCTGGCTGGCAGGCCCCGGAGTGCCGGCCGACCTCCGGGGCATGCAGAGCTTCGACGCCGACAGCCCGCCCGCCCGCGAGCTGCTCGACCGCTTCCGCGCGTCCGCCGCCGCTCCGGCGTGACGCCTCATCCCTGATCGGACCGACCGCAACCCCAGGAGCATGCCGCTGCCGCCGGTGTTCGACTCTGGGAGACCGCGCTGACCACCCGTGGCCAGCTCGGGACTCCGCTGGCGGGCTGGCTCCAGGCCCGCCCGCTGTGGGACCACATCACCGTCTCCGACCCCGGCCTCTTCGACTGACCGGCCCCCGTACCCCACGCCCTTCCGCCCTCGCCCCGGAGCCGTCCCGTGTCCACCACTCCCGCCCGGAGCAAGCTCCGGATCACCGTGTTCGGTGCCGGTTCCATCGGCTGCCACCTCGGCGGCATGCTCGCCGCGACCGCCGAGGTGACCCTGATCGGCCGGCCGGCGGCGATGGCGGCGATCGACGCGGACGGGCTGACCCTCACCGGCCCGGGCGGGGCCCGCCGCGAGATGCGGGACGTGACCGCCGCCGCCGACCCGAAGGCCGCGGCCGGCGCCGACTACGTCCTGGTCACGGTGAAGTCCGCCGACACCGCGACCGTCGCCCGGGAACTCGCCCCGCGCCTCGGGCCCGACACGGTGGTGGTGAGCTTCCAGAACGGCCTGCGCAATCCCGGGGTCCTCGCGGCCGCGCTGCCGTCCCACCGGGTGCTGGCCGGAATGGTCCCGTACAACGTGGTGCGGACCGGCCCCGCCGCCTTCCACCAGGGCAGCGGCGGGTCGCTGATGCTGGCCGCCGGGGAGGGCGCGGACGCCCTCGCCGACGCGGCCCGGGCGAACGGTCTGCTGTTGGAGCTGCGGTCCGACATGCCGGCCGTCCAGGCGGCGAAGCTGCTCATGAACCTCAACAACGCGGTCAACGCGCTCTCCGGCCTGCCGCTGCGCGAGCAGGTCGGGCAGCGGGCGTACCGGCTGTGCGTGGCGCGCTGCCAGCGGGAGGCGCTGGCGGCGTTCCGGGCCGCCGGAATCGCGCCGGCGCGGCTCGGCCCGGTGGCATCGGGGCTGATGCCACGGGTGCTCGGCCTGCCGGACGTCCTGTTCCAGCGGCTGGCCGGGGCCAGCCTGCGGATCGACGCCACCGCCCGCTCCTCGATGTGGGAGGACCTCCAGCGCGGACGCCCCACCGAGATCGACTCGCTCCAGGGCGAGATCGTCGCCCTCGCCGAACGCCACGGTCTCACCGCCCCCGCCAACGCCCGCCTCATCACCCTCGTCCGCGAAGCCGAGGCGGCCGCCCCTGGCACCGCCCCCACCTGGGCCGGCCCCGCCCTCCTCGCCGAACTCACCTCAGCCGGCTGACAGCCGGCCCGGCCGTGGCTAGGCCAGCGGCCGGTAGAACGGGCGGTCCGGGGCGAAGTTGTGGGAGTGCACCGTGACGTCCTCGCCCCGGAGGTACGCCAGCATCCAGTCGCCGAACGTCAACTCGTAGGACACGAACTCCAGCGTGTCCGTCTCCAGCACGCCCACGCCCCACGGCGACGACGGCTCGTCGGGCACCCGCAGGAAGACGAACTCGCCCGTGGTGGCCGTGGCGATCGGCAGCAGTTCGCCGGGGCCCGACCCTGCCGGGGCGGGAAGGAACTCCGCTTCGTCCTCGTCGCGCCAGAGTTCGAGCGACTCCTCGATCTTCTCGCCCAGGTTCCTGATCGGATGGCCGGGGTGCTCCAGGTACAGCTGCTTGTTGATCTCCACCGGGCCGTAGGCGTCGGTGAAGTCCCGGAAGTCGGCGGGAAGGCAGACCCCGAGTTCCTGTTCCAGCCGCACCCACGGGGCGGGGTCGGACCAGTTGAAGCGCGGCTCTCCCAGTAGTGCCCTGAGTTCCCCGAGTGTCGCCATCGCTCTCCCCTTCCGTGCGGACCCGGCCGAAGGCTACAGCCCGCTGCTGACACGCGAGGGCCGGCGCCCGCGCGGGAAGTCGGACCGGCCGACGTCCCGCGCGACTCTCCCGCTCCCGCGTAGGCTTCCGCCCCGACCGGGGGATGGGTCTTCGGTCTCACATGCCGTCAAGTACCGGGAGGAATCACCGTGATACTGGAACTCCGCACCTACCGTCTCAAGCCGGGCACCCGCGCGGACTTCGTCCGGGTGATGGCCGAGGAGGCCGTCCCGCTCCTCCAGGCGGCCGGGATCCGGGTCGTCGACCACGGGGCGTCGCTGGTGGACGAGGACGGGCACGAGGAGGCGTACCTGATCCGGGCGTTCGACTCGATCGAGCAGCACCGCTCGCAGGAGGACGCCTTCTACGGCAGCGACATCTGGCGGCAGGGGCCGCGCGAGGCGATCGTCTCGCGCATCGAGAGCCTGCACTCGATCGTGGTCGAGGTCGCCGACGGCGCCGTCGAGCTGTTCAAGCGCTCCTGATTCCGCGGGGCTTCACCGTCCGGGACCCCGGCAGGTCTCGGGCCTGAAGCCGCCCCCGCCCCGTCGCCCCGGCCCGTTCTCTCAGCTCCGCGGCCAGGGGCGGCCGTCGAGTCGCTCGATCCCGGTGTTGAAGCGGCGCAGGAAGCCGGCGAAGGAGGCGATGTCCTCCTCCGGCCAGTCCGTCATCACGAGGTTCAGCGCCCGTACGTGCGCCTCGCGTTCCGTGTCCAGCCGGCGCCGGCCCTCCTCCGTGAGGCGGAACTTGCGGGCGATCCCGCCGTCCGGGTCCGGGATGCGTTCGAGCAGTCCCGCGCTCTTCAGGGCCGCCGTCTGCCGGTTGAGGGTGGAGACGTCCAGGGCGAAGGCGTCGCTCAACTGCCCGATGGACATGGGCCCCTCGGCGTCGACCCGGCTGAGCAGGATGTAGGCGCTGCGTTCGAGCTGGCTGCCCTCGGGCCTGGCGTTGACCTGGCTGAGGTCGCGGTGCCGGGCGAACACCAGGAATTCGAGGGCGACCTCGTGCGTGGGGCTGGTCATGTCGAAGTCCCTTCATCACCGCTTCGACCTGCGGGTTCTCCGTGGATCACCCTTCAGTATGCCAGAGGCGTGCGCGTCACACATGATGTGCAGAGAGCACATCATGTGTAAGCTGACCGTCTTGTGTTTCATGCACATCGTGTGTTTTGGGCACACTCCTGCTCTTCGACTGCCCGAGGAGGCCCGTCATCAACGGCCCCGCCCCCGCTCCCCGCACCGGTCCGATCGTCGCGACGCTCGCCTTCACCGGCACCGTCGCCGCGATCATGCAGACCCTGGTCACCCCACTGATCAGTGAGCTCCCGCAACTCCTGCACACCACCGCGTCCAACGCCTCCTGGGTCATCACCGCGACCCTGCTCTCCGCCGCCGTCTTCGTCCCGATCAGCGGCCGCCTCGGCGACCTCCTGGGCAAGCGGACGATGCTCATCGCCTCCTGCGTCCCGCTGCTGCTCGGCTCGGTGCTGTGTGCGGTGGCCGACTCCGTGGTGCCGATGATCGCCGGACGGGCCCTTCAGGGCATGGGCATGGGCTTGGTGCCGATCGGCATCAGCCTGCTGCGCGACGTCCTGCCGCCCGAGCGGCTCGGCTCGGCGATCGCACTGGTCAGCGCCTCCATGGGCATCGGCGGCGGCCTCGGCCTGCCGATCGCGGCCGGCGTCGCCGACTACGCCAGCTGGCGCGTGCTGTTCTGGGGCACCGCCGTGCTGACCGTCGTCATCATCGGCATGCTCTGGACCGTCATCCCGGCCCCGGCGCCGGCCGGCCGCCCCGCCGGTGGCCGCTTCGACTTCGTCGGCGCGATCGGCCTGAGCGTCGGCCTGGTCTGCCTGCTGCTGCCCGTCTCCAAGGGCGGGGACTGGGGCTGGGGCAGCACCGGGACCCTCGGCCTGTTCACCGCCTCCGCGGCGATCCTGATGCTCTGGGCCCGCTGGGAGCTGCGCGTGACCGACCCGCTGGTGGACCTGCGGGTCACCGCGCGCCCGAGGGTGCTGCTGACCAACGCCGCCTCCGTCCTGGTCGGCTTCGGCATGTACGCCCAGGCGCTGATCGTGCCGCAGCTGCTCCAGCTGCCGACGGCCACCGGCTACGGGCTGGGGCAGTCGATGCTGGCGATGGGCCTGTGGATGGCGCCCGGCGGGCTGATGATGATGGTCGTCTCCCCGTTCGGCGGCAAGCTGTCGGCCGCGCGCGGACCGAAGTTCACCCTGGTCGCCGGGGCGCTGACGATCGCCGTCGGGTACGGGCTGGCGCTGCCGCTGATGGGCTCCACCTGGGGCGTGCTGATCGTGACGATCGTCTGCAACAGCGGCGTCGGCCTGGCCTACGGTGCGATGCCCGCGCTGATCATGAGCGCGGTGCCGCTGTCCGCGACGGCCTCGGCGAACAGCTTCAACACCCTGATGCGCTCGCTGGGCACCTCGGTGTCCGCCGCCGTGATGGGCGTGGTGCTGTCGCAGATGACCGTCACCCTGGGCGGCCACACCCTGCCCTCGGAGAGCGGCTTCCGGGTCGGCCTGGTGATCGGCTGCGGCGTCGCCCTGATCGCGGCCGCCGTCGCCGCCGTCATCCCCGCGCCGCCCGCTCCCCAGCTGCGGGCCGTTCCGGCCCCGGAGGCGGCGGACGCCGAGGCGGCCAAGCCGGCCACCGCCTGAGCCCTGCCCGGGTGAGCCCCGTCCCGGGCGCGCGCCGCGCTTGGTGTGCTTCGTGCGCTTCGTGCGCTTCGTGCGCGCCCGGGACTGCCGCGCCGGCTCTACCGGAAGGCCGGCAGGTTGCGCTCGACCCAGGCCCGGAAGGGTGCGGCCGGGCGGTGCAGCACGGCCGCCACGTCCGGGCTGACCGCCTGCTCGGCCGGGAGCGGGGCGCCGAGCACGTCCAGGGTCCCGGCGATCACCTGCTCCGGCATGAACTGCGCCAGGTGGGCGTGGGCCTGCTCCCGGGTCAGCTCCACGAAGGCCACCTCCTCGCCCAGTGCCTCGGCGATGACCTCGGCCTGCCGGCGCGGCCCGATCGCCTCGGGGCCGGTCAGTTCGTAGCTGCGGCCGCTGTGCCCGTCCTCGCGCAGCACGGCCGCGGCGACCGCCGCGATGTCCGCCGGGTCGACGACGGGCAGCGCCACCTCGCCGAACGGCGCGAAGACCGTCCGCTTCGTACGGACCGTCTCTGCCCAGGCGAAGGCGTTGGAGGCGAAGCCGCCGGGGCGCAGGACGGTGAAGTCCCGTCCGGAGGTGCGGACGGCGGCCTCGAACTCCCGCAGCCGGGCGTGCGAGGGCGCGTCCGGCCTGGTGGCGCCGACCTGCGAGGAGACCAGGACGATCCGCTCCACCCCGGCGTCCGCGATCGTCCTCAGCAGGGCGTCCGGGCTCTCGCCGTGGCTGTTGAGCTCGCCGCCCAGCAGGACGAACAGCGCGCGGGACCCTTCGAGGGCCGGGCGCAGGCCGGCGGCGTCGCCGAGGCCGCCCCGGGCCCAGCGGACCCCGGCCGCCGGGTGGGCGGGCTGCGGCTGCCGGGACACGGCGACCACCTGCTCGCCCGCCTCGGCCAGCAGCTCCACCAGCGTCCGGCCGACGTTGCCGGTCGCGCCCGTCACTGTGATCATTTCCGCCCCCATGAATGAGTTAGTTGGCTGACTTAGAACTGGCCCGGGGGAGACCGTAGCCGCCTTCCCGGGCGGCTGTCTATAGTCAGTCGGATGACTGACTCAGTGAACCGGCGTACGGCGGCGTCGCAGAAGCGCCGGCGGCTCACCGCGGCCGCGGCCCGGGTCCTGCACGAACAGGGCGTCGAACGCACCACCCTCGCCGACATCGCGCGCGAGGCGGACGTCCCGGTCGGGAACGTCTACTACTACTTCAAGACCAAGGACGAGCTGGTCCGCGCCGCGCTCTCCGAGCACAGCGCACACCTGGACGAACTCACCGACCGGCTGGAGCGCTTGCCCGACCCGCTGGACCGCCTCAAGGCGCTGGTCGAGGCCTGGGTCGGCCGGCGCGACACCGCCGCGCGGCACGGCTGCCCGACCGGCACCCTGGCCGTCGAACTCGACAAGCGCGCCGACGGGGACCTCGACGCGGAGGCGGGCGCGGTGATCCGGCGGCTGCTCGACTGGGCCGCGGGCCAGTTCCGCGAGCTTGGCCTGCCCGACCCGGACGGCCTGGCGCTCACCCTGGTCGCGGGCTACCAGGGCATGTCCCTGCTCGCCAACGCCCTGCGCGACCCGGAGGTCATGACCCGCGAAGGGGCTCGCCTGCTGCGCTGGCTCGACTCCCTGCGGGCCGCGTAGGCCTGTCCGGCGCCGCTCGACCCTGCTCGGCCCTGCTCAGCCCCGTCGCGGCTCGACCGTCGCCGCGAGCGCGCCCGGCAGTTCGGCGCAGGCCGCCCGGAGTCGCCGCGCGAGGTCCGCGCGGGTGTGCCCGGACGGCTGTGCCACCCAGCCGTCCATCGCCTGGTGGAACGCGGCGACCAGCATGTCCACCGCCAGCCGGGCGCGCAGCCCGGCGCCGGCCGGGGGTCCGTCGAGGACGAACCGGCGGCTGACCGTCGACACCGCCTCCCGGGTCGTCCGCTCGCAGAAGGCCAGTCCGTGGGCGTCCATCGAGGGCGTCCGGGCGGCCAGCCGGCGGCTCGCCAGGGCGCGTTCGGCCCAGCCGTCGGCCGGCATCCGGTCGATCGCCTCGGCGAGGGTCTCCTCCAGGACGGCCATCAGCCTGCCGTCGCCCGGCGGGCGGCTCTCCAGTACCTCCAGGAACATCGCCCACAGGTCCTGGGTGGGGGCCATCGCGACGTCTTCCTTGCTGGTGAACGCGCGGAAGAAGGTCCGCTTGGAGACCTCGACGGCCTCGCACAGCCGGTCCAGCGTCACCCCGTCGAAGCCGTGCTCGCCGAACAGCTCCAGGGCGGTGTCGATCAGCGCCTGACGGGTGCGCAGCTTCTTGCGCTCGCGCAGCGGGAGTGTGGCGCCCGGGGTCTCGGGGGCCTGTCCGGCGCCCCGCTCCGGTGCCGTGGCGGTGGCCTTCTCGGGAGTCATCGCGGTCAGTCTAGTCCGGACCGTAGTGCCACCTGTAGGCTTATGCCACTCAGTGGCAGAATTTTGGGGAGGATTTTCCATGCGTGCACTCCTGGTCGACCGCTCGGCCCCCGGCGGCCTGCGCCTCGGCACGGCTCCGGACCCCGAACCGGCACCCCACCAGGCGCTGGTCCGGGTCACCGCGACCTCGCTCAACTACGGCGAGGTCGCCTTCGGCCTGGACACGGCCCCCGACGGCACCGTCCTCGGCTGGGACGCCGCCGGAATCGTGGAACGCGCCGCCGCCGACGGCTCCGGCCCCGCCGCGGGAACCCCGGTGGTCACCCTGATGCCCGCCGGCGGCTGGGCCGAACTGCGGGCGGTGGACACCGGGTTGATCGGCGTCGCGCCCGCCGGCGCCGACCTCGGCGCCCTCGCCACCATCCCGGTCGCCGCCGCCAGCGCCCTGCGCGCGCTGCACCGCATCGGCCCGCTGCTCGGCCGCAGCGTCCTGGTCACCGGCGCCACCGGCGGCGTCGGCCGCTACGCCGTCCAGCTCGCCCGGGTGGCGGGCGCGCACGTCGTGGCGTCCACCGGCTCGCCCGCCCGCAACGGCGAACTGCTGCGCGGCCTCGGCGCCCACGAGGTGATCGCCTCTCCGAAGGAGACCGCCGGACCGGTCGACGGTGTGGTCGACCTCGTCGGCGGCCCCCAACTGGTCGAGGCCTACCAGGCGTTGGCCCCGGGCGGCACCCTGGTCGCCACCGGCCACAGCTCCGGGCAGGGGGAGGACTTCGCGTTCGGCACCCTCTTCGGCGACGCGGCCCGGCACGACCGCTCGGTGGTCTCCTTCTACCTGCTCGCCTGCGCCGGCCTCGACCGCGACCTCGGCTGGCTCGCCCACCGGGTGGCGGCGGGCGAGCTGGACCCGGGCATCACCTGGCGCGGCGACTGGGACGACGCGGCCGAGGCGGTCGACGCCCTGCTCGGGCGCCGGCTGCACGGCAAGGCGGTGCTGACCATCGGCTCCTGAGGCTCCCGGGACTCCTGGAGTTTCGCGGGCTCCCGAGGCCTGTCCTCGGACCCGTCCGGGTCCCTGCCGGTCCGCGCTCGCGCGGTCCGGCCCACTCGGACGGGTCAGGAGCTGTCGCTGTGGAGCGGGATGTTGCCAAGCATGGGGACGTACGGGCCCCTCGGCCGCCGAACTCCGACCAGGAGAGGGATCCTCGGTGCGTGAACTCCACAGTCCCCCCAGCCACGGCCGAACCGGCCACCGCCCGCTGCCCGGGCGTCCGCCGCTCGTCCGTTCCCCGGGCGGCGACCGGCCACCGGCCCGGAGCTGGACGGTGCAGCGCACGGTCGCGCTGATCGCGGCGGCATCCGGTGCCGTCGTGCTCGCGGCCTGCGGCAGCAGCCCGTCGGGCACGGCGGCCGGCTCACCGCCGGCCACCCCGCCCAACGCGAGCGCCTTCTCCGGCGAGCCGCCCTCCGCCATCGCCTCCGCCGCGGAGTCGCTGCTCGCCTCGGCGTCGGCCGCGGCGGCCTCGGCGGCGGTGGCCTCCTCCGAAGCCGCCGCCTCCAACGCCGCGGCGGCGTCCGCCTTCGAGGCGTCCGTCTCGGCCCAGCAGGCGATGACCAGGGAGAAGGCCACCTCGGTGCTCAGCGGGGTACCGGACGGCGGCAACGCGGTGAACGACATCACCATCACCGGCCTCGCGCGGCAGAACACCGGAGGCCTGCACGCCGTGGTCGTCACCATCCAGAATTCGGGGCCCAACGCGGCCTCCTACGCGGTCCAGGTCGACTTCACCGACAGCAGCGGCAAGGCGGTGGACAGCGCCGTCGTCGGCGCCGAGAACGTCCCGGCGAACGGCAAGGCCCAGCCCGTCGCCTTCAGCAGGCAGCCGGCCGACATGACCCTGCTGCCGGTGGTGGTCAAGGCCGTCCGCTACTGACGGCGGTCGCCTCGGCCCCGGCCCACCGGAAGTCCGCCGCGTGATCCCGCACCCAGCTGCGGACATCGCGCGGCGGACGCCCGAGCACCTCCTGCACGGTGCCGGTCACCCGCTCCGGCTCGCGCGTGAACGACTCCCAGGCGCGCAGCCGGGCCTCCACGAACGCCGCGTTCCCCCAGGCCGCCGTCAGCTGCTCGCGGGCCGTCTGCGGCGGCAGCTCCTCCCACCGCACCGCGACGCCCAGCTCCTCGCCGATGATCCCGGCCAGCTCGGCGTGCGAGAGCGACTCCGGGCCGGTGACCACGTAGGCGGCGCCCTCGTGCCCGTCCTCGGTGAGCGCCCGCACCACGACGTCCGCGATGTCCCGCTCGTGAACCAGCGAACGCCGCGCCCGCCCGTACGGCCAGCGGACCACGCCCTCCCGTACCTGGTCGGCCCAGGCCAGCAGGTTGCCCGCGAAGTCGATCGCCCGGACGAAGGTCCAGCCCAGGTCCGACTGCCGGATCAGCCGCTCGACCTCCTGGTGGAAGATCACGGCCGGCTCGTCGTCGGCGAGGTCCGCCACGTCCGCCGAGAGGTAGACGACACGCCGGGCGTGCCGGGCGATCAGCTCCACCACCCGGGGCTGCACGGGCAGCCCGGGCCACATCAGGTAGACCGCCTCCACCCCGCCGGCCAGCGCCGGCTCCAGGCTGTCGGGCTCCGTCAGGTCGCCCTGGACGGCCTCGACCCCCTTGGGGAGTTGCGTTTTCGACGCGTCCCGCACCAACGCCCGTACCGCGTGGCCGCCTTCGGCCAGCGAGGCCACAACGTGCCTGCCCACACTGCCGGTTGCGCCGATCACCAGAATCTTGGTCATGCCCGGCCCCAACACCGCTCCGGCGGGGGCTATGCCCGGGCGGCTACCAGCCCGACCCCACCGGGCCGATGGCCGTCAGCCCCACCTGACGGGCCAGCCACTCGGCGCGTTCGACGTCGCCCGCGCGGAAGTGGATGAACAGCGTGTGGTCGCCCGCCGGGCGGTCGAAGTCGACGTTGCTGCTGTTGAGGGCGATCTGGACACCGGCGTTCTTGGAACGGAGATCCAGGCCCAGTTCGGGAACGGCCGGCCAGGCGAAGCCCTTCCAGGAGAGTGAGGCGGGCGAGGAGCCGAGCAGGCCGAGGAACCTGTCCTCGATCGACCCGACGGGCTGCTCGTCCAGCTGGAACGAGAACGGGGCCAGCGCGTCCACCCGGGGATCGTCCGCCGCCAACAGCCGCCGGACTTCGTCGTGCCCGACGCTCCGCTCCCGGTTGCCCGGGTACACGTGATTGGGAAAGGCCTCGAACAGCCGCCGGGCCTCCGCCGCCGTGAGCTCGTCCGCGTACCCGTGCGCCTCCGTGGAGCGGCGGTGCACGGTGATGCCCAGCAGCCGCCGGGCGGCGTCGTAGGCGGCCCACCGGTCGGGGGTGCGCAGGACCGGCAGGACGTTCGAGGTGCTCATGGCGGGGAGTCAATCAGATCGGGCGCGGACGGTCATGCGGATTTCCGGACGATCACCAGCCCAGCTCCACCGGCCCGATGGCCGTCAGCCCCACCTGCCGGGCCAGCCACTCGGCGCGCTCGACGTCGCCCGCGCGGAAGTGGATGAACAGCGTGTGGTCGCCCGCCGGGGCGTCGTAGTCGAGGCTGCGGTTGTTGAGGACGAGCTGGAGCGCGGTGTCCTTGTAGCGCGGCTCCAGGCCGAGTTCCGGGGCGGCGGGCCAGGCGAAGCCGTCCCAGGACAGCGAGGCGGTGACGGTCCCGACGACGTCGAGGAACTGCTCCTCGACCGCCCCGGCAGGCCGATCCTCCACGTTGAAGACGAACGGAGCCGGCTCCACTGCCGCCTCCTCGCCGGGCTCCGGGTGGCTCAGGTCGCCTCGGATCCCCACGTTCTCGGGAAAGGCCGCCCGCAGCGGACGGGCCTGTGCCGGGGTGAGTTGCGGCGCGTACGCCCTTACCTCGATCCCGCTGGGGGAGACGGCGAGGGCCAGCAGCCGCCGGGCGGCGTCGTAGGCGGCCCACCGGTCGGGGGTGTGCAGGACCGGCAGGACGTGCGAGGTGCTCATGGCGGGGGAGTCAAGCAGAACGGGACGGACGGGTCACGCGGGTTTCCGGTCGGCACACGACGACGGCCCCACCGGGCCGGCCGTCGCGCCGTGGGCCGTCCTCGCGGATCCCGAGGGCGACGAGTTCTGCGTCCTGCCGCCGAAGTCCTCCCTCGTCGGACAGGCCCGGCTCCGGGTTACGTCACGCCGCCGCCGGGTTACGTGACGCCGCTCGCGTCCTCCCGCTGCCGGGCCCGGTAGGCGCGGGAGCGGCAGCGGGGCGAGCAGTAGCGGGGCGGGCGGCCGCCCGGACGCTGGCCGTCGGGGGAGGAGGCGGGTGCCGTCAGCGGCTCGCCGCAGGCGGGGCAGGCTGCCGTCCGTACGGGCGCCGCCGGTGCGGGCTCCCCGGCTTCGACGGGCGGCGTGGCAGGCGCCGGGTGCGAGGTCAGGCCCAGCCGTTCCGCGACCACGCCGGCCTCGAAGCGGCTGTGCGCGCCGAGGCTGTCCAGCAGGTCCGAGACGTGGCGGCGGCAGGTGCGCAGGGAGATGCCGAGGCGGCGGGCGATGGACTCGTCCTTGAGGCCCTTCGCGAGCAGCACCAGGATGCTCTGCTTCATCGTCTTGGTGACGTCGTGCGCGGCCTGCGGGCCACTGGCGAACGGGGTTGCGTTCTCCCAGTCCCGTTCGAAGACCGTCAGCAGGTAGGAGAGCAGGTCGGGCTCCCGGATGATCAGCGCGCCGCCGGAACTGGCGGGCAGCAGGGCCAGCGAGCCGTCCACGATGATCAGCTGCGGCAGCACCTCCGGCAGGGTCCGGATCTCGGCGCCGGCCTCGATGAGCTGCTCCGCGTGCACCCGGGTGGGCTGGTCGAAGCGGGTCGCGTGCTGGTAGAGGCTGCGCATCCGGACGCCCCGGTCGAGCAGCGCCAGGTCGCGCGGCAGCGCCTCGCGCAGGGCGGCCGGGGGGAACGACCCGCCGTGCTTGGAGACCAGCACCTCGCTGCGGCAGGAGTCGATCACGTCGGCGAGCAGCGAGCGCACCGCGAACTTGTCCGGCAGCCGGTCGATGGTGCCCTGCGGGAAGGCGTGCTGGCGGGCCTGGAGATAGACGGGAACCAGCGCCGCGAGCCCGTCGCGCTGCTGCTGGATGAGCCGCCGCTGCTCGCGCAGGGCCTTCTCCCGGGCGCGCAGGGCGGTGTCGCGCGCGGAGAGCAGCTGTGCGGTCGCGGCCTGGGGGCTGACGGGCTGCCAGGCGACCGGGCGCTTGCCTGCGGGGTCCCCGTCCGTCGGGGCGTCGTCGGTCGGGCCTCCGGCCGCCGGGGCGTCGTCGGCGAACAGTTCCTGGAAGAGGCAGGCTCCGGTGAGCTGCCGGACGGCCGCCTCGCACTCCGGCAGGCCCAGGTCGGTCTCGGACGCCGCCTGGGCGAGGGTCGCGGGGGTGAGGCGCTCGTGCACCACCGTCCACCGGTAGAGCGTGACGGCCGCGCTGTCGAGTGCGGGTACGTCGGCGGTCGGGTCGGGGCCGGTCCCGGGCTCCATCGCATGCCTCCTAAAGCTGCCAGGCAGGCTCATGATCCCTTGCGGGGGATGCCGTGGCCATCCGCCGACTGGCAGGGTGACGATCACGGACCGGGCGATGCCGCGGGAACTGCGGAAACGTCCGAAACCTGTGGAACTGTCCCCGAAGTGATGGGAGCTGTCGTCATGCGAGGAATCGTGACGCGGACACTGGCCGCGGTCGCGTTGGGTGCCGCCGCCTGGCTGGGCGGAGTGGCTCCGGCCGGCGCCTCCGTGTTCGACGGCGCGACGGTGACGAACTCCGGCAACGGGGGCGGTGGCCACAGCTGCGTCCAGACGACGGCCTGGGGCGACGCCTGGTGTCCCGGTAAGCCGCTGAGCTGACGAGTCGTCTCGGGCGGCTCCCGTCTCCTCCTCTTCTCCGAAAGGAAGCCCTGTCATGCACATGGCCCTGAAGCGCCGCGTCCGTACCGCCACCACCACCGCCACCGGCCGGTCCGGCTCCGCCTCCTCCGCCGAGTCCGCGAGCCCCTCCGGTCGCTGAACCCGGCGAAGTGGCGCGCCCTGCACGGGAAGTCGGCAGAGTCGACTTCCCGTGCAGGGCGCGCCGCCGTTCCGGGCTCAACCGTCGACGCGCACCACGTACTCGCCGGTCGCCCAGACCTGCTGCATGGCGTCGTGCGCGGGCCGGCCGCGCCTCAGGCCGCGTGGGGGCGTGCGGCCGTTGTTGCGGTCGCCGTCGCCGGGTGCCGGCGGTGCCGGCGGTGGTACGACACGGTGACGGCCGCCAGCAGCGGGGCCCAGGCGACGGTCGGCAGGTAGAGGAAGCCGACCAGGAAGCGGCCGCGTGGGGTCATGTCCGTGCCCGGCATGGCCCACCAGGCGGCGAACGGCGTCCACAGCAGGGCCAGGCCGGCGGCGCCGAGCGAGGCCGCGACGACCACCGCGCGCGGGTTGACCGGGCGGCCGCCGAGGAACGGGATCCAGCGGGGCGGCACCGTGCCCCACGGGCGGACCAGCCCGATCGTGAGCAGCGCCAGCGCCTCGGTGCTCAGGCTCAGGAAGACCGGCCACACCGCGCCCGCCCCGGAGAAGCCCATCGCCCGGTAGCCCGCCTCGGTGTACCCGCCATGCCAGCCCGCCACCAGCCCGAGCCGCCACAGTCCGGAGGGCAGCGCGGTGACGGCGGCGAGGTGGGCGGCGCGCACGGCCCAGCGGGGCGGGGCGGGAACGGCGGTGGCGGCGGCGGGCGGGGTCGTCATGCCCTCACCCTCCCGCGCGGACCCGGCCCGCCGCGTCCGTCCGGCGGCGGGCTCGGCGCCGGGGCCTCCCCCGGGCGGGGGAGGGGCGCCTCGACCCCCGGGCGCAGGGCGACTCAGCCTTCGGGGCCCCCGCCCCGGGGCGCAGGCCGCTCAGCGCAGCCGCGAGGAGGACAGGATCGACGCCAGGTGCGCGACCACCATGCCCCAGGTGATCACCGCGATGCCCGCGAGCGACCACCGCGTGGCGCCCAGGTTGCCGAGTCCCGCGTCCACCGCGGCCGCCGCCAGCAGCACCAGCGAGGCCTCGATGCCGTTCGTCACCCGGTGGATCTTGAACAGCGAGGCGACCCTGCGGGCCGTCGCGATGCCCTGGGAGCGCGGCTGCGTCGACTCCTCGGTCGCCGGAAGCTGCCCGCTGCGGGCACGGGCCACGTCCACGAGGTCCGTCGAGGCCTTGAGCAGCACCACGCCCAGTGCGGCCGCCAGCCCCGCCGACACCCACAGCTCCGACCCGCCGCGGGCCGCCCGTACGCCCGCGCCGATCATCAGCGCGGCGTCCGCCAGATAGGCGCCGAGCCGGTCCACGTACACCCCGGCCATGCTGAACTGGCGTTTCCAGCGCGCCACTTCGCCGTCCACGCAGTCGAACAGCAGGAACAGCTGGAACAGCACGGCGGCCAGCACCGCACCGGTCAGGCCCGGGATCAGCAGGGCCGCGCCGCCGCCGACCCCGCACACCACCATCACCCAGGTCAGGGTGTTCGGCGACACCGAGGTGCGCACCAGCAGCCGGGTGGTCCGCAGCGAGATCCGCCGCATGTACAGCCGGCCCGCCCAGTGCTCGCCGTTGCGGCTCTGAAGCTTGGCCTGCGGCTGGCACACCTCGCGCAGCTCGGCGAGCGCCGGAGCAGCCACCATGACGACATCCCTCCACCTGTCCCGAAACGATCACCACAGGCTACGGCCTCCGGGGAAACGCCCGGACCAGCCGGTATGCCGCCGGCGGTACGGGAGACGTCCTCCGGTGGAACGTCTGCCGCGGACGTCCGCCGAAGCGTACGCAGGTCCGAGCGGGCCCGAGCGCCCGCAGGCGAAAACCGGTGGGCCGCCCGCGCGCCCCCGGCTAGGCTGCGCGGGTTCGCCGGAACCCGAAGCCCCGGGCCCGACCGCCGGCCCGACCACCCGCTCCCGCAAAGCCGGTTGACGCGGTCCGCGCGGTCCGCACGGCCCCGGAACGGAACGAGGAGTGCAGACCCATGGTGACCACGGGCGGCCCGTCGCAGAGCCCCGACCTGGCCCGACTGCTGGACGACCACCGCCCGCAGGGCCCGGTGGAGACCGCCGACCACGAGCGGGCCCGCCGCCTCCTCGACGTCGCCGACGCCTGGAACAGAGGCACCTTCCCGCTCCACTTCACCGCCTCCGCGCTGATCGTCCACCCGCCGACCCGCCGCGTCCTGCTGCGCTGGCACGTCCGCCAGCAGGCCTGGCTGCACGTCGGCGGCCACGGCGACCCGGGGGAGACCCGGCCGCTGGACATCGCCCTGCGCGAGGGCCTGGAGGAGACCGGCCTGCCCGACCTCGCCCCCTGGCCCGGCCCCGCCCTCGTCCACCTCGCCGTGGTGCCCGTCCCCGCCTCGCCCACCGAGCCCGCGCACGAGCACGCCGACCTGCGCTTCCTGCTGGCCACCGGCACCCCGGAGCAGGCTCGGCCCGAGAACCCGGCGTCCCCGCTGGAATGGCTCACCGTCGAGGAGGCCAAGCGCCGGACCACCGAGGAGAACCTCCGTGAGACCCTCGACCGCGCCGCCCTCCTGCTTCCGCCCGCCTGACCGACTTCCCCGGAGACCACCGGACCTTGGAGACCACCGCATGCACACCGACCAGACCCTGATCTTCGACGCCGACGACACGCTCTGGGAGAACAACGTCCTCTTCGAGCGGGTCATCGACGGCTTCCTGGACTGGGTCGCCACCCCGGCCGAACAGGAGCGCACCAGAGCCCTGCTGAACGAGATCGAGGCCGTCAACTCCGCCACCCTCGGCTACGGCGCCACCGTCTTCCGGCAGAGCCTCGCCGACTGCCTCCAGCAGCTCAACGGCCGCACCCCCACGGCGGACGAGCAGGCCCGGATCGACGACCTGCTCACCCCGCTGACCAGCCGCGACGTCGAACTGATCCCCGGCGTCGCCGACACCCTGGCCGCCCTCGCCGACCGCCACCACCTGCTCCTGCTCACCAAGGGCGACCAGGGCGAACAGCAGCGCAAGGTGACCGATTCCACCATCGACCACCACTTCCGCGGCATCCACATCGTCGCCGAGAAGTCGGTCGACACCTACCGGCAGCTCACCGCCGACCTCGACCTCGACCCCGGCCGGACCTGGATGATCGGCAACTCGCCCAAGTCCGACATCGCCCCCGCCCGCCGGGCCGGCCTGCGCACCGTCTTCATCCCGCACGAGCACACCTGGGTGCTGGAGCACGCGGAGCTCGGACCCGACGAGGCGACGCTGCAGCTCGGGGCCTTCCCCGAGCTGCTGCGCCACTTCTGACGGATCGTCAGGCAATCGGGAGGGTCGCCGGAACCGGCGCCCCGTCCCGGTACAGCCAGCCCCGCTCGGCGGCCGACCAGACGCCGGCCGTCAGCAGGTAGAGCGCGGCGGCCACCGGCACCAGCGCCGCGAACAGCACCGAACCGAACGACAGGTACGGCAGCAGCCCCGCCCCCGGCTGCGGGGCGGGCTGCGCCGTCGTCGCGGCCGCGGCCGCGCGTCGGGCCCGGCGGAAGTTGACGACCCCGACCGCCGCCAGCCCGGCGAACAGCACCCCGAACACCGCCCACTGCCCGGCGCCGTGCGCGCCCGTGACGTGCAGGCCCAGCGGCACGCCGAACAGGGTGTGGTCCAGCAGGTCGTTGGGGGTGGTGAACAGGCGGTACATCACCGAGAAGAACGGGATCTGCACCAGCACCGGCAGACACCCCGCGAACGGCGACACCTGCTCCTTCCGGTACATCTCGGCCAGCGCCTCCCGCAGCCTCTCCGGCCGGTCCTTGTGCTTCCTCCGCAGCGCGGTGACCTTCGGCGCCAGCCGCGCCCTGGCCTTCTCCCCGCGCGCCGCCGCCCGCGCCAGCGGATGCAGCGCCAGCCGGACGGCGACGGTGAACAGGACGATGGCCAGTGCGGTCGGCACCAGGTGGGCGACGGCGGCGACGACGGCGTGCGCCAGGGCGACGGCAGGGTCGAGAACGGCGAGAACGGACATGGTGAAGCGAGCCCTCCGGGGTCTCAGGACATGAGTGGTCGACGGAGGACGGCCGCGAAGAACGTCTTACGGATCTACGGATCTACGGATCTACGGATCTACGACGGAATCACGCGGCCGCCAGGGCCGCTCCCGGTGCCCTGGGGCGTCGCCTGCCCCGGGCGTCCGGGTCACGCTGCGGAAGGAACGCCGTACCGAACGCCCGACGCCGCAGCACCCCGCTGCGCACCGCCGCCGGCGCCCGCGCCCCCAACAACCGCGCCCCGGCCAGCGCCCCGGCGACCGCCCCGGCCACCAGCACCACGGCCGCGACGGCGGCAACGGACGCGAGCGTCCCGCTGTCGGCCACCAACTCCCCGGTCAACACCCGGAGCAGGCCCAGCAGCATCGCGACAACGGCCACGGCGCGCTCCCCCTCCCGGTGTTCCCTCGGCTTCCTGACGTACCAGCAGGACGAACCTGCGGGCTGCGGGGTTCCCGCTCTCGACCGAATCCCTATGGCGAATCCCCCGCCTCCACCCACACCCGCGTGCCCCCGTCTGCCTCCGACGCCAGCCAGAGCGTTGCCGCGAGCCGCTTGTTGTGCCCGGGCAGCGGCTCGGCGAGGAAGGAGCCCTCCCGCAGCGGTCCCGCGCCCCGCGGATCGGGCGCCCCGGCACGCTGAAGTCCTTCCACCGTGCCGTCGCCGACGTAGTTCTTGAAGCTCGGCTTCACCGTGACCCTCAGATCGGCGAGGAACCGCTCCTCCTCACCCGGCGGCAACCGGAACGAGAGGAACGCCGCGTCGTCCTGGAGCCCCTTCTGGTAGGCCCAGTGCACCTCGCTCGCCGACGCGGGCGGCCGAACCCGCGAGAACTCCGTGACGAACTCCGACGTGACCGTCATCCACGATCCGGGCCGCCCGCTGTCCGGTGCTGGATGCCGGTCCCACTCTCGCAACCAGTACAAGCCCCCCACCGCAGCCCCCACCAACGCCAGCGGCACAACAATCGCCAGCAGCAGCACCCATCGTTGCTTCCGCGTCACTGCGTCGGCCTCCCGGGATTGGTGGGGTCGTCGAGTTGGATGGTGATCGGCTTGGTTGTGCCGACGATGTCGAACTCCTGGGCAAGTCCCGTCTGGTGCAGCGTCGCCATGTCGTGGTCCGTGACGCTGGTGCCGGCGATCGGTGTGCTCTTGCCTTCATCCCAGTTGTAGCGGTCCCAGACGTTGACCTGGTACTGCAGCGACACCTGGGGCTTGCCGTCCGGCCCTGGGATGGCCGTCACCACTCCGGACGTGAGGTACTGGTGGCCTCCGATCGCCCGGTACCAGTTGAGATTCTCGAACTTCCGGGAACCAACCGGACTCTCGACGGGGATCGAGACCGGCACGCCTCCCGACTTCTCGAACGCCTCCACCGCGGCCTGACGCCACTTGTCCTTGTTGGCGGCCAGTTGGGCAGCTGCGCTCGCCTGGAAGTCGGCGTCTTCACGAAGCATGGGTTCGACGGCCAGATTGAGGGGCTTTCCGTCGCCGTCCAGGTAGTGCGCCATGTTGCGGGCGGCAGCCGGGTAGCCGGCGAGCGCACCGCCACCGACCATGGCTGCGACCTTCACTCGCATCATCTGGTCGGCGATGCCCGGTTCCCGGACTCCCCAGGGCCCGGCTCCCTTGTCCGGAGACGACCACTCATAGTCGGTCGGCCCCAGGATCCCGGCCTTGATCAGCTTGTCCGCATCGGCCGCGAGCAGCCCGGCCCGCAAGGCCGGATCGAGCGCGGCCCACCACTCCTTCCGGGCCTTGGGGTCGGTCGGCATGGCCATCGCCCCTTCCAGGTCGCTCAGGGCGTTGGCGGCCCCGTCGGGGTGCGCCGCCGGGTCGACGTCCTCCGGGTTGAGCGCGCGCAGGGCCGCGGCCACGGCGTTGTCGGCTTCGGTGGCCGCTGTCAGGGCCGCGGTCATGTCCCGGACGTGGTGCTGCAGTTCGTCCCACTTCCGCTTCTGGTACGCGATCGCCTCGGGGTCGTTGCGTTCCTCGGGCGGCAGGTCGGGCAGCGTGGCCGTGCCGTCGTCGGACACGGTCGCGCCGAGGGCCTCGGCGTCGCCGATCGCCCGCAGCAGCTTCTGCTGGGCCTCGGTGAAGGCCTTCCGGGCGCGGTGCAACGCGGCCGCGACGGCCAGCGCCTCGTAGTGGAAAGCGTGCAGTTCGTCGGTCAGGAGCCCGATTTCCCGGACCGCCTCGTCGGCGGCCGCGCCGGTCCAGGGCCGGCTCCCGGCGGCCGGGGCCGTGTACGGGCCGCCGCCCGAGAGGGGCCGGAGCACGCCGGACCGCATCTGGCCGGTGAGGTGCTCCATGTGGCCGGAGACGCCGGTCCAGGTGCCGCCCGCCTGGTCGAGGGAAGCGAAGGAGGCGTGGCGGAGCAGGGCGAAGGTCACCATGGTTCACGGCCCCTTGAAGTCGGCTGCGGCGGAGTTGTCGGCCGCGTGGTAGCTGCGTGCGGTGGCGTCCAGGCGGTCGGCGGTCAGGCCGAGCCGGTTGTCGAGGCTGGTCCAGCGTGCCTTCCACCAGGTGAGCGCCTGCGACAGCGCCGGTCCGCTGGCCCACCCCCCGCTCAGGGCCTGGACGGCCGCGGCGGTGTCGGGTTCGACACGGCTGACCGAGAACTGCAACTCACCCCGCAGTCGGCGTGATTCGCCGGCGCCCTGCTGGAGCACGGCCGGCTGCACCAGGACGGACGGGCCGGCAGCACCCGTCCAGGGCCCGGTCGTACGGGGTGGGCTGAGCGGATCCCGCGCGGGTGGAGCGTCCTGGCCGTAGAGCCATGGATTCTGATCCTTCTCGCCGGTGCCGGTCATGACAGAAGCCCCCCTCTGTTCGAACGATCGTGATCGAACCTAGCGGATCCGGCCCGGCGTGGGCGGGGTTTCGGGGGATCGCGCGGGGCTCGTGCGGGGTGTAGCCAGGGGTGCTACGCGGGGCTACCGTGGAGAGGTGAAGACGATTACCCAGCGGGAGTTCAGGAACAACTCCGCCGCGGTGATGGACGCGGTGGAGGCGGGGGAGACCTTCCACATCACCAGGAACGGGGTCGAGGTCGCGGAGCTGCGGCCGGTGTCGGGGCGGCGGCGGCTCACGGCGGAGGAGCTGGTGGCGCGGCACGTGAAGCTGCCGCGGGTGGACTACCAGCAGATGCGCAAGGAGGCCGAGGAGTACTTCGGGCCCGAGGAGCTGGTGGGGGACGAGGGCGACGACCCGTTCGAGCGGCGGCGTGGCTGAGCGCCGCAGAGCGCCCCGGCGCCGGCCGGCCGGGGTGCTGGACACGTGCGTCTACATCGACCTGGCGCTGCTCCACCCGTCCGACCTGCCGGCCGTGCCGGAGCTGACCGCGATCACCTTCGCCGAGCTGCAGCAGGGCGTGTCGATGGCCCGCGACCCGGCCAGCCGGGCGGCCCGGCTGGAGGTGCTGGGCGCGGCGATGGCGGACTTCGACCCGCTGCCCTTCGACGCGGCCGCCGCCGCCCGCTACGGGACGCTGGTCACCCTCACCATCGCCGCCGGGCGGCAGCCGCGCCCGCGCCGGATAGACCTGATGATCGCCGCGGTCGCCTCGGCCCACGGGCTGCCGCTGTACACCCGCAACGTGGCGGACTTCCGGGGGCTGGGCTCGGCGGTGGAGATCATCGGGGTGTGAGGGCGGCCGTCCCGGCGCGCTCGACCTCGTCCACCACGGCCGTCGCGGCCCGCATCGCGGCCGGGCGCCGCCGGGCCCGGGCGACCACCTGCCGGCCGTCTCCCTCCGGGTGGGCAGTGACCACGAAGTGCGGGCGGCCGGTCAGCTCGATGAAGAGCCAGCGGGACGTCAGGAACAGCACGACGACCGCGGCGGCGACGATCTCGTGGAAGGGGATGACGGCGAGGACGTTCAGCAGCTTCTCGACGAAGCCGCCCTGCGCGGGCTCCCGGTACTGGCCCGGCCGGTCGATCGCGACCATGACCGGTCGGCCGTCCGGCCCGGCCACCTGCACGCACCCGGTGAAGTAGGTCCGGTCGCCGCGGGCCCAGGCCCTGCGTTGGATCGCCATCATCCCGGGGTCGGAGCCTGCCTGGAGCTGCCGCTCCCGTTCCTCGTGTGCGGCCTTGCGTGCGGCCCGCCGCTCCCCCCTGGTGCTCATGGCGATCATGGTACGAGGCCGGGGCGGGGAGGGGGGACGCGGGCCGCACGGCCGTCCTCAGTTCAGGCGGACCGCCGTCCCCGTCGCGGCGGAGGCGCGGGCGGCCTCCAGCACGGCCAGGGTGGCGACCGCGTCGCGCGGGTCGACCGGGGGCGGGGTGCCCGGGGTGGTCAGGGCGGCGGCGATGCCCGTGTAGAAGGCGGGGTAGTCGCCCGGGTCGGTGGGCAGCGAGATCGCGGACTCGTCGGTGCCGAGGGTGCCGTAGTGCGAGGGCTGGTCGGTGCCCCAGGGGCGGCTGCCGTCCGGGCGCAGGCCCGCCCGCAGGTCGGCCTCCTGCGGGTCCATGCCGGGCTTGACGTAGCCGGCGGTGTCGCCGAGCACCCGCAGCCGGGGGCCGATCAGCGCGGTGACGGCGCTGGTCCACAGGTGCGAGCGGGTGCCGGAGGCGTGGGTGAGGGCGAGGAAGGCGTCGTCGTCCACCACCGCGCCGTCGCGCCGCACGTCGATCTCCGCGTACACCGTCTCGACCGGCCCGAACAGGGTCAGCGCCTGGTCGACCAGGTGGCTGCCCAGGTCGTACAGCGTGCCGCCGACCTCGGCCGGGTCGGCCAGCTCCCGCCAGCCCGGCTTGGGCTTGGGGCGGAAGCGCTCGAAGCGGGACTCGAAGCGGTGCACCCGGCCGAGCGCGCCGCCGCGCACCAGCCGGCTCGCGGTGAGGAAGTCGCCGTCCCAGCGCCGGTTGTGGAAGACCGAGAGCAGGACGCCCTGGTCCTCGGCGAGCCGGCACAGCTCCAGCGCCTCGGCGGCGGTGCCGGACAGCGGCTTGTCCACCACGGTGGCCAGGCCGGCCCGAAGGGCGGCGCGGGCGAGCGGCGCGTGGGTGCGGTTGGGGGAGGCGATGACGATCAGGTCGAGCGCGTCCGGGTCGGCGAGCAGCTGCTCGGGCGTGTCCACGGCGCGGGCGTCGGGGTGCTCGCGTGCCAGCCGGGCGCGCCGGTCGGGATTGGCGGTGACCACGGCGTCCAGCCGCAGCCCCGGCGTGGTGGCGATCAGCGGTGCGTGGAACGCGGAGCCGGCCAGGCCGTAGCCGATCAGGCCGACACGGAACGGACGGGAGGTCGTCTGCGGGTTCATGCGCCCACTCAATCACGAGGTGCCCGTTTGCTCCTGGTTCCGACGGAACTGCGGGGAGCGGCAGGTTGCGCAGGTGGAACTGGACCAGATTCCCAGCCCGACTACGCTGGTCGGCGTTGGGGCAGCCTGTGGCGCCCGGCCGGCCGATGGTGTCCGGTCCGGAGCGATGTGCGAGATCGTTCAGAGCTTTTGCAAGACCGAGGGAGACACCTACGTGGCAGAGCGCAAGCCCATTGAGTCGTGGCTGACCGACATGGACGGGGTCCTCATCCACGAGGGCACCCCGATCCCGGGGGCCGGCGAGTTCATCAGCAAGCTGCGGGAGTCCGGCAAGCCGTTCCTGGTACTGACCAACAACTCGATCTACACCCAGCGTGACCTCCACGCCCGGCTCGCCCGGATGGGACTCGACATCCCGGCCGAGAACATCTGGACGTCGGCGTTGGCCACCGCCAAGTTCCTCAGCACCCAGCGGCCGGGCGGCACCGCCTACGTGATCGGCGAGGCCGGCCTCACCACGGCGCTGCACGACGCCGGGTACGTGCTGACCGACAGCGAGCCCGACTTCGTCGTGCTCGGCGAGACCCGCACCTACTCCTTCGAGGCGCTCACCAAGGCGATCCGCCTGATCAACCAGGGCGCCCGGTTCATCTGCACCAACCCGGACGAGACCGGCCCCTCCACCGAGGGCGTGCTGCCGGCCACCGGCTCGGTCGCGGCCCTGATCACCAAGGCGACCGGTGTCGACCCGTACTTCGTCGGCAAGCCCAACCCGCTGATGATGCGCGAGGCGCTGAACACCGCGGGCGCCCACTCCGAGACGGCGGTGATGATCGGCGACCGGATGGACACCGACATCGTCGCGGGCATGGAGGCCGGCATGGAGACCATCCTGGTGCTCACCGGCCTGACCGCCGCCGCCGACGTGGAGCGCTTCCCGTACCGGCCGACCCGTGTGGTCAAGTCGATCGCGGACCTGGTCGAGCTGGTCTAGCCTCTGCGGTGCTGTCGTGGGCCCCGTTCCGGCCGGTCGCCGGGGCGGGGCCGCTTCGTACCTGCGGGGAGGGCCAGGCGGATGGGTGTCACGGGGGAAGCGCAGGGACTGGGGGAGAAGCGGGTCACCTGGGCGGAGCTCTACTTCGACCTGGTCTTCGTCTTCGCGATCACCCAGGTCTCCGGGCTGCTGCACCACCGCCACGACATGACCGGGCTGGTCCGGGCGCTGGTGGTGTTCGTGCCGGTGTACTGGTGCTGGGTGGGCACCACCGTGCAGGCCAACATCCGCGACGTGGACAACCTGCGGGACCGGCTGGGCATCCTGCTGGTCGGGCTGGCCGGCCTGTTCATGGCGCTGGCGGTCCCGGGGGCGTACGGCGGGCGGGGCGTGCTGCTCGGCGCCGCGTACTGGCTGGCCCGGGTGGTGCTGCTGCTCCTGGTGGTCCGGATCCCCGGTGCCTGGCGCGGTCCGTACGGGGTGGGTGTGCTGGTCAGCGGGCCGCTGCTGCTGGCGGGCGGGCTGTTGCCGGACGGGCCGCGGCTCGCGCTGTGGGCGGCGGCCGCGCTCGGCGACCTGACCGCGCCGCTGGTGTTCCGGCGGCGGCTCGCGGTGGTGGCGTACCACCCGGCGCACATGCCGGAGCGGTTCGCTCTGTTCCTGCTGGTGGCGCTCGGCGAGTCGATCGTCGGGATCGGCGGCACGGCGGCCTCGGCCCGGCTGGACGCGGCCGAACTCGCCGCCGTGGCGGTCGCGTTCACCATCTCGGTGGGCCTGTGGTGGCAGTACTTCGTGTACGCGGCGGACGCCATGCGGCACGCCGTGGAGGTCGCCGACTCGCGCCGGGACGTGGTCCGGAGGATCTTCCAGTACGGGCACCTGGCGCTGGCCGCCGGGGTGATCGGGGTGGCGGTCGGCTTCGGGGAGACGGTCGCGGACCCGCGGCGGGCGCTCGGCGCGGGGTCGGTGGCGCTGCTGTACGGCGGCTGCGGGCTGTACCTGCTGACCTTCGGGTACACGCGCTGGATGATGTTCCGTCAGGTCGCGACGACCCGGATCGTGGCGGCGGCGGTGGTGCTGGCGCTGCTGCCCGCGATGGTGCGGCTGCCGGCGCTGGTGGTGCTGGTGGTGCTCGCGGTGCTGCTGGTGGCGCTCAACGCGGTGGAGCACCTGCGGGTGGAGCGGGCGGCCGCCCGGCGCCCGGAGCCCGCTCCGGGGGAGTGAGTTGTCGGTGGGGCTGTGTAGCGTTCGGGGTGAAAGAGGGCGTGCGGCGCAGCAGCCGCGGTGTGGGAGGTAGATGTCGTGACGGACACGGTCGAGGCGGGCGTGGTCGAGGCCGGCGAGGGCGGCGGGCTGGAGCTCCCCGAGTCCTGGCGCGGGGTGCTGGGCGCCGAGACGGAGAAGCCCTACTTCGCCGAGCTGGCGGCCTTCGTGGCGGCCCAGCGCGCGGAGCACGAGGTGTTCCCGCCGAGCGGCCAGGAGTTCGCCGCGCTGGAGGCCACTCCGTACGACAAGGTCCGGGTGCTCGTGCTCGGCCAGGACCCGTACCACGACAACGGCCAGGCCCACGGCATGAGCTTCTCGGTGCTGCCGGGCACCAAGACGCCGCCGTCGCTGCGCAACATTTTCAAGGAGCTGGACGCCGACCTGGGCGTCCCCGCCCCGGACAACGGCTACCTGATGCACTGGGCCGAGCAGGGCGTGCTGCTGCTCAACGCGGTGCTCACGGTCCGCGCGCACGAGGCCAACTCGCACAAGGCGAAGGGCTGGGAGAAGTTCACCGACGCGGTGATCAAGGCGGTGAGCGACCGCGAGGAGCCGGTGGTCTTCGTGCTGTGGGGCAACTACGCGAAGAAGAAGCTGCCGCTGATCGACACCGCCAAGCACGTGGTGGTGCAGGGGGCGCACCCGTCGCCGCTGTCGGCCAAGCTGTTCTTCGGCAGCCGCCCGTTCTCGCAGATCAACGCCGCGCTGGACTCCTTCGGCGGCGCGGAGATCGACTGGCAGGTGCCGGACCTGAAGCAGGCCTGAGCCCCGGTGCGGGCGCCTCGGGTGCTCCCGAGGACTCCCGAGCACTCCTGATCGGTTCGGGGCGCTGCTGAGCGCCGGTGGCCGTGGGCCGGACGGGTTCGATGTCCCGTTCGCCCACGGCCACATGCCGTTCACCGTCGGTGGCCGCCGGCCGGTGCCGGGTGTGCTTAGCTGATGCCGACCGGTCGCCGGACCGGTCCCGGGGAGGGGCGGTACGTGCACGGGCTGGGGTGGACGGGGACGTTGCGGTGGGCCGTGGGGGTACTGCTGGCCGGGGTGGTGCTGGCGGCCGCGTCCGGCTGCAGCGGTTCGAGGGGCGGCGGCGAACCGGGCGCCGCTCCCGCGGCCGGCTCGGGTCAGGCCGCGGGCACCGGCCCGGGTGCGGGCACCGGTCAGGCCGGTGCGGGCGGGGCCCTCGCCCAGCTTCCCGGGCAGGCCTTCTACGTCTCCGACCGGACCAACGCCGCCCACCAGGTGACCGCGCTGCGCGGCCAGGGCCGGACGGCGGAGGCCGACACGCTGCTGCGGATCGCCGCCCAGCCCTCCTCCCAGTGGCTGGGCGAGCAGGGCGCCCGGGAGATCGCCGAGCAGGTGAGCCGGCGGGCCGGCGAGGCCGGCCGGACGGCGGTCTTCGTCGCGTACGACATCCCGCACCGCGACTGCGGCCAGTACTCGGCCGGCGGCGCCCCCGACGCGGCCGCCTACCGGGCCTGGATCACCGGCATCGCGCAGGCCCTCGGCGACCGCAAGGCCTGGGTGGTGCTGGAGCCGGACGCCGTCGCGCACACCCTGGACAACTGCGGGATCAAGGGCGACCTGGCCGCCGAGCGGTACGGCCTGCTGGCCTTCGCCGTCCAGGAGCTGAAGAAGAACCCGAACGCGCGGGTCTACCTGGACGCGGGCAACCCCGGATGGGCGCAGGACCCGGAGGAACTGGCCACCGCCCTGCGCAAGTCGGGCATCGCGGCGGCGGACGGCTTCGCCGTGAACGTCGCCAACTTCTACGACACCGACCGGAACGCGGCGTACGGCGCCAGGCTCTCCACGGCCCTGGGCGGGAAGAACTTCGTCATCGACACCAGCCGCAGCGGTAACGGGGCGCTGGGCGGCACCGCCTGGTGCAACCCGCCCGGGCGCGCGCTCGGCGAGCGGCCGACCACCGAGACCGGCCGGGCCGGGGTGGACGCCTACCTGTGGATCAAGAACCCGGGGGAGTCGGACGGCGACTGCGGCCGGGGCGAGCCCCGGGCCGGCGAGTTCTGGCTGCCGTACGCGCTCGGACTGGCGCAGGCGGCGCGCTGAGGCCGCCTGCGCAGGCCGGGGGTCTCGGTGTCGTAGGCGGGCCTTGGCGTCTTATGCGGGCCTTGGCGTCCTATGCGGTGACCTGGATCCAGCGGGCGACCGACGGGGTCCCGGCGGCGTCCGTCAGGAACAGCATGTACCAGCCCGGCGGCAGCAGGTCGGGGTTGCCGGGCAGGGTGAGCGAGACGCCGTCCGCCGTCCGTCCGGCGATGTCCAGGGCCACCGAGCGCTGCTCGACGTCCGTCACGTGGGTGACCGAACTCGGCCGGATCAGCTTGGCGGTGGCGACCGCCTCCGGCCGGGCGGCGCCGACGTCGACGGTGGTGCCGAGCCTGGCCGCCTGCGGAACGGCACCGAGCTGCGGGCGGTCGCCGTGGTACAGGTACGGCGGGGTGTAGATCTCGATGCGCTGCTCGAAGCCGCCCGGCTGGGTCTCGGCCTTGTCCGCGAAGAGCGGGTTGGAGCCCAGTACGGCGACCCGGCCGTCCGGCAGCAGCAGCGCCTCGGAGTGGTAGTTGCGGCCGACGGCCGGCTCGGCGGCGGTGCTGAAGCTGTTGGAATCCGGGTGGTACACCTGCGCCTTGAGCAGGTCGCTGTCGCCCCGGCCGCGGTAGCCGCTGGAGCCGCCGGTGGTGAAGACGGTGTCGTCCGGGAGGATCACGCTGTTGAGGTAGCGGGTGCCGCCGGCCGGCAGGTCCGGGCCCGGGGTGAAGGCGGGCCTGGCGGCGGAGAGGTCCGCGATGTCGGTGCGGGCCGTGGACAGCGGGGACTCGCCGACGCCGCCGCCGCCCAGCACCATCACCTTCTGCGCCTGCGCGGGCGGCAGCAGCACCGAGGAGGAGGTCTCGGTGAGGCCGGGGTCGCGCAGGCCGGGGACGGGCTGGAAGGCCCCGTTCGACAGGTCCCACACGCCGGGCTCGCGGCCCTTGTCGCCGGGGCCGTAGCCGCCGTTGGAGCCCGAGTAGAAGAGCTTGCCGGACGCGGTCAGGAAGACCGCCGGGTAGGTCGGGAAGTAGTGGTCGGGGCCCTTGGACCAGGACTTGGTCTTCGGGTCGTAGATCTCGTTGTCGTTGCCGCTGAGGATCTCCCCGGTGTCGTCCAGCCCGGAGACGGTGACCACCCGGCCGTCGCCCAGCCCGGTCAGCGTCGGGTACCAGCGGGCGTGGGCCATGTCGGTGACCGGCTCGTACAGCTCGGTGTCCGGGTTGAACTCGAAGGCGGAGCGGATGCCCTGGTACTCCTGCTTGTCCAGGGTCAGCTTCTCGTTCTGCCCGTACAGGTTGTGGGCTTCGGTGCCACTCAGGCCCTTGATCCGGTACTGGGCGGGGGAGTCGGAGACGTAGTCCGGGCCCGGGCCGACCGCCTCCACGTACACGTGCTGCTCGCCGGCGGTGACCGCGGTCTGCTTTCCGGAGCCGGTCTTGGTCGCGGCCGGGACGGTCACCGCAGCGGTGCTGGCGTACTCGTGGCCGTTCGGGGCGACGAAGACGGTGCCCTTCGGGAACGTCCGGTCGCGCTCCGGGCTCTCGTTGCGCACCCGCATGATGCCGGCCGCCTTCTTCACGGCACCGGCCAGCTTCTCGTAACGCTGGGTGCCGCCGGCCACCAGGACGCGGCCGTCCGGCAGCGAGGTGTGGCCGCCGCAGAACATGTCGGCCGGGGTGGGGATCATCTTGTAGGTGTTCCTGGCCGGGTCCCAGAGCAGGCTCTTGAAGGTGCCAGCGTTGAACTGCTTCTCGTCGTTGCCGGAGCCGGCCACGATCAGGACCTTGCCGGTGCGCAGCAGGGTCGCGTGCACGGCGTTGACCCGGAACTCGGCGGGCAGCGACAGGGTCTGCCAGTGGCCGTACTGCGCCTTGTACTCGGGGCGGTTGATCACGTAGTGGTGGTACTGCTCGGAGGCGAAGCCGAGGACGGCCGGCGCGTTCATCCCGGCCACGGTCAGTGCGACGGTGCTGCCGAGGGCGAGGCGTTTGGTGCGGCCGGCCTTGTGGATCTTCACGATGGATGCTCCCTCGGGAGGCGGTCGGGGGCGGGCGCTGCTCGGTGGCTCTGCTCGGTGGGCGTGGGTCCTCAGCGGGCGGCTCTGTTCAGTGGGTGTCTCTGTTCAGTGGGCGGGTGTGCCGCTGCCGGCGTGGTCGGATGCGGTTCGTACGGGCCGGGCGGGTGGTACGGGCTGGGCGGGTGGTACGGGCTGGGCGGGCGGTACGGGCCGGGCCCGTCCGGTGAGCCGGGCGGCTCGGGGGTCGCGGGCGTGGCGCGGGCGGCGCTTCTCCAGGACGACCGTCGGGGCGGCCGCCGGGCCGCCGGTGACGGTGAGGGTGGCGGTGGGGCGGGTCCGGCGGCGGCGGACGGCGTCACCGGCGGTGATCAGGACCGGCAGGAGGGTGAGCACCAGGGCGATCCAGGCCCAGGTGCGCATCGCGACGTGGTCGTAGCCGGTGACGTAGGACGCGGCGATCGCGCAGCCGAACACCAGCGTCCAGAACAGGTGGAAGCGGAAGGTGCCGAGGCGGTCGGTACTGGCCGAGCGGCCCTTCGGCGTCACCACGAAGCGGCTGCGGCGGCGCACCAGCGCCTGGAGCAGCGAGGCTGCGTAGACCGGACCGCAGAGCGCCGACATCACCATGCCGGCGACCCCGGAGGAGCCGGCCGGTTCGTGCGGGCTCACGTTGTGCTTGCGGTTCCAGGTGTAGAGCAGGAGCTGGAGCGCGGCGGCGTCGCTGTAGAGCATCATCCAGATCTCCGAGGAGACGTGCACGCCCGAGGCGCCGAAGACCAGGTAGAGCACGCTGGACAGGCCGCCGAGCAGCCAGGTGAGCGCCGCCATGGGGTAGAAGCCCACCATCAGCGAGTAGTTGAGCAGTCGCCCGGGCGACAGCTGCCACAGCACCCGCCAGTACTGGGTGAGCAGGGTCTCGTAGGTGCCGCGGCTCCAGCGCAGTTGCTGGGAGAAGAAGTCGGTCCAGGAGGACGGCCCTTCGCCGACCGCGAGCACGTCCGGGGTGTACACGGACTTCCAGCGTTCTCCGGTCTCCGGGTTTCGGCTCCGGTGGAACTCCAGACCGGTCGCCATGTCCTCGGTGATGGAGTCGTACAACCCGCCGATCGACTGGAGCGCACGGATTCTGACGGCGTTGTTGGTGCCCACGAACATGGGCGCGCCGTAGCGGTTCCCGGCGCGCTGGATGAGGGCGTGGAAGAGGTACTGCTGGCTCTCGGAGAATTTGGTGACGGCCGAGCCCGAGCTGCGGTAGTTCCCGTACACCTGGGGGCCGACCACGAATGCCACGTCGGGGTCGCGGAAGTAGCCGAGCATCCGCTCGCAGAAGTCCGGCAGCGGAACGTGGTCGGTGTCCACGGACACCCAGAACTCGTAGTCGTCGCCGTGGGCCTGGAGCCAGGCGTTGTAGTTGCCGTGCTTGGTCCTGGCGCGGAACCGGCCCTTCGGCTGGTTCCAGTGCGGCCGGCCGGCGCGGCTGAAGTGGTGCACGCCCAGCTCGGCGCAGAGCGCCTGCATTGCAGGATCGTTTCCCTCGTCCAACAGCCAGACGTCGTACGGTCCGTCGTGCCGAACGGCGCGGGCCGCGGTCAGCGTGGCCCGGACCATCTCCGGTGGCTCCTTGCCCGGTACGCAGGTGGTGAGGAAGGCGACCCGGGTGCCCGGCTCCGGCGTCACTGGGACCGGGTCGCGGGCGACCAGCGTGGCGTGGGTGTTGGAGATGACGTTGACCAGCCGGAACACCTCGACGACGGCGATGATGCCGATCATCACCTTGTCGCCGAGCAGCACCAGGGTGTTCGTCTCGTCCAGCCGCTCGGGCCAGTGCTCCGGCAGCAGCAGCCAGACCAGCAGCACCGCCTCCACCACGGGGGCGGCCATCAGCAGCAGGGCGGCGCGGATCCGGTGCGGCTCGCGGCGCAGCAGGCTGCGGTACCGGACGCGGTACGGGGCCGCGGGTGGCGGTTCGTACGGGGCGGCCGGGGCGGGTTCGTACGGCGCGCCTGGTGCCGGGGCGTACAGGGCGCCGGGTGTGGAGCCGTGCGGTGCGGCCGGTTCGGGCCAGTAGACGCCGCCACCGAGGTCGTCGTCCTCGCCCGGGTCGTGCGCCGGGCCGGCGAGGCGGCTGAAGTGGCCGTAGTCGTAGGGGGCTTCGGGTACGGGAACGGACCTCAGGGCCGCTTCGTCCAGCTGTCCGTCACCTCGCCCGTGGGCCGTTCCGACGCCCTTTCGTCGCGAGAACGGCGTGGTCATAGCTGCTCCCCCCGGAGTTCGCGCCCTGCTTCGCTACCTCGGCCCCTGCGGTTCTCGGGCAGTTCCCGGGCTGTCCAGCACATTCGGCGTGTGCGTCCGGTTCGGTTGTACGTCGGCCCGGTGGCCTCGAATCCGGGATACCGATGTGCTTTCCGGCTTCCCCTCCGGGCACGTCGGGATCCTTGGCCTCCTCAACTCTCCCTGAGCGCAACGGTGATCGCAACCAATCGGGGAGATCGACGCCGCGCAGGCATGAAGATGCCGCGGTTCCCGGCCAATCCGGCGGGCGTTGATGCTATTGCGGCGAATTCGCTCCGGCCCCGGCGATCCGTTTGAACCCGGAGGCGGCGGAGGGAGGTTGCGGGGGCGCAGCGAAACGGCCGGACCGCCCCGTGGGGCGGTCCGGCCGTCGGTGCGGGACCGGGCTGGAGGCGGTCCGGCTGTCGGTGCGGGACCGGGCTGGAGGCGGTCCGGCTGTCGGTGCGGGACCGGGCTGGAGGCGGTCCGGCTGTCGGTGCGGGACCGGGCTGGTCAGAGCGGGGGCAGCAGGGTGGCGCCGGTCGCTGCCTGGACGTCCGCGAAGTCCACGCCCGGTGCCGTCTCCACCACCCGCAGCCCCTCCCGGGTCACGTCGACCACCGCGAGGTCGGTGACGATCCGGTCCACAACTCCACGGCCGGTCGCCGGAAGTGACAGTTCCTCGACAATCTTCGGCGAGCCGTCCCGGGCGGTGTGCTCCATCACCACGATCAGCCGGCGGGCCCCGTGCACCAGGTCCATCGCGCCGCCCATGCCCTTGACCATCTTGCCGGGGATCATCCAGTTGGCGAGGTCCCCGGCGGCCGACACCTGCATCGCACCGAGCACCGAGACGTCGATCCGCCCGGCGCGGATCATGCCGAAGGAGAAGGCGGAGTCGAAGTACGAGGCGCCGGGGGCGACCGTCACCGTCTCCTTCCCGGCGTTGATCAGGTCTGCGTGCTCGGTGCCCTCCTCCGGGTACGGGCCGACGCCGAGGATGCCATTCTCCGAGTGCAGCACCACCTCGACGCCCGGCGGGAGGTGGTTGGGGATCAGGGTCGGCAGGCCGATGCCCAGGTTCACGTACTGGCCGTCGCGCAACTCGCGGGCGGCGCGGGCAGCCAGGGCGTTGCGCGGGTCCAGGGAGGGGGTGGGTGCGGTGGTGGCTGGGCCGGGTGCGGTGGGGGTGGGTGCGGTGGTGGTCGGGGTGGGCATCGGTCAGGCCTCCTGGAGTGCGGGGCGGACGGTCCGGCGCTCGATGCGGCGGTCCCCGGGGTCGGAGGCCACCACCCGGTCGACGTACACCCCGGGCAGGTGCACCGCGTCCGGAGGGAGCTCGCCCGGTTCGACGATTCGGTCCGCCTCGACCAGGGTGATCCGGCCCGCCGTCGCGCAGAGCGGGTTGAAGTTCCGCGCGGCGGCGTGGAACACGCAGTTGCCGTGCCGGTCCGCGACCTCGGCCCGGACCAGCGCGAAGTCCGCCGTGATCGCCTCCTCCAGCAGGTACCGGCGGCCGCCGAACTCCCGGACCTCCTTCGGCGGGGAGGCCAGGGCCACCGAGCCGTCGGCCGCGTAGCGCCAGGGCAGCCCGCCCTCCTCGACCTGGGTGCCGACCCCGGCCGGGGTGAAGAACGCCGGGATGCCGGCGCCGCCCGCCCGCAGCCGCTCGGCCAGCGTGCCCTGCGGGGTCAGCTCCACCTCCAGCTCGCCGGAGAGGTACTGCCGGGCGAACTCCTTGTTCTCCCCGACGTACGAGGAGGTCATCCGGGCGATCCGGCCCGCCCGCAGCAGCAGGCCCAGCCCCCAGTCGTCCACCCCGCAGTTGTTCGAGACCACCCGCAGTCCGGTGGCGCCGGCGTCCACCAGGGCGCCGATCAGCGTGCTCGGGATGCCGCAGAGGCCGAAGCCGCCGGCGGCCAGCACCGCGCCGTCGGGGATGTCCCCGACCGCGTCGGCGGGGGAGTCCAGGACCTTGTCCAAGGGATCACCTCGTGAGGAGTGGGAGGAGGGGCGGACGTGAGGGGTGGCTGCGAGGAGGGGCTGGTCGTGAGGGCTGGCTGTGAGGAGGGGCTGGTCGTGAGGAGCGGCGGAGGGAGGGAGCGGCGGGGCAGTGCGTGGCAGGGGGAGGGGGCCGGCGGGCTCGGGAACCGCACGGAGCCCGCGGCCGGCCCAGGCCGGGCTGGGGTCCTGCCTGGGCCGGACCGGGTCGGGCATGCCGCTGGGGTGGCTGCCGTCGGACGGGCTCCGCGCCCCTCCACCGTCACCGGGCAGGGGCCGGCGCAGCCATGGCGGCCACCCCCATGGGTGGGAGCGGAGCCGTGTCGGCGGGCCACACCCGGACGTCCGGAGGACGGCGACGGGCCGACGGTATGTCGGCCGGAGCCACATCCTGACGGTCTGATACGTCGACCGGGCACATATCGCCGCCCCCACCGCACACCTACGGTTCCCGCATCCACCCCGCCGTACCTCAGGAGTCGGTCACCATGCGCAGCTCGACAACCCCCTCCAGGACCGCCTCCGGCGCCCGCCTGGGCGACTCCCTGACCGGCGGCCCGGCCCGGAAGCTCGCCGCCCTCGCGGCCTGCGTCCTGCTCGCCTCCGGCTGCGCGAAGGCCGGCACGGCCGGGACGAACGCGGCGGACGGTGGATCGAAGGGCCCGATCAAGGTCGGCCTGGTGTACTCCAAGACCGGACCGCTGGCCGCCTACGGCAAGCAGTACCTGGAAGGCTTCAAGGCCGGCCTGAGCTACGCGACCAAGGGCACCGGCGCGGTCGACGGGCACAAGATCGAGTTCGAGGAGCAGGACGACGCCGGCGACCCGGCCAAGGCGGTGTCCGCGGCCAAGGACCTGATCGGCAAGGGCTACAAGGTGCTGGCCGGCTCCACCGCCTCCGGTGTGGCCCTCCAGGTCGGCCCGATCGCCGCCCAGAACAAGGTGCTCTTCATCAGCGGCCCGGCCGCCGCCGACAAGGCCACCGGCCTGAACAAGTACACCTTCCGTTCCGGCCGCCAGTCCTACCAGGACATCAAGACCGCGGCCTCGTTCGTCGGTGACGCCAAGGGCAAGAAGGTCACCGTGCTCGCTCAGGACAACGCCTTCGGCCAGGCCAACGTGGCCGCCGTGAAGGCGGTGCTCGGCGCCGAGGGCGCGACGGTCGACCAGGTGCTCGCCCCGCCGAGCGCCACCGACCTCACCCCCTTCGCCACCCAGGCCAAGACCGCCAAGCCCGACCTGCTGTTCGTCGCCTGGGCCGGCGACACCGCCTCGGCCCTGTGGACGGCGCTCAACCAGCAGGACGTGTTCGCCGACACCAAGGTCGTCACCGGCCTCGACCTGGCCGCCTCCTACCCGCTGTTCGGCACGGCCGGCGAGAAGATCTCCTTCCTGAACCACTACTTCGACGGCGCCGCCGGCACCCCGGTGGAGAAGGCCATGTCCGAGGCCGTCACCGCCGCCGGAGGGAAGACGGACATCTTCACCCCGGACGGCTTCACCGCCGCCCAGATGATCGTGCACGCCGTCGAGTCCAGCCACGGCTCCGCCGACGACACCTCGGCCCTGGTCAAGGCCCTGGAGGGCTGGAGCTTCGACGGGGTGAAGGGGAAGACCACCGTCCGCGCCGAGGACCACGCCCTGCTCCAGCCGATGTTCCAGGTGCGGCTGACCGGAACCGGTGCCGCCGCCAAGCCCTCGGTGGAGAAGACCCTGACCGCGGACGAGGCGGCGCCCCCGGTCACTCCGATGGCGGGCTGATCCGGATGTCCGCCCGTACCGCCTCCGCTCCTTCCGCTCCGTCCCCTTCGTCCTCCTCTCCGGTGCTGCGTCTGGACGGGCTCGGTTGGGCCGTCCGCGGCGTGCCGATCGTCGAGGACGTCTCCTTCTCGGTCGGCGAAGGCGAGTTCATCGCCTTCATCGGGCCCAACGGCGCCGGCAAGACCTCCCTCTTCAACCTGATCTCCGGCATCTACCCGGCGACGCACGGCAGCCTCCACCTCGACGGTGCGGACATCACCGCCGAGACGGTGCACGGCAGGGCCCGCCGCGGGCTCGGCCGCACCTTCCAGACCTCCTCCCTGTGGCCGGGGATGACGGTCGCCGACCATGTCCGCCTGGCCGCCCAGGCGGCGGCCGGGCCGCGTGCCTCGTACCGGCTCTGGCGCCGCGCCGACCGCTACGAGCAGCAGCTGGCCGACACCCTGGAACGCACCGATCTCGCCCATCGCGCGGACACCCTGGCCAGTGCGCTCTCGCACGGGGAGAAGCGCAAGCTGGAGCTGGCCGTCCTGCTGGTCTCCGAGCCCCGGCTGATCCTGCTGGACGAGCCGATGGCCGGTGTCAGCGCGGAGGAGGTGCCCGCCCTCACCGAGCTGATCCGCTCCGTGCACCGTGACCTGGGCCGGACCGTCCTGATGGTCGAGCACCACATGGACGTCCTGCTCGGCCTGGCCGACCGGCTCGCGGTGATGCACCACGGCACCCTGCTCGCCCTGGACACCCCCGAGGCCGTGATGGCCGACCCGACCGTGCAACAGGCCTACCTGGGTGAGGCGTTGTGACCTCCTCTCCGTTCTCCGCTCAGCGCCCGTCCCCTTCGGCGCACTCATCCTCCTCGCTGCCGCCGGCTGCCGAACCCCTCCTCTCCGTCCGCGATCTGCGGGTGGTCATCGACGGGCTGCACATCCTGCACGGCGTCGACTTCGACGTGGCCCCCGCCGGGGTGACCGCGCTCCTGGGCCGCAACGGCGCCGGCAAGACCACCACTGTCAAGGCCGTCATGGGCCTGGTGCCCCGCACCGGAAGCATCCGGCTCTCGCGTGCCGAACTCGCCTCCCTTCCCACGCATCTGGTCGTTCGCCATGGCATCGGCTACGCGCCCGAGGACCGGGGGATCTTCGCCGGCCTGACGGTCGCCGAGAACCTCCGCCTCGCCGAGCGCGCCGCCGGGAGCGGGGGCGATGCCGGTGAACCGAACTACGCGCTTGTCCACGAGCTCTTCCCCGAACTCAAGCAGCGGGCCGGACAGTTGGCCGGGACGCTCTCCGGAGGCCAGCAGCAGATGGTGGCGATCGGCCGGACGCTGCTCAACCGCAACCGGTTGATCATCGCCGACGAGCCCACCAAGGGCCTGGCCCCGAAGATCGTCGCCGAGGTGGCCGAGGTGCTGGCGCGTGCGGCCGAGGCCGTGCCCGTCCTGCTGGTCGAGCAGAACCTCGCCCTCGTCCGCCGGCTGGCCGGCACCTGCGCCGTCCTGGCCGACGGCCGTACCGCCCACCGCGGCGACACCGCCGAGCTGTTGGCCGACGAGGAAGCTGCCCGCCGCCTGCTCGGCGTCGGCTCCCGTCACCCGCTCGCCGGCGGGACCCGACCCGCCGGCTCCCCGGCCGCCCCCGTCGTCACCGCCGAGGTGAAGCCCTGATGGACACCGTCGTCCTCCTTACCTGTACCGGACTCGGTCTCGGTGCGCTGTACTTCCTGGTCGCCTCCGGTCTGTCGCTGATCTTCGGTCTGATGGACGTGCTCAACTTCGCGCACGGCGCCCTGCTCTCCATCGGCGCCTATGCCACCTGGTGGGCCGGCACCGAGGCCGGCTTCTCCTTCTGGCTCGCGGTGCCGTTCGGCACCCTGGTCGGAACGGCCGCAGCCGTCCTGTTGGAGCTCTTCCTGATCCGGCCGCTCTACAGCCGCCCGCGCGACCAGATCCTCGCCACCGTCGGGGTCGGGCTCGCCGTACCCGCCCTGCTCATGGGGATCTGGGGCGCGGACTCCCGCCCCTTCCCCCAGCCGGAACTGCTGTCCGGCACCTGGCACGTGCTCGGTGCGACCGTCCCGGTCAACCGCTTCGTGCTGGTGGCTGCCGCCGCACTGTTGCTGCTCGCTCTTCGGTTGTTCCTCGCCCGTACCCGCTACGGGCTGATCGTCCGGGCCGGCGTCGAGGACCGGGCGATGGTCACGGCGCTCGGCATCGACGTCCGGAAGGCGTTCACCCTCGTCTTCGCCCTCGGCGGGGCGGCCGCCGCGCTCGGCGGCGCCCTCGGCGGCCTCTACTTCGGTTCGGTCAACCCCGGCCAGGGAACCGGCCTGCTCATCTTCGCCTTCGTCGTCGTGGTGATGGGCGGCATGGGCTCCGTGACCGGAGCCGCCGTCGCCTCGGTGGGCGTCGGCCTCGTCCAGCAGTTCGCCAACTACTACACCGGCGCCGGGCTCGGCGACCTCTCGGTCGTCGTCCTGCTCGCCGTGCTGCTTCTCGTCCGACCCCGTGGACTCACCGGGAGGCTCGCGTGAGCGCCGAAACACCGATCACGAGCACCGGTGGCCCCGCGGCCGGCCGCAGCGCCGCCGCTCCGGCAGGGGGGACTGACACCAGCCCTGCCGTGACCACCATGCCGACAGAGGGGACTGACACCAGCTCCGCCGACACCGCCACTGTGGCAAGGGGGACTGACACCGGCCTTGCCGCGACCCATTGTGAACACAAGGCCGAGTCCGGCGCCATCCCTCGAACAGGTGATTCAGTCACTTATCGCTGGACAGGCGTGCACAGAGCGCTACGCTGGTGGCCGATCGCTCTGCTGATCACGCTCCTTGTCGCCCCATACAGTGCGCTTCCCGTCCCGGGACTGCTCGACGGCCCGCTCGGCAGCCCCGGAAGCCTCCAGCTGCTCGCCCTGTGCCTGCTCTACGGGGCCCTCGCCACCGGTTACGACCTCCTGCTCGGCCGGACCGGACTGCTCTCCTTCGGCCACGCGCTCTACTTCGCGACCGGCCTCTACGCCACCGACCTCGGCATGCTGGAGCTGCAACTGCCGTTCGCCGCCGCCGCGGTGTTCGGTGTCGCCTGCTCGGTGCTGCTGGCCCTGCTGCTCGGCTCGGTCAGCCTGCGCGTCACCGGCATCGGCTTCTCCATGGTCACCCTCGCCTTCGCCCAGGCCGGCTCGATCCTCGTCCAGCGCAACCCCGGTGGCGTCACCGGCGGCGAGGAGGGCCGTTCCGCCCCGGCCGACCTGCTGCCCGCCGGTCTGCTGGGGATCGAGAACACCGCCAACCTCTACTGGATCGCCGTCGGTTACCTGGTGCTGACGGCCGCCGCGGTCCACTGGGCCGTCAAGTCGCCGATGGGCCGGGTCTGGGAGGGCATCAAGGAGAACGAGCGCCGGGTCGAGGTGCTCGGACTGCGGCCCTACGGCTACAAGTTGGTCGCCTTCGTGCTGGCCGGCGGGCTCGCCGGGCTGGGCGGGGTGGTCTACCTGCTGCTGACCGGTGGCGCCACCCCGCAGGCCGCCACCTCGGACGCCACGCTCGCGCTCCTGGTCATGGTCGTCCTCGGTGGCTCCGGCACCCGCTGGGGGCCGCTGCTCGGCGGTGTCCTGTACACCTGGGCGAGCCACCGGCTCGGCGACCTCGCCAACTCGTCGACCGTCGCCGACCTGCCTGCGGCGCTGCGCGTGCCGCTCTCCCAACCCCTGTTCCTGCTGGGTGCCCTGTTCGTCGCCGTGGTCTACCTGCTGCCCGGCGGCCTGGCTAGACTGCCTGCCCGCATCCGATCCGCCCGATCCGGCCGCTCCGCTCCGGCGCAGGCCGGCCTCGGAGCCGCCCGACCCACCGGAGGTACCCCCGCGTGAGCCAGTCGCCGCTGAAGCCCGAGGAGTTGACGGTCCCCGTGCCCGGTGGGGACCTGGCCGTCCTGCGCTGGCCCGCCGACGACCCGCAGGCCCCGACGATCGTGGCGGTGCACGGCATCACCGCCAACGGCCTCGCCTGGTACGAGGTCGCCCGCCGGATCGCCGGGCGGGCCACCCTGCTCGCGCCCGACCTGCGGGGCCGCGGTGCCAGCCGCACGGTCGCCGGGCCGTACGGGCTGGCCCGGCATGCCGACGACGTGGCTGCGCTGATCGACGCGCTCGGCTCGGGGCCCGTCACGGTGGTCGGCCACTCGATGGGGGCCTGGGTCACTGCCCTGGCCGCCGTCCGGCACCCCGACCTGGTCCACCGCGTCCTGCTGGTCGACGGAGCGTTGACCTTCCCGCTGCCGGAGGGCGTCCGCGAGGAGGACGCCCTGGCCGCGGTGCTCGGTCCCGCGCTGGCCCGGCTGTCCATGACCTTCCCGGACCGGGACGCGTACCGGGAGTTCTGGCGCGGACACCCCGCCTTCGCCGACGAGTGGACCGAGGGGATCGACGCCTACACCCAGCGCGACCTCGTCGGCGCGGAGCCCGAACTGCACTCGTCCTGCGTGCTGGAGGCCGTGCAGACCGACGGCTCCCAGGTCCTGCTGGACGAGGACGCGGCCGCCGCCGTGCGCCGGCTGCCCTGCCCGGCCGAACTGCTCTGGGCCGAGCGCGGCCTGTTCGACGAGCCGCAGGGCCTCTACGACCACGAGCGGATCGGGCTGGCCGGCCTGGACCCGGAGCGGGTGCCCGCCTCGCCGGTGCCGGACACCAACCACTACTCGATCCTCTGGGGCGAGGCCGGGGCGGACCGCATCGTCCGCCTCCTGCTCGCGGACGCCCTCACCGCCGGGTAGTCGGACGGCCGCGGGAGCCGACCGGGACGGCAGCGGCCGGCGGGGTTCCAGCCCCCGCCTGCCGGTGCCGGTGCCCGTGGCTCCGCCCTTCGGCGGGTCAGCCCGCCGCGCCGAGGAAGCTCTCCCAGCCGCCCGCCGGCGCCTGGCCGACGTTGAGCGAGCGCAGCTTGCGCAGGGTGGACTGGTCCTGCACCTCCAGCCACTCGACGAGCTGCTTGAAGGAGACCAGCCGGACCTCCGGCTTGCCCGCGATGGCCTTGAGGGCCTCTTCGACGGCGTCCATGTAGATGCCGCCGTTCCACTGCTCGAAGTGGTTGCCGATGAAGAACGGCGCACGGTTGCTGTTGTACGCACGCTCGAAACCCGCCAGGTAGGAATTGGCGGCCTGGGTGCGCCACTCGCCGTACATGGCCGGGTCGCCCTTGGTGCTGCCCTTGGACTGGTTGGCCAGGATGTTGTAGTCCATCGACAGGACCTGGAAGGTGTGCCCGGGGAACGGGATGGACTGCAGCGGGAAGTCCCAGACCTTGCCGTCCTGCACCTTCTGCGGCCATATCTGCAGGCCGCCCGAGGAGCTGGCGTCATACTTCCAGCCCAGCTTGGCGATGGTCGGCAGCAGCGCCTTCTGCCCCTCCAGACACGGGGTGCGGCCGCCGATGAGCTCCTTCTTGTAGTCGAAGGGGAGCGGGTCGACGTCGGTGAAGCCGGTGTTGGTCCGCCACTGGGTGACGAAGCCTATCGCCTGGTCGATCTCGCTCTGCCAGTCCTCGGGGGTCCACATGTTGACCCCGTTCTTGTCCGGACGGCTGGAGCAGAAGTGCCCGTTGAAGTGGGTGCCGATCTCGTGCCCGGCCAGCCAGGCCTGGCTGATGAGCTTGAGCGTGCTCTTCACCGCACCGTCCGACAGGTACGGGATGTCGGAGGCGCCGACCGAGTGCTTCGGCGGGTGGTACAGGTCGGCCTTGCCCTTGGGCAGGGCGTAGATGCCCGAGAGGAAGAAGGTCATCGTGGCCTTGTACTGCTCCGCCAGCTTCAGGAAGCGGGGGAACTGGCCGTCCTCGGTGCCGCCCGCGCCGTCCCAGGAGAAGACCACGAACTGCGGCGGCCGCTCGCCGGGCTTGAGCTTCTCGGGCTTGGGCTGCTTCGGCTGCGGGCCGGTGTCCGCATTGGAACCGTCGCCGATCGGGGGGCCCTTGGGCACCACCGTCTGGGTGGGGTCGCCGGCACCGCCGCCCTGAGCGGTGCTCGCGCCGCCGGGACCGGGGGAGGTGGAGTCCTGGCCCGAGCCGGATCCGCCGCTGGAGCAGGCCGTGACCGCGGCGAGGGCCGCGGTCGCAGCGGTTGCACTGAGCACCGTCCTGCGCGAGATGCTGGTCATGGTCTCCCCTGGGTGCCGATGCCGGTGGTGGGGGCGGGCCGCAGCCGCACCGGTCAAATCGGGCAATTGATGAATATTTCGCCGTTAGCATGTCATGTCGCCACAGTGGCCACGAAGGTCGCCCGAGCGCTGACGACTCTCAACACGCGGGGCGCATCCGGCTGGGCTGCGAGGATGCGCCGACTGTTGCCGTCCTGTGACGCTTTCCACCCCGTGCGGCCCGGGCAGTACGGTACCGCCGGTCAGCCGGCGCCCCGTCCGAGTTCGCCGGTGTTCGGCCCGGTTGGTTGCCCTTTTGGGAAAACTTTTGCCCCTTGCAGGGCTGGGCGGCCCGAAGCCCGTCAAAGGGTGCGCGCCGACCGGAGCGTCTCAGCCGCAGTGGCCCGACCGGAGCGGATCGGCCGCAGTGGCTCGGCCGCAGTGGCTCGGCCGTGTGCGGGACAGCCGGCCGTGTGCGGGACGGTCGGCAAGGGGCGGGCCGGTCGGGACCGGCCGTCGGTCGGGACCGGCCGCCGGGATGCCGGTCGGACCGTCAGAGGGCGGCGAGCCGCCGGGTGCGGCGCACCATGCGCGCGATCGCGGTGCTGATGGCGGTGGCCGCCGCGCAGGAGACCACGAGGCTCAACCAGGCGGTGTTGAACCAGTGGCTGTTCAGCCAGCCCAGCGTCACGATGTAGGCGGCCCAGACCAGCGCCGCCAGCGCCGACCAGTGCAGGAACCGGTGCGGATGGGCGGGGGAGTGGCCGATGGCCAGGTTGAGGACGGTCCGTCCGGCCGGGACGAACCGTGCGATCACCACCATCGCGGCGGCCGCGCCGTGGGGGCGTTCGACCAGGGCCTGCTGGACCCGGGTCACGCTGGCCGCCAGTTTCGGGCGCCGGGCGAGCCGGCGGTGCAGCGCCGGGGCACCGCGCCGGGCCAGGTTGAGCAACAGGAGGTCGCCCAGGAAGGAGGCCACTGCCACGCCCAGTCCGAGCATCAGGGGCGCACCGTCGATCTGCGCGGTCTTGAGCACAGCCAGGATGACCAGCGTCCCGCTGGGGATGAACGGAAGGAGGGCGTCCCCGAGCACGGCGACGAGCGCCAGCGCGCAGATCCACGAGGATCCGATCGCCGCCACGAAGTTCAAGGCCCTTTACTCCCTCCAGGCCGCCCGGGGGAGCAGGTGGCTGCAGGAGTCAACGCTAGCGCCTCGACTTTTCATGCCATGAAGCACCCCGGTATGGCAGGGGTCACGGCCACTGATTCCGGCCGCGCCCCGAGGTGGCGAACCACGGGCCCGGGCCGGCCGGGGCGAGTGGCATCCGGGCGGGAGAGGGCCGCCGCAACCGGAACGAGCCCCCGGGGCGGGGTGCCGCGCCGAGGGCTCGCAGTGATCGTCCAGTGCTGGTCCAGCCCGACGATCTTGCTGGTGGAGTGCGGATCCCCTTCGGCGACCCGCTCCTGAGCCCCAGCCTGCCGGACGCCGGCCCCCTGTCGCGAGACCTGGCGCTGGCGACTTCCGGCGCCGGCGGGAAGTCGCCAACCGTGTTCGCCCGCTGGCTCTCCGTCAGCCGGGCGGTCGGTCGGACTTCCGTCCGGAATGGCCGAAACCCGCCCGGACCGTGGCCGGACGACACCCCGGAGGCGGGAACAGCGAGCCCCCGGCCGTGGTTGACCCCGGTCGGCGACAGCGACCGGCGGGCCACCCGGGACCGTGCGGTCGCCCACGACGGCCGGCTCAAGGACGGCAGCCAGGAGGGCGGACGGGATGACCACCGAGGACCAGCAGCAGCGCGGGGACGGGCCGACGGTCGGCGCGGCGATCCGCGGCACCGCCCGCGGAACGGCACCCGCTCCGCTCTCGATCCTCGACCTGGCCACCGTCGGCGTCGGCTACACGCCGGGCGAGGCCCTCGCCGCCACCACCGAGCTGGCCCGTCGGGCCGAGCAGTGGGGCTACCACCGCTTCTGGGTGGCCGAGCACCACGGCATGCCCGGGGTGGCCAGCTCCACCCCCGCCGTCCTGCTCGCCCACCTCGGGGCCAACACCACGACGCTGCGGCTCGGCTCCGGTGGCGTCATGCTCCCCAACCACGCCCCGCTGGCCGTCGTCGAGCAGTTCGGCCTGCTGGAGGCCCTGCACCCCGGGCGGATCGACCTCGGACTCGGCCGCGCCCCCGGCACCGACCCGGCCACCGCCCGGGCGCTGCGCCGCGGCCTCACCGAAGGCGCGGACGACTTCCCGCAGCAACTCTCCGAGCTGACCCACTTCCTCGACGGCGACTTCCCGGACGGCCACCCGTACGCCCGGTTGAGCGCCGTCCCCAAGGGCGAGGGCCGCCCGCCGGTCTGGCTGCTCGGCTCCTCCGGCTTCAGCGCCCAGCTGGCGGGCCGCCTCGGCCTCCCGTTCGCCTTCGCCCACCACTTCAGCAGCGCCAACACCATCCCGGCGCTGGACCTCTACCGGTCGTCGTTCCGCCCCTCCGCCGTGCTCGCCGAGCCGTACGCGCTGATCGGCGTGAGTGCGGTCGCCGCCGACGACGAGCCCTCGGCCCGGCGGCTCGCCCGCTCCGCGGCCCTCGGCATGCTCCGCCTGCGGCGCGGCAACCCCGGCCCGATCCCCACCCCGGAGGAGGCCGAGCAGTACCCGTACAGCCCGGTCGAGGCGGACTTCATCGACAGCTGGCTCGACAACGTCGTGCTCGGTGACCCGGGCCGGGTCGCCGACGGGCTGGAGGCCCTGCGCAAGCGGACCGGCGTGGACGAGCTGATGGTCACCTCGCACATCCACGGCCACGAGGCCCGCCTGCGCTCGTACGGCCTGATCGCCGAGGCGTACGGCCTCACGGCGACGGCCTGACGGCGACGGCCTGACCGGCCGTCGGGACTGACGGCCCACGGGCCTGCTCCGCTCCGCCCCGGCCCCGCGGCTACCGGCCGTCCAGGGCGGGGCGGCCCTCGCGGAGTATGGCCGCGACCAGTTCGGCCTCGCCGGGGCGGGCGAAGTACCAGCCCTGGGCGGTGTCGCAGCCGGTCAGGCGCAGCCGCTCGGCCTGGGCGGCGCTCTCGATGCCCTCGGCGGTGACGGTCAGGCCGAGGGTGTGGGCGAGCTGCACCATCGCGCCGACGATCTGCTCGTCCGCGTCGCTGCGGCGGGAGCCGAGCTCCGGGAGGCCGGGGCGGTCCGCCGGGGCGGGCTCGCGGAAGCCCTCGATGAAGGTGCCGTCCAGCTTGAGCACGTGCACCGGCAGCCGGGAGAGGTAGGCCAGGTTGGAGTAGCCGGTGCCGAAGTCGTCGATCGCGATCCGCACGCCCATGTCGGCGAGCGCCTGGAGGGCCTGGAGGGGGCGGCCGCCGGGGCCGAGCAGGGCGCTCTCGGTGATCTCCAGCTGGAGGAGCCGGGCCGGCAGGCCGGTGCGTTCGAGGGCCCGGGCGACGTCGGCGACGATGTCGGAGTCCCAGATCTGGCGGGCGGCCAGGTTGACGCTCACGAAGGTCTCGGTCTCGGGGAACTCGGTGAGCCACTGCCGGGCCTGGCGGCAGGACTCCTCCAGCACCCAGGTCCCGAGCGGCACGATCGCGCCGGTCTCCTCGGCGAGCGGGATGAAACGGTCCGGGGAGAGCGTCCCGTAGCCGGGGTGGCGCCAGCGGACCAGCGCCTCCGCGCCGTGCACGGCGCCGTCGGCCAGGCCGACCAGCGGCTGGTACTCGATGGTGAACTCACCGCGCTCCAGGGCGGGGCGCAGCGCGGTGGCGAGCAGCTGCCGGGTGAGCTGGTGGGCGCCGCGGTCCGGGTCGTAGAGGGTCCAGCGGGCGCGGCCGTCGGCCTTGGACCAGTAGAGCGTGGCGTCGGCGTCCTTGACCAGGTCGGTCGGGGTGGTCTCGTGCACGGACCGCTCGACCACGCCCACGCTGGCGGTGATCACCAGCCGGTGCCCGGCGACGTCGAAGGGACGTTCCAGCACCTCCAGGATCCGGGTGGCAAGCTCGGTCAGCTGCTCGCTGCCCAGGCTGTCGGTGACCAGGACGGCGAACTCGTCGCCGCCCATCCGGGCCACCAGGTGGGTGTCGCGGCCGTCGAACCCGCGCCGCAGCCGGGTGGCGACGGCGATCAGCAGCTGGTCGCCGATGTGGTGGCCGAGTGCCTCGTTGATCGCCGCGAAGCCGTCGAGGTCCAGGTAGCAGACCCCCACCCGGCGTTCGTCCGAGGACTCGACCGGGCCCGGCTGGTCGGTCGGCGCGAGGCAGGCGGCGTCGAGGCGTTCGAAGAAGTAGGCGCGGTTGGGCAGCCGGGTCAGCGGGTCGTGCAGGGCCTGGTACTCCAGCCGGTCACCGAGCCGGCGCTGCTCGGTGATGTCCTCCACCAGCGCGAGGGTGTAGAGCGGCTCCCCGGCACCGTCCCGGATCAGCGAGACGGTGACCTTGCTCCAGACCGTGTGGCCCTCGCGGTGCTTGAGCTGCTTCTCCACGCGGAACCGTTCCCGCTCCCCGCGGACGAGTTCGGAGAAGAGCCGGTCCGGCATGCCCTCCGGGTCGATGATCTCGTGCAGGTGAGTGCGGACCAGTTCGCCGACGCTCCGTCCGATCAGGGCGGCGAAGGCGGGGTTGACCTCGATGATCCGGTCCTCGGCATCGATCAGGGCCATGCCGATGACGGCGTCGCAGAAGGCGGCCCGGAACCGGGACTCGCTGGCCCGCAGCGCGGCCAGCAGCCGGTCGGTGCCGACGCCCTCCAGGCCGGTGCCGCCGTCCGCCGGGCCGTTGCCGATGAGTCCCCGGCCCCGGTGGGCGTCGCCGGTGAGCGGGGCCGAGCAGGTGGGGCAGAGCAGCAGCTCGGGCTCCGCCAGCGTCCCGCAGGCGCTGAGGGCGGTGGCGGCTCCAGGGGCCGGTCCGGCGACCGGTCCGCCGACGGGCCCGCCCGCGGATCCGGAGGCCGGGTCCAGGACCGGCGAGGCGAGGTGGCGGTGGCGCGGTGATTCCTCGTGCCGCACGCCCGGGTGGTGTGCGTCGGCCCCCTCGTTCTGGCCCGGCACGGCATGCTCCCGTCCGCTGCTGACGCTTGACGATGGTTCGGCCGGCCAGTCGGGACCCGGCGGCCGGCTCCGCACTCTGTCGCGGTCCTCGGAGTCGGTCCGCTGCGGGGCCGCCCGTCGTGGGGCGCCGGTGCGCGGGGACCCGCCTGAAGGACAGGGCGCTGCGGCCGATCATAGGCCGCGACGGCAACGCGCGGTGACCGCCGCCAGAGTGATTCGCCCGCTTTGTGATCATGAATGGCGGTACGTGCAGACGCCCCCGGTGCACATCACATGATGTGCACCGGGGGCGCGTGCGCCGAAGCCGCGCCCCTGGGCGCCGGTCGCGCGCCGGAAGTGGAGCGGAGCGGGCCGGGAGCGGAGGGGCGGAAGGAGCCGGAGGGAGCCGGAAGGGGCGGCGGAGAAAGGAGGAGGAGGAGGGCAGCTCAGGCCAGCTTGGCGGTGAGCGTGATGGTGGTGCCGGCCAGGGCCTTGCTGACCGGACAGTTGGCCTTGGCCTCCTCGGCGGCCTTGACGAAGCCGGCCTCGTCCAGACCCGGCACGTCGCCGGTGACGGTCAGGTGGATGCCGGTGATGCCTTCGCCCGGCTGGAAGGTGACGTCGGCCTGGGTCTCCAGGGTGGCGGGCGGGGTGCCGGCCCCGGTGAGGCCGTGGGAGAGCGCCATCGAGAAGCACGCCGAGTGGGCGCCGGCGATGAGCTCCTCCGGGCTGGTCTTGCCGTTGGCCTGCTCGGCGCGGGAGGGCCAGGACACCGGGAACGTGCCGATCCCGGACGTTTCGAAGGTCACCTGGCCCTGGCCGGCGACGAGGTTGCCCTTCCAGGCCGTACGGGCGGTGCGGGTGGTTGCCACGATCGGTACCTCCATCACTGGGGACTGCTGCATTGCCTGCTGCGCTGCCGAGGGAGTGTTCGAGCGGTCACTTTCGGTCATGCACACCCCAGCCTACGGGCAGAGCCCTACCCGGTCCGGTGTGCGCCGCGGCGGTCGGGTGCGTCGCGCCGCGCTGGTCCGGCGCGTCACGCCGCGGTGGTCGGGCGGGGCGCGGCGTTCGGCGGCGGTTCCGTGCTGCTGTCCGGATCGTGGACGGTTCAGTCCGACGGTGCGGGGCCGGAGTGGGGCCCTGTTAGATTTGCCCGGGCCCGAGCCCGGCCGCCGTACGGTCGGGCGCCCACTCCAGACACCGGGAGCCGCCCCGATGACGGACCACTCCACGACCCCCGACGCCAGTCTGCCCGAGGGGATCGACGACGCCGTACGGGCCGAGCTGACCAGCCTGCGCGAGAGCATCGACAACATCGACGCCGCGGTGGTCCACATGCTGGCCGAGCGCTTCAAGGCGACCCAGCGGGTCGGCCGGCTCAAGGCCGAGCACAAGCTGCCGCCGGCCGACCCGGCGCGCGAGCGGGCCCAGATCAAGCGGCTGCGGGAGCTGGCGGCGGGGGCGAAGCTGGACCCGGTCTTCGCGGAGAAGTTCCTGAACTTCATCATCGCCGAGGTCATCCGCCACCACGAGGCCATCGCCCGCGCCTGAAACCCGGGCCCGGAGCCGCGCGCCTGAACCCCGAAACCCGAGGGCCACGCGCCTGAACCCCGGGCCCGAGGGCCGCGCCCGAAGGCGGAGCGACTCCGGGGTCGGTCCCCGGGCGCTCCCCGGACGGGCCCCGAGCGGCCCCCCGGGGCACCCGGTGATGTCGGCGGAGGCTAAATGACCGATTTCGCCAGGCTCCACGGTTGGCGTAGCGTGCAGGTTTCCCCCAGCCGGAGAGGTGGAGCAGCGACGATGGCGGTGAACCTGCCCGAAACGCCCAGCGGAGCCCCCAGCGATTCCGCGTCGAACGCCCATGGGGTGTCGGGCGGCCGCGCCGAGGCCCGCCGCCGGGCGCGCGGTTCGCGCGGCCGCAAGGCGGGCCGCCCGAGCCGGCATCCCAGGCCGTGGTGGATCGAGCTGCCGGTGATGGCGGCGGTCGGCCTGGTGGTCGCGCTGCTGATCAAGACCTGTCTGTTCCAGGTGTTCACCATCCCGTCCGGCTCGATGGAGAACACCCTGCGGATCGGCGACCGGGTCGGGGTGAACAAGCTGGCGCCGCTGACCGGCTGGGAGCCGGAGCCGGGGCAGCCGGTGGTGTTCAAGGACCCGGGGAGCTGGCTGCCGCCGCAGCCCACCGACCCGAACCCGTTCACCAACGCCGTGAGCTCGGCGCTCAGCTTCGTCGGTCTGGTGCCGCCGAAGGACGACAACTACCTGGTCAAGCGGGTCATCGCGACCGGTGGCCAGACCGTGCAGTGCGAGGGCACCACACTGACCGTCGACGGGCGGAAGGTCGACGAGCCGTACCTGCACCCCGGGGACGACTCCTGTGCCGGGCTGGACTTCGGGCCGGTGAAGGTGCCCTCGGGCTACGTCTGGGTCGAGGGCGACCACCGCAGCGACTCGGCGGACTCCCGCTACCACCAGCACGGCCCGGGTGGCGGTGCCGTGCCGGTGGACAACGTGGTCGGCCCGGTGTCGGCCGTCGTGTGGCCGCTCAATCACCTCGACTGGTTCGGCTGGACCGGCCGCTGACCCCACGCTCGGCGGTCATCGGGCCGGGAGCCCCGGCTTCGGCAGCTCCCGGCCCGACGGTTCCAGGTTCGGCGGTTCCAGGTTCGGCAGTTCCAGGTTCGGCAGTTCCACGGCCGCCGGTCGGTGAACCCGCGCCTGCCTGCGCGGGCTTGCTCGCCTGCGCCGCGAAGGCGCCGGTCAGCACCAGCAGGCCGCCCGCGATCTGCGGCAGCCCGAGGTGCTCGCCGAGCAGCACCCAGGCCGCCACGGCGGCGACCACCGCCTCCAGGTTGGCGACCACCCCGGCGATCGGCGGCGAGAGGTGGCCGACCGCGATCACGCCGGTCAGATAGGCGAGCACGGTGGCGATCAGGACCATCCACGCGGCCGGGAGGAACGCGGGCAGGGTGTGCCCGTTCATCGCCACCGACCCGCCGAGCAGGCTCCAGTCGGCCCGCCACGGGCGGGTGAGGGCGGTGAGCAGCACGGCGCCGATGAGCAGTCCGAACGCGCTGACGGCGAGCGGGTCGACCGGGCGGTCGCCGCGCCGGCCGGCGTCGGCGAGCACGAAGTAGCCGACCTGGCAGCAGGCCGCGCCGAGGGCGAACAGCACGCCCAGCACGTCGAAGCTCAGACCGTTCCAGAACTCGACCACGCAGGCCAGCCCGGCCACCGCGACGCCGGCTCCGATGGCCGCGCCGCGGGTGATCGGCTTGCGCTGGACGAACTTGACGTAGCCGAGCAGCAGCGGCGGCCCGAGGTACTCGATGAGCAGGGCGACGCCGACCGGGATGCGGGAGATCGCCGCGAAGTAGCAGGCCTGGACGCCTGCCACGGCGATCAGGCCGAAACCGAGCAGCAGGCCGGGGCGGCGCAGTACGGCGTCCCGGTGCCGGTAAGCGACCGGGAGGAGCGCCACCGCCGCCCCGGTGACCCGGAGCCACACCACGTGCAGGGGGGAGAGCCCGGCCTCTATCAGCGGCTTGGCCGCGGTGCCGGAGCCGCCGAAGGCGAATGCGGAGACCAGCGCGAGGCCGAGGCCGAGGGTTCTGCCCGAAGGGAGGGTGGGCGAGGCCGTTGATCTGTACACCGCCGCATTGTGACAGCCGTGCCGATGACCGGGTAAGGCGCCATTCCGTCGTTTGGTCCTGCCCTCAACTGTGCGGAGTGGCGCACTCACCCGATCCCGGACGGTGTCCCGGGTGCCCCCGCCGGCCCCGGACCGCCGACCCCGGACCGCCGGCCCCGGGCCGTCAGCCCCTGGAGCCGGACGAGGCACCCGCCCCCGTTAGCGTGTCCGGCCCGCCCGCGGGCGGGGCGGTCGGCTGCGTGGTCGGGGCCGTGGTCGGCTGCGTGGTCGGCGTCGGCCGCGAGGTGGGCCGGGGCGGCCGGGTGGGCTGGGTGCTGGGCTGGGTGGTCGGCGGAGCCGTCGGAGCGGTGGTCGTGCCGCCGTCGGTGCCGCCCGGCGGGATCGAACCCGAGCCGTCGCCCGGCGCCGTGGTGGGGCCGGTGCTCGGCGCGCCGGTGGGGGCGCCCGTCGACGGGGTGCTGCTCGGCGTGCTCGGGGTGGTCGGCAGGTCGGCGGCACCCGAGAAGTCGCCGTCGGCCGGGGTCGGGAAGTCGCCGACCGGCTGGCCCTTGAGCGCGGCCTTCATGTAGCTGGTCCAGATCTGGGCCGGGTACTGGCCGCCCGCCGCGCCGTCGATGCCGCCGACGCCGCTCAGGCTGACCTGGGAGCCGTTGCCCGGGTCCTGGCCGAACAGGGCGACCGAGGTGACCAGCTCGGGGGTGTAGCCCACGAACCAGACGGACTTCTGGTCGTCGGTGGTGCCGGTCTTGCCCGCTGCCGGGCGGCCGAGCGCCTTCGCCCGCCAGCCGGTGCCGCCCGGGTCGTTCACCACGCCCTGGAGCATCGAGGTGACCTGGTTGGCGGTGTCCGCGCTGATCGCCTGGGTGGTCTTGTGCGCGGGCAGCGTCACGGCGTCGCCCTCGCGGTCCACCGACTGCACCAGCCACGGGGTGATCTGCTTGCCGCCGTTGTCCAGCGTGGCGTACACGCCGGCCATGTCGAGCACGCTCGGGGTGGCCGCGCCCAGCGGGATGGAGGGCACCGCGTCGAGCCCCGGGGTGTTGCCGGGCAGGCCCAGCGCGATGCCGGTGTCCTTGACCTTCTGCAGCCCGGTGTCCTGCGCGAGCTGCGCGAACGCGGAGTTGACCGACCAGTCGGTGGCCTGCTGCAGAGTGATCTGGCCGTAGCTCTTGTCGCCCTCGTTCGGCGGCGCGTACGGGGTGCCCTTGCCGCCGCGGACCTTCCGGCCGCTGGTGCCGTCGTAGACCGTGCGCGGGGTGATGGTGCGGCCGTCCTGGGTCTTGGCGTCGTTCTCGAGGGCGGCGGCCAGCGCGATCGCCTTGAAGGTCGAGCCGGCCTGGTAGTCGCGCCGGGTGGCGTTGTCGACGTAGTGCTTCACGTAGTCGGCGCCGCCGTACAGCGCGACGACCGCCCCGGTCTTCGGGTCCACGGAGGCGGCGCCGGCCTGGGCGGCCGCGTCCGCCTTCCGCTTGTCCGGGTTCAGGGTGTCGCGCAGCTGGGCCTGGACGGAGTCCTGGAGGGCCTGCTGGCGGGCCGGATCGATGCTCAGCTTGATCGTGTAGCCGCCCTTGGCCAGCTCGGTCTCGCTGATCACCCCGCTGGAGGTGAGGTACTGGGTGGCCGCGTCGACCAGGTAGCCCGCCTGGCCGGACAGGCCCGGGTTGGGCTGGGGGTCCCGGACGTCCGGGAAGGTGGTCCTGGCCCGCTCGTCCGCGGAGAGCCAGCCCTCCTTGACCATGCCGTCGAGCACGTAGTTCCAGCGGTTGACGGCGTTCTGCTTGCCCGTCGCGGTCGCGGTGGCGACGTCGTAGGCGCTCGGCGCGTTCAGCAGAGTGGCCAGGTAGGCGCCCTGGGCGGGGTTCAGGGCGGACGCGTCGATGCCGAAGTACGCCTGGGAGGCGGCCTGGATGCCGTAGGCGCCACGGCCGTAGTAGGACGTGTTCAGGTAGCCGGAGAGGACCTCGTCCTTGCTCTCGGTGGCGTCCACCTTGATGGCGATGAACAGTTCCTTCACCTTGCGGGTGATCGACTGCTTCTGGCTCAGGTACGTGTTCTTCACGTACTGCTGGGTGATGGTGGAGCCACCCTGGGTGCCCTCGCCCTTGGCGGTGTTGACCGCGGCCCGGACCAGGCCCTGGACGTTGACCGCGCCCTCGTTGTAGAAGTTCCGGTCCTCGGCGGCCAGTGCGGCGTGCTGGGCGGCGGGGGAGACCTTGTCCAGGGAGACGTTCTGCCGGTTGGTCTGGCCGGTGCGGGTGAGCACCGAACCGTCCGAGTAGAGCCAGGTGTTGCTCTGGGCGGTCGCGGCGGCGTGCGCGTCCGGCACCTTCACCAGGGCGACCCCCAGCGCGAACAGGCCGATGCCGAGCAGCAGTGCCGAGCCGAAGCCGAGCAGGGTCATCCGCCAGGTGGGTATCAGTCGGCGCCAGCCGGTGCGCCTGGGACGGCGCGGCTTCCTGCCGCCGGAGCCGTCGAACCCGCCGACCGGGCCGGCGGAGCGCTTGAACCGCTTGACCGGGCGGAGGCTGATCGACGGCGTGCGACGGCCGCTCTGGGCGTTTCTGGACAAAGCGCGGCCTTTCCTGCGGGCGCGTCGAAGCAGCCTGCACGGACGGGGACATCGGCGGTTGGGGACCTTTGTCCCGATTCCGGTTCTACTGCCCTGGACGAGCAGAACGGGCCGGATGGCTCCGGCGGATCGCCAATCGAGACCGACATCACACGCAAAACGGACGTCGGAGGCCAAAAAATCGGGGAGCCTCTCGCTGCTGCGAGAGGCTCCCCAACTGTCTGTGCGCCGCCAGGGACTCGAACCCCGGACCCGCTGATTAAGAGTCAGCTGCTCTAACCAACTGAGCTAGCGGCGCCTGCTGACCTGGAAAACAATACACGGTTCCGAGGCGTGCCTCGAACCATCCCGGACGCCGCCGCCCGATCCGTCCCTTTCCTTCCTGTTGGGCCGGAGTTCGCCGCTGGTTAGGGTGGAGCGGTGCCCAGCCTCCAGCCAGGACACCCCCGAGCACGATCCGGCAGGCCGGGAAGCGGCCCGGTCTGCCTGCTCTCCGGCGGCCTCGGCAGCAGCTGGTTCGACTGGGACCTGGTCGTCCCCTTCCTCACGCCCTACCGCACCGTGGTCCGCTTCGACCGGCCCGGTTACGGACTGAGCGCTGCCGAGCCCGCCGCCGGGCGGCCCTCGCCGACCGCGGTCGGCGAGGCCGGGCGCATACGGGCGGTGCTGGACGGCCTCGGGCTGCGCGAGCCCTGCACCGTGGTCGGCCACTCGCTCGCGGGTTTCCACGTCGAGGCCTTCGCCCGGCTGCACCCCGAGCGGACCGCCGGGCTGGTGCTGGTGGACGGCAGCGTGGAGGCGGCGGCCCGCCCGTACCCGGCGCCCGGTGCGCGCGACCTGGCGGCCCGGGCGGTGGCCGGCGTCGCCACCGCCCTCGCCGTGCCCTACCTGCTCGGCCCGACCGTCCGCCGGGCCACGGCCCGGATGTCCACCGTCCGCCGCGAGGACCTCGCCCCGGCGCCGCTGGTCCGGCACTGCTACCGCACCGGGCGGGCCCTGCGCGCGCTGCTGCGGGAGAACGGCCGCTACCTCGACACGGCCGCGGAGCTGGACGAGCTGCGGCGCAGCCGGCCGCTGGCCGAGGACCTGCCGGTCACCGTGCTGGCCGCCGACGACGGCTGCCGGACCCGCCGCACCGAGGACTGGCTGGCCCGGCAGCGGGAGCTGGCGGCGCTGCTCGGGGCGGACTTCCGCAGCACCGCCCCGGCCGGGCACCTGGTGATGTCCGACCGTCCGGACGCGGTGGCTTCGGCCGTGCTCGACACCCACTGAGCCGCCACTGAGCCGCCACTGAGGCGCCACTGAGGCACGGCTGAGGCACGGCTGAGGCGCCGCAGTTGTGCCCCGGACGCCCGCAGCGCCCGCCCCCGGGCTCAGTTGCTGAAGCTGACCCGCCAGACCGCCTGCGGGATGGGCAGCTCCCACGCCGCTTTCCGCACGGCGCGCCTGACCGGGGCGCCGGGCCGACCGGGGTAGAGGCGGCGCTCCAGGCCGGCGACGCCGATCAGACCGGCCAGCTGCCGGTCCCGCTCGGCCGTCGGCCGGCCGTCCCCGCCCCGGGGATCCAGCAGGGTGGCCGCCACCCGCGCGGCGACCTGCTGCCCGAGCTCGGGCCGGGTCAGCAGGTGGCTGCGCCAGGGCAGTCCGAGGAAGCGTTTCTCCTCCACCGTGTAGCACCCCTGCTCGACCAGGCGGTCGAGGTGGAACCGGTACCCGGGCGGGTCCGGTACGCGGGTGATCGCCCGGTCGAGCAGGGGCCGGAACCGGCTCTTGCCCTTGGCCTCCAGTCGGGCCAGCACCCCGGCCTCGACCTCGTCCCGCGCGCCGAAGGGCTGGTAGCCGGTGATGTGGTGCTTGTCGACGGTGATCGTGCCGGCCAGCAGCAGTTCGGCGAGGACGGCGCCGGCGACCACGTGGTGGAACTCGCTGACCGGGGCCCGGAAGCGCCCGGACTCCGGGTGGGCGCACAGCAGTATCAGTTCCTCGGGGAGAGGACGGGTGTCGGAAGGGGTCGTCACGGGGATCAGCATTCCCCATCCGGAAAACGCCTCAGGCCGCCCACCGGAGTGGACGGCCTGAGAACCTGCCATGTGCGCCGCCAGGGACTCGAACCCCGGACCCGCTGATTAAGAGTCAGCTGCTCTAACCAACTGAGCTAGCGGCGCTTGCTGACGTCGAAGACTCTACACGGCGCCGACCGGATCCACCGAATCGTGTTCGAATGATCACCTTGCGCGACCGTCTCCGGTCGTCGGCTCCGGGTGGTGGCAGGCCGCCTGGTGGTCCGCCCCCTGCGCGCCGCCGACCAGGGCCGGCCGTTCCTGCTCGCAGCGGGCCTGGTCCGCCGGGGCCGTGAGCCCGGCGTAGCGCGGGCAACGGGTGCGGAAGACGCAGCCGGTGCGGCGCTCGGTGGGCGGGGGAGGGTCGCCGGCCAGCAGGACGCGGTCGCGGGCGCGCTCGGCGGCGGGGTCGGGGAGCGGGACGGCGGAGAGCAGGGCACGGGTGTACGGGTGGCGGGGGCGGTCGAAGACGGCGGAGACCTCGCCCTGCTCGACCGTCCGGCCGAGGTACATCACGCTGACCCGGTCGGCGAGGTGCCGGATCACCGAGAGGTCGTGCGAGACGAACAGGTAGGACAGGCCCAGCTCGGCCTTGAGCGTCTGGAGCAGGTTGAGCACCCCGGCTTGGATGGAGACGTCCAGCGCGGAGACCGGTTCGTCCAGCACCAGCAGCCTGGGCCGGACGGCGAGCGCCCGGGCGATCGAGACGCGCTGGCGCTGGCCGCCGGAGAACTGGTGCGGGTAGCGGTCGGCGTGCTCCGGGTCGAGCCCGACCTGGCGCAGCAGCTCGGGCACCCGGCGGGCGGTCTCCTCGCGCGGGGTGCGCTGGGCGAGCAGCGGTTCGGCGACGATGTCACCGACCGGCATGCGGGGGTCGAGGCTGGCCATCGGGTCCTGGAAGACGATCTGCACCTGGGCGCGGAGGCGGTGGGCCTCGGCCCGGGTGAGCGTCGCGGTGTCCCGGCCGAGCAGTTCGATCCGGCCGGTCTCCGGGGCGCCGAGCCGCAGCAGTTCGAACAGCGTGGTGGACTTGCCGGAGCCGGACTCCCCGACCAGGCCGAGGGTCTCGCCCTCCCGCAGGTCCAGGTCGACGCCGTCCACCGCGTAGACCTCGCCGACCTTGCGCTTGAACACCGTGCCCTTGAGGAGCGGGAAGGTCTTTCCGAGGCCGCTCACCGACAGCACCGGTGTCAGGGCGGCGCGGTCGCCGGGGCCGACGGCGGCGGGCAGCTCCGGGACGGGGTAGACCTCGGCCGGCGCGGGCCGCCGCTCGGCGAGTTCCGCCGACCGTACGCACGCCGACAGGTGGCCGTCCGCCCCCTCCAGGGCGGGCTCGGCCGCGGAGCAGCGTTCCTCCGCCAGCGGGCAGCGCGGCGCGAAGGGGCAGCCCGCCGGCAGTTCGGTCATCGGCGCCGGGGTGCCGGGGATCGGCACGAGCGGACCGCCGCGCCCGTCCAGCCGGGGCAGCGCGCCGATCAGGCCGAGCGAGTAGGGGTGGCGCGGGGCCGCGAACAGCTCGTCCACCCCGGCCGTCTCGACCACCCGTCCCGCGTACATCACCGCGACCCGGTCGGCCGTTCCGGCGATCACCCCGAGGTCGTGGCTGACCAGGACGAGGGCCGCGCCGGTCTCCCGCTTGGCGGTGCGCAGCACGTCCAGCACCTGGGCCTGGATGGTGACGTCGAGCGCGGTGGTGGGCTCGTCGGCGAGCAGGATGTCGGGCTCGTTGGCGACCGCCATGGCGATCATCGCGCGCTGGCGCATGCCGCCGGAGAACTCGTGCGGGAAGCTGTCCAGGGCCCGGTCGGGCGCCGGGATGCCGACCAGGTCGAGGAGTTCGGCGGCCCGGCGCCGCGCGGCGGCCTTGTCCACCCGCTGGTGGATGCGGACCGCCTCGGCGATCTGGTCGCCGATCCGGTAGACCGGGGTGAAGGCGGAGAGCGGGTCCTGGAAGACCATGGCGATCCGGCGGCCGCGGATCGCGGCGAGCTCCCGGCCCGGCAGCCCGACCAGTTCCCGTCCCTCCAGCCGCACCGAGCCGCTGACGCTCGCCGTGCCGGGCAGCAGCCCGAGCACGGACAGTGCGGTGACGGACTTCCCGGAGCCGGATTCGCCGACGATGCCGAGGGTCTCGCCGCGCCGCAGGGTGAGGTCCACTCCGCGGACGGCCGGGACCGGGCCCTCGGGCCCGGCGAAGTCCACGCGCAGGTCCCGGACGGTGAGCAGCGGGGTTTCGACGGTGGTGGTCACGGGCGCTTCCTACGGGTACGACGGGCAGCCGGGGAACGACGGGCAGACCGGAAACGACTGGCAGGCCGGGAACGGCGGGGCATGGCCCCGGAGGTGGGGTCGAGGGCGTCGCGCAGCCCGTCCCCGATCAGGTTGACGGCGAGGACGAACAGCACCAGCAGCGCGGCGGCGAAGTAGAACAGCCAGGGGAACACCGGGGCCTCGCTGGTCCCGGCGGCGAGCAGGGTGCCGAGCGAGACGTCCGGCGCCTTGACCCCGAAGCCGAAGTAGGACAGCGCGGTCTCGCTCATCACGGCGCCGCCGACCGCGATGGTGGCGTCGATGATGAGGAAGGAGGCGACGTTCGGCAGGATGTGCCGGCTGATGATCCGCAGCGGCCGAACCCCCATGAACCGTGCGGCGCGGACGAATTCGCGTTCGCGCAGGGAGATCGTCATCGAGCGGACCACCCGGGCGGTGATCATCCAGTTGAACAGCGCGAGCAGCAGGACGAAGGCGATCCAGCCGGCGCTCTTCAGCCGGGACGAGACGATGGTGATGATCAGGAAGCTGGGGAAGACCAGCAGCAGGTCCACCAGGAACATCAGCGACCGGTCGGCCCAGCCGCCGAAGTAGCCGGCGCAGGCGCCGACCAGCGAGGCCAGCACGGTGGAGAACAGCGCCACCAGCAGGCCGATGACCAGCGACTTCTGCAGCCCGCGGACGGTCTGCGCGAACACGTCCTGGCCGACCCCGTTGGTGCCGAACCAATGCTCGGCGGAGGGGGGTTGGTGCAGCGCGGAGAAGTCGGGGGCGGCGTAGTCCCAGGGCGTGAGGTGCGGGCCGCCGAAGGCGAGCGCGAACAGCAGCACGACGATGACGGCCCCGGTGACGGCGCCGCGGGCGGCGAGCAGCCGGGTGAGGACGAGCCGTCCCCGGCCGGTGGCCCGGGGGACGGTGGCCGCGGCGGAGGGCTCGGCGACGGTGGTGGTCATCTCGGGTCTCCTCCGGTCAGGACCGCACGCGCGGGTCGAGGGCGGCGTGCAGGGTGTCGGCGAGGAAGCCGGAGGCGAGGACGACGACGGCGGTGAACAGATTGACGGCTACCACGGAGTTGACGTCCTGTTCGTTGATCGACTGGATCAGCCACTCGCCCATGCCGTGCCAGCCGAAGATCGTCTCGGTGAAGATCGCGCCGGTGAAGATGCCCAGGAAGCTGTAGGCGAACATGGTCGACATCGGGATCACGGCGGTGCGCAGCCCGTGTCGGAGCAGCGCCTGCCAGCGGGTGAGCCCCTTGGCCTCGGCGGTGCGCAGGTAGTCGGAGCCGAGTACGTCGAGCATGGTGCCGCGCTGGTAACGGCTGTAGGTGGCGAGGCCGCCGAGCGCCAGCGAGATGGTGGGCAGCAGCAGGTGCAGCGCCCAGTCGGCGAGATGGGTGCCGAGGCCGCCGGTGAGCCCGGGGGTCTCGTATCCGGTGAACGGGACGACGTCGTGGCCGGCCGCGTCCTTGGCGGCGATGGCGCCGTTCTTGAGGAGCAGCGCTACCAGGAAGACCGGGGTGGAGAGCAGCACGAAGGACAGCACGGTGAGCAGCCGGTCGGAGATCCGGTACTGGCGCACGGCGCTCCAGGCCCCGGCGGCGACGCCGAGGACGATGCCGAGCAGGCTGCCGATCAGCAGCAGTCGCAGCGAGACCCAGACCCGGCGGCCGAAGTCGTCGGTGACCGGGGTGTCGTGGATGGTCCGGCCGAGGTCGCCGTGGAGCAGCCCGTCGGCCCAGTGGCCGAAGCGCTCGACGACCGGGGTGCGGTCGTTCAAGTTGAGTGCGGTGAGCTGGCGTTCGACCGATTCGGCGGCCGGGCGGGGGACCTTGGCGTCGAAGTAGGTGCGTGGTTGCAGGGCGGTCGCGGATATCGCGTACGCCAGGAACACGGCGGCGATCAGCAGCACCGCGTAGTAGCTCAGTCGCTTCGCCAGGTAACGGAGCATCAACGGCTGCCCGGGGTGGCGGGGGCGGGGCCGACGCGTCTGGTGGGCATCGGGTGGCGGCTTTCGGTTCGGGGCCCGGTCGGGGCGGGGAGATCAAGGGAATCGGGGAAGGCGCAGGTCAGAGTGTTGCAGCGGCGCACGGCCGGCGTGTTGCAACTGCGTTGCCGCGTGTGGCTTTTGGATCAGGTGTTCCCTCCTCCCCCTGGTGGCGGCCCGGATCCGCTGTTACGTTCTGCTCGCCCGGCGCCGAATTGGCTGCCCACGTTCAAGCCCCGCCACACCTCGCGCGGCACAACTCGCGCGGCACGACTCCCGCACGGCACGACGCGCACGGCACGACTCCCGCACCGAAGACCTCACCAGGGGGACCCTCATGGACGCTTCCACCACGGCCCGTCGCCTCGGCCGGGCGACCGCCCTTGCCGTCGCCGTCGCGCTGGCGGCCACCGCGTGCACCTCGGGCGGGGGAGGCTCGGCCGACAACGCGGCCAAGAGCGAGCCGCCGAGACAGGGCGCCAACGACCTCAACCCCAAGCCGCTGGACCAGGTCAGGGACGGCGGGGAGGTGCGCTTCCCGCTGTACCAGTGGATCACCCAGTGGAACCCGTTGCAGGTGGACGGCTACTACGGCTCCGCGGTCACGATCATGCGCAACCTGGAGCCCTCGCTCTTCAACACGGACGCCGCCGGCACCTTCCTGCCCAACCCCGACTACCTGGTGGAGGCCAAGGTCACCTCAACCTCGCCGCAGGTGGTCACCTACAAGCTCAACCCCAAGGCCAAGTGGTCGGACGGCAAGCCGCTGAGCTATCTGGACTTCAAGGCCGACTGGCAGACCGCCGGCGGCAAGGACCCGGCGTACAACGTCTCCGACCCGTCCGGCTACGAGCAGATTTCCGCTGTCGAGCAGGGCGTCGATTCGACCGAGGTGAAGGTCACCTTCGCCGAGCCGTACGCCGACTGGCAGAACCTGTTCCGCCCGCTGATCCCGGCGGCCGGCATCTCCACCCCGGACGACTTCAACAAGGGCTGGGTGGAGAAGATCCCGATCACCGCGGGCGCGTTCAAGGTCGGCACGGTGGACAAGACCGCGCAGACCCTGACCCTCGTCCCGGACCCGGCCTGGTGGGGCACCAGGGCCAAGGCCGACAAGCTCACCTTCCGGGTGATGTCCCAGTCGGCGACGACCCAGGCCTACCTCAACAACGAGATCGACTACGCCGCGGCCGGCACCGCCACCGCCTACGGGCAGCTCAAGAACGCCAAGGACACCGCGATCCGCAGCGCCAGCCCCTGGGACGAGGTGCACATCTCCTTCGGCGGCACCGGCGCGCTGGCGGACCAGCGGGTCCGGCAGGCGCTCGGCAAGGCGCTGGACCGCTCCGCGCTGATCAAGATCGCCAACAACGGGGTGCCGGTGGAGTTCAAGCCGCTCGGCAACCACATCTTCATGCCCAACCAGACCGGCTACCAGGACACCTCCGGCGACTGGGCCAAGTTCGACCTGGCCGCCGCCAAGAAGCTGCTGGACGAGGCGGGTTGGAAGGAGGCGGGCAGCGGTCAGCCGCGCACCAAGGACGGCGGCGCGCTGGAGCTGCACTGGGTGCTCAACGACTCCACCCCGCAGGCGCAGATCGACCTGGCCACCGCGGCGGCGGCGATGTGGCAGGCGGCCGGCGTCAAGGTCAGCCTGGACAAGGTGCCCGCCAACGACTTCTTCACCAAGTACGTGAACCCGGGCAAGTTCGAGATCGCGAGCTGGCGCAACACCGACTCCTTCCCGCTGTCCAAGAGCCTGACCAACTTCCGGCTGCCGGTGGGCGACAACAGCTTCAGCAACCCCTCGCGCCTGGGCAGCCAGGAGATCGACGACTTGCTGAAGAAGGCGGCTGGGACGGTCGACCCGGCGGAGGCCGCGAAGCTCTACAACCAAGCGGACGCGAAGATCTGGGAGCTCGGCCACACCGTCGAGCTCTACCAGCGGCCGGAGGTCGTGGCGACCCGCAAGGGCCTGGCCAACTACGGGGCCTTCGGCCTCGCCGGGGAGGACTACAGCAAGGTCGGCTGGGAGAAGTAGCCGCCGCGGCCGTGGCGAGGCGGGCCGCACGGGAGGCGCTGGCGAGCAGCGCGGTGATCACGAGGCCGGTGGTGCGGACACGGGAACATCGGCTCTGCCGCCCCCGTTGTCCCGCCACCAGCCTTGACCTTCCGCGTTGCCCGCAGACCGCCCGTGTCGTGGGGCCCGGCAAGGCCCGCGCTCTTCCAGCCGGGGAAGAATCTAGCGGCGCTCCGGCTGGCCGCGACGCAGCGCGCGGGGCGCGCCCGGAATCCCGCCGGGCTGTCACCCGGTTCGCGCACCGGAGCGTCAACTGCGGCTGACGGTAAGGAAAAAAGGGATATAAGGGGCCTTCGTGTCGAGGTGTGCAGCGTCCCGGAACGTGCCGGTGCGTGCACACTGTCGTGCCGGTGGCGCACACGTACCGCGCCGGTGCGTGTGCCGGGCCCGGGCCACTGTCAGGATGCGCGGGACGATCCACCTCCCGACCCCGGAGCAGCTCCGATGTCCACTGACCACGCCGCCACGGCACCCCGCAGACACCCCGTCGACCCGCCGCCGGTGCGCCGGATGGTCCCGCGCGACCGGAACGAGCCGCACCGGGTCGCGACCCCGCTGGAGCTCTTCTTCGACCTCTGCTTCGTGGTCGCGGTCGGCCAGGCCGGGCGGGAACTGGCCCACTCCCTGGCGGCCGGGCACTACGGGGAAGGCCTGCGCGGTTACGCACTGGCCTTCTTCGCGATCTGGTGGGCCTGGATGAACTTCACCTGGTTCGCCTCCGCGTACGACGTCGACGACGTGCCGTACCGGCTCACCACGCTGGTGCAGATCGCCGGGGTGCTGATCCTCGCCGCGGGGGTGCCGCGGCTGTTCGCCACCCAGGACCTGACGCTGGCGATCGCCGGCTACGTGGTGATGCGGCTGGCGATGGTCACCCAGTGGCTGCGCGCGGCCGCCAGCGAGCAGGGCGTGGCGCGCCGGGTCGCGCTGGGCTACGCGGCGGGGATCACGCTCTGCCAGGTCTGCTGGGTGGCGATGCTGTTCCTGCCGCAGGGCGCCCGGCCGTACGCCATCCCGATCGGGGTGCTGTGCGAGCTGGCCGTGCCGGTGGCCGCCGAGCTGCGGATGCGGACCTCCTGGCACCCGCACCACATCGCCGAACGGTACGGGCTGTTCACCCTGATCGTGCTCGGCGAGACGGTGGCGGCGGCGACCGTCGCGATGCAGTCGGCGGTGGACGAGCACGAGGAGCTGGGCCGTCTGGTGCCGGTGGCGGTCGGCGGGCTGCTGATCTGCTTCGCGGCCTGGTGGATCTACTTCGCCCGGCCGGTCCACGAGCATCTGCGGTCCAACCGGCAGGCGCTGGTCTGGGGCTACGGGCACTACCTGGTGTTCGGCTCGGCGGCCGCGATCGGCGCCGGGCTGGAGGTGGCGGTGGAGTCGGCGGTGCACCAGGCGCACATCTCCGAGACCGCCGCCACCGCGGCGGTCACCGTGCCCACCGCGCTCTACCTGGTCACGGTCTGGCTCCTGCACTCCCGGCACACCAAGCGGGGCGCGGTGGCCCAGGCGGTGGCGCCGGCCGGGGCCGCGCTGGTGCTGGCCTGTACCGCGCTCGGCGGCTCCGGGGTGCTCGCGGCGGGCCTGGTCTGCGCGCTGATGGTGGCGGTGGGCGTGCTGATCCACGGCCGGGAGAGCAGGCGGGCGGCAGGCGGGCGGGTGAACGCCCGCTAGCCGGCCCGCCCCAGCAGCACCGGCTCGTGCCGGGCCAGCCAGGCCAGGTAGGCCGGGTTGACCTTGGCCAGATCCAGGTAGGCGGCGCGCAGTTCGCCGTACAGCGCGTCCAGTGCGGGCGGGCTGAGCGCGCGCGGACGCCAGGTGAACAGCAGCCGGACGGCCAGCGGGTCCCCGTGCACCGGGCGGACCACCGTGCCGGGCCCGGGCAGCGAGGTCGGCTGGCAGGGGCGGACGGCCTCGCCGGAGGCGACCAGCTCGGCGGCGGTGGCGTTGTCCCGCACCTGCACCACCCGGGGGTTGAGCCCGGCCTCGCTGAACACCCGGCGCATCGCCGCGTACTCGTGGTCGGCGGTCGGGTCGACCATCCAGGTGTCCTCGGCGAGGTCGGCCAGGTGGACGACCGGTCGGGCGGCGGCCGGGTGCCCGGCGGCGAGCGCGACGAACTGCGGCTCCCGGGCCATCAGCACCCGCTGCTCGGCGTCCGGCGGCACCCGCAGCGGGAAGCCCTCGCTCTCGTACACGAAGGCCACGTCCAGCTGGTCGGCGGCGACCATCCGCAGCAGTGCGCTGGCCGAGATGTCCACGTGGATGGTGGTGTCGGTGTCCGGCAGCCGATCGTGCACCCGGCGCAGCCAGGCCGCGACCGCCCGGCTGCCGACGCTGCCGATCCGCAGCCGCCGCTGCCGGCCGGGCCCGGCGGCGTCCCTGGCCTCCTGGCGGGCGGCGGCCACCAGGGCGGCCATCTCGGTGATCACCGGCCGGGCCCGGGAGAGCACCGAGTGGCCGAGCGCGGTGGGCCGGCTGCCGGTCTGCTCGCGGGTGAACAGGGTGCCGCCGACGGCCCGTTCGATGCGGTGCAGCTGGGTGGTGAGGGAGGGCTGGGTCATGCCGAGCTGGAGCGCGGCCTTGCGGAGGCTGCCGCTGTCGGCGATCGCGCACAGCACCCGGAGGTGTCTCACGTCGAGCTCCACGTCCGGAGCATAGACGCCGTCACACCTCCTCGCCAAGGACATGACAGGCATTCAAGAGCATGCCGGAGGGCCGGCCGACGGATCGACCGGCGCGGCGCGCGGCGAACCCCGGCCGCCATGCGGCGGAGCTATCGCCGGTTGGCATCATCCGCGGCGGCCCCGGGCGGGTCGAAGCTCGGGGGACAGCAACCCGCCCAGGTCACCGCCGGGGCGGCCCCCACCGTGCGCCCTCCTCGGGTCCGGCCCCCACCGGCCCCGGGCGAGTCGGCGCACCCCGAAACCGGAGTCCCCACATGAAGCGATCCGTGCTGTCCGCCGCCCTGGGCCTGGCCCTCGCGGCCGGCCTCGCGACCCTGCCCGCCACCGCCGCCTCCGCAGCCCCGGCCACCCCCGCCGCCCAGGGCTACACCCCCTCGACGTACGCCGGTTCGGCCGCGGAGACCGCCGACAACCAGGCCTTCTTCCGGGCCGTGATGGCCTCGGCCAAGGCCCGGCAGGCCGCGAACCCGTGGCTGCTGACCGTGACCGTCACCTACGACACCGCGAACGCACCCTCCTTCACCGGCCAGATATCCCAGGCCGCGCAGATCTGGAACGGCTCGGAGCGCAACGTCCGGCTCCAGGAGACCAGCGGCAACGGCGACTTCTCGTACTACGAGGGCAGCGACAGCCGCGGCTCGTACGCCAGCACCGACGGGCACGGCCACGGCTACGTCTTCCTCGACTACCAGCAGAACCAGCAGTACAGCTCGCTCCGCGTGGTGGCGCACGAGACCGGGCACGTGCTCGGCCTGCCCGACGACTACTCCGGCCCGTGCAGCGAGCTGATGTCGGGCGGCGGCCCCGGCCCGTCCTGCACCAACCCGTACCCCGACGGCAACGAGCGCAGCCAGGTCGACTACCTCTGGTCGAACGGTCTCGTGGCGCGGAACTGACGTGTCCGGCAGGTGAGTTCGGCGCGGCGGGCCGCTCGGCCGGAATCGGGCGGCCCGCCGCTCCGGGTACTTCCCCGGACGGGAGCCTAGCCGCCGCCGGAACGGAATTCCAGGGGCACGATTGAGTCAAGGCGAGGAAAAGACAACTCAATTCGGCTCCACCGCCGGGGTATTGGGCGGGGTATTGAACGGTGTTATCGCGGGTTGGCATCATCCGCGCACGCACCGGGTTGCCCGAAGCTCTGGGGACACCACCCGTTGACCAGGTGTTCCTCGTGGCCGGCCCCCAACCGGCCACGCCACCGCAGGAATCGGAGCCCCCACATGAAGCGTTCCGTGCTGTCCGCCACCCTCGGCCTCGCCCTCGCGGCCGGCCTCGCCGTCCTGCCCACCACCGCCGCGTCCGCGGCGCCGGCCGCCCCGGCCGTGCAGGGCTACACCGCCTCGACGTATGCCGGTTCGGCTGCGGAGACCGCGGACAACCAGGCCTTCTTCCAGGCCGTGATGGCTTCCGCCAAGGCCAAGCAGGCCGCCAACCCGGGCCTGGCGACCGTCACCGTCACCTATGACGCCAGCTCCGCGCCGTCCTTCCGCAACCAGATATCCCAGGCCGCGCAGATCTGGAACAGCTCGGTCGCCAACGTCCAGCTGCGGTCCGGTTCGGCCGCCGACTTCCGCTACTACGAGGGCAACGACAGCCGCGGCTCGTACGCCAGCACCGACGGCCACGGGCGCGGCTACATCTTCCTCGACTACCAGCAGAACCAGCAGTACAGCTCGGTGCGCGTGGTGGCGCACGAGACCGGGCACGTGCTCGGCCTGCCGGACCACTACTCCGGTCCGTGCAGCGAGCTGATGTCGGGCGGCGGCCCCGGCACCTCCTGCACCAACCCCTACCCGAACGGCACCGAGCGCAGCCGCGTCAACTCGCTCTGGGCGCGCGGCTGACCCGAGCGGTGAGCACCCCGGACCGGTCGCGCCGAGGCGGCCGGTCCGGGGCGCTGCGGCTTCGCGGCCTCCTCGGGGTGCCGCCGGTTCAGGGTGTCGCCGGTGCGGGGCGTCGCCACTGCCGGGCGTTGCCGGTGCGGAGCGTCGTCGCTGCCGGGCGTCGTCGGTGCCGCGTGCGAGCATGCGGGCGAGACCCCTCCGCCCCCGACCGCCAGGAGCCACCGCCATGCCCCGTTCCGTCCCCGACCGGCTCGCCGACCTCCCGTACGCCGAGCTGCTGCGCCCGCACACCGGGCCGCTGCGCAGTGACGAGCGGTACGACACCACGCACTTCGACGGCGGCGAGCACACCGACGAGTCGGGTGCCGGGGCGGCCTTCCTGGAGTGCGCCTTCACCGGCGTCGCGCTCAGCGGGGTCAAGCTGCGCCAGGCCCGGTTCAACGAGGTGTGGGTGCAGGCCGGCCGCTGGGTCGCCTGCGACCTCAGCGACTCCGAGTGGCAGGACAGCTCCTTCGTCGGCGGCGTGCTCGCCGGGGTCGCCGGGTACGGCTCGGCGCTGCGCCGGGTGGTCTTCCGGGGCTGCAAGCTGGAGGCGGTCAACCTGCGCTCGGCCGTCCTGCGGGACGTCGTCTTCGAGGACTGCCTGCTGCGCGACGTGGACTTCGGCGAGGCGAAGCTGACCGGGGTGTCCTTCCCCGGCTCCACGCTGGAGGAGGTCCGGCTGCGCGGGGCGACGCTGAGCAGGACCGACCTGCGCGGCGCCGTCCGGCTCGGTCTGGCCGACGGTCACCAGGGGCTGCGCGGCGCCGTCATCAGCTCCGCCCAACTGCTTGAGCTGGCACCTCAGTTCGCCCAGGCGCTGGGAATCGAGGTCGAGGACCGCTGAGCACCCCAGCCCCTTCGCCCGTTCAGCCGGGCGTCGCTCGGTGACACCCGGACGAACAGTCCGCCAACCCTGCCGCGCGCATCTGGTGGACCGCTTCGCGCGCGGTGGAGACTGCTGCGCGATCGAGTGAGCCCCGACTTGTGTACACAACATCGCCAGCGAAGGGACGGGCCGGGCTGATGGCCGAGTTGAGTCGTAGGAAGTTCGTCACGCTGTCCGGAGCCGCCGCCGCGGGCCTCGCCGTGGCCGGCACCGGGGCCGGTGCCGCGGGGGCCGCCCCGAGCGGCACGACCGCGACCGCCGCCGCCACCGCGCTCAACACGACCGGCACCATCACCGACGCCCAGCACGTGGTGATCCTGATGCAGGAGAACCGCAGCTTCGACCACTACTTCGGCATGCTGCGCGGCGTGCGCGGCTTCGCCGACCGCAGCGCCATCCAGATCTCCGGCGGCTACAGCGTCTTCAACCAGCCCAACGGTCTGTTCGGCCGGCAGTACCCGTGGCAGTTCAGCCAGACCAAGCCGGCCGGCGGCGCGGACCCCGAGCGCCTCGCCCAGTGCAACGGGGACCTCAGCCACGGGTGGAGCGACCAGCACAAGGCCTGGAACGGCGGCAGGATGGACTCCTGGGTCGCCGCCAAGGGCAACGTCCGCACGCTCGGCTTCCTCACCCGCCAGGACATCCCGTTCCACTACGCGCTGGCCGAGAACTGGACCATCTGCGACGCCTACCACTGCTCCGTGCTGAGCGCGACCGGCCCCAACCGCACCTACCACTGGTCCGGCCAGATCGACCCGGCCGGCGCCGCGGGCGGCCCGGCCTACGACGGCGGTGACGAGAAGGGCCTGCGCTGGCAGACCTATGCCGAGGCGCTGGAGAGCGCCGGGGTCAGCTGGAAGGTCTACCAGAACGCCGCCGACAACTACGGCGACAACGCCCTGGCGTACTTCACGAACTTCACGAACGCCCCGGCCGGCAGCCCGCCGGCGGTCAAGGGCATGGGCTCGGTGCCCAAGGTCACCGGGAAGACCCCGGACGACATCGCCGCCGCCATCAAGGCCGACGTGCTGGCCGGCACCCTCCCGCAGGTCTCCTGGATCGTCGCCGACCAGGCCTCCTCCGAGCACCCGTACGCCACCCCGGCCGACGGCGCGCACTTCGTCCACATGGTGATCGACGCGCTCAACGCGGACCCGAACGTCTTCAACTCGTCGATCCTGTTCATCAACTACGACGAGAACGACGGCTTCTTCGACCACGTCCCGCCGCCGGCCGCCCCCGCCGGCACCCCGGGCGAGTTCTACAACGGCACCAACATCGGCCTCGGCTTCCGCGTCCCGCTGATAGCCGTCTCGCCCTGGACCCGCGGCGGCTGGGTCAACTCCGAGACCTTCGACCACACCTCGGTGCTGCGCTTCCTGGAGGTCTGGACGGCGGCCCTCGGCAAGCCCGCCACCTGCCCGAACATCAGCGACTGGCGCCGCCGCGTCTGCGGCGACCTGACCAGCGTGTTCGACTTCGCCAACCCGGTGTACGGCCTGCCGGCGCTGCCCGACACCTCGCAGACCATCGGCCTGTCCGCCTGCGGCCCGCTGCCCAACCCGGCCCCGGTGAACAACCAGCTGCCGGTGCAGGAGTCCGGCACCCGGCCCGCGCGGGCCCTGCCGTACCAGCCGAACGCCAACCTGGACCACTGGGACGCCGACGCCGGCGGCGTCATGCACGTCTGGGTGAAGATGTCCAACGACGGCGCCGCCCGCGCCTCGCACTTCGCCGCCTACGCCAACGCCTACCGCAGCGGCGGCCCCTGGCAGTACACCGTCGACTCCGGCAGCCCCGTCACCGACTTCTTCAACTGCGGCACCAACGGCTTCGGCAACGGCAAGTACGACCTGACCGTCGTCGGCCCGAACCGCTTCCTGCGCCGCTTCACCGGCGACCTCACCAAGGCGGGCAAGAACGCCGCGGTCACCGCCTCGTACGCGGTCGAGCCGGGGACGGGCAAGCCGGCCGTCTACTTCAAGCTCGCCAACAACGGCAGCACGCCGATGACCTTCACGATCGCGTCGAACAACTACCGGACGGACGGCCCCTGGACGTACCAGGTCCCGGCCGGCGACAGCGTCACCGACTTCTTCAACGCCGTGGCGTACACCAACGGCTGGTACGACTTCACCGTCACCGTGGACGCGGACAGCAGCTTCTCCCAGCGCTTCACCGGCCACCTGGAGACCGGCGCGCCCAGCATCACCGGCTGACGTCGCACAGCGCGAAGGCCCCACTACCCGCCCGCCGCCGGGTAGTGGGGCCCTGCGTCACCGTCGCCAGAACAGGTGGTGCGCCACGCCGCTCGGGCTGGGCACGACCTCCAGGTGGAACCGGTCGAGCAGCTCGTCGGGGGAATCCCAGAGCTTCAGTCCGGACCCGAGCTTCAGCGGTGAGACCACCACGTGCAGGGTGTCCACGAGGTCGGCGTCGAGGAACTGCCGGACGGTGGTGACCCCGCCGCCGAGTCGCACGTCCTTGCCGTCGGCGGCTTCCCGCGCCCGTCCGAGGACCGTGGCCGGGTCGCCGTCGACGAAGTGGAACGTGGTGTCGGAGAGCGTGAACGACGGGCGCTCGTGGTGGGTCATGACGAACACGGGGGTGCGGAACGGGGGCTCGTTCCCCCACCAGCCGCGCCACTCGTGGTCCTGCCAGGGCCCGCGCTGGGGCCCGAACTTGTTGCGGCCCATGATCTCGGCGCCGATGTTGCGGGCGAAGTCCCGGGTGAAGTAGTCGTCCAGGCCCCGGCTGCCCCCGGGATCGGTGCGCATCGGCCAGCTCGCCGTGGCCCCGGCCCAGGAGAACAGCCGCTCGGGCCGGTCGAGGCCGAACGGGAGCTCGAAACTCTGGTCCTCACCGGCACCGATGCCGTCACTGGAGACGTTGAAATTCATGACTCTGAGCAGTTGATCCATGGCTGAACTCCGGTTGCGTCCGCGTGCGGCGGGGCGCCGCACGCCATGACGTCGGAGCGGACGCGGCCGGATTGACATCGGCCGCGAATTTTTTTCGAAGGAATGTCGGGACGCGTCCCCGCCGGCGCTGTGGCCGCCGCGTGACCGCTCACACGGGTCGCACGGGCGTCACCGCCCGGCCGACCGTTGCGACCGTCACCCCGTGAAGCCGCCCGTCAGGCGAACGGGCCCCGGGGGAACCACGGGTCGTGGACCTCCCGTGGGCCGTTCGGGGTGAGCAGGGTGAGGTTGTGGGCGCCGGAGGCGTACTCGGCGAGCTGGACCGAGCCGTGGCGGGTCTCCAGTTCGGCCTGTACGGGTACCGGCAGCTTGGTCAGCGCCCGCCGCAGTTGCAGGGCGTCGCGGCGGCTGACCGGCTGCGGGGAGCGCAGGACCAGCCGCAGCGGGCTGAGCGGGCCGGCGACCGGTACCCCGCTGCCCAGCTCGTAGCCGACCGCGCCGATCGGGCCCCAGGGCAGTCGGTGGTCGGCCACCAGTCGGCCGACCTCGGGCAGCAGGGCCAGGGCCGGGATGCCGGCCAGCCGTTCGGGGGCCAGGTGTTCGCGTCGTTCGGGGAGCTGTTCGGGGCGCAGGGTCCGGGCCACCGCCGCCCACGGGGCGAGGGCGTCCAGCCGCAGTCCGGGGCGCGGGCCGTGCACGGTGACCGGGAACCAGAGTTCGGGTGCCGCCTCGGGGTCCCGGGTGCAGCGCTGCGGATGCGGCAGGTCGACCGGGTTGCCGACCACGGCGGGCGCCCGGCCGACCGTCACCCAGGGGTGTACCCGCAGCACCGCCCGCGCCCAGTCCGGCAGCGGGCCGCCCGCGAGGGGCCGCAGCGAGCTGGGGCACTGCATCAGCAGCAGGTCGTGCGGGCCGGGCAGCCGGCCGTCCAGCGCGGCGAGCGGGCCGACCCGGCGGCGCGGTCCGTCGTGCAGGTCCTCGGCGGTGCGCCGGGCGGGGCTTCCGGGATGTACGACGGTCACTGCGGACTCCAGGGGGTGGCGTGGATGTCGCCGACGGTCCCCACCCTCCGCCCGGCCGACGGCCCCCGGCTACGGCCGTTGGGCGCGGTCACCAGGGACCAAAGGCTCAAGGTGCGTCCGTCGACACGCGGTGTGAGAGTGGGGGCAGCCCGGCATATCCGACATTCCGTCCATCCCCTCTGGAGGAGTCATGGGCATCTTCGACAGGTTGTTCCACCGGCCGCCGCACGAGTCCGCCGGGCAGGAGGCCGCCCAGCGTGCGGCCCTCGCCCACGACGAGGCCGCCGACGCGTACGGTGACGACGTCGAGCGCACCCGGGAGAGCAAGGAGCGGCTCGCCCAGGAGGAGGCCGACCGGCGCGCCGCCGAGGACATGACGGCCGAAGGCGACCCCTGGGACTGAGGCCCCACCGGTTCCGTAGCGGCTGTCACCGCGCTCGCGGCGGCAGCGGCGGGCGCCGCAGGTCCGGCCGGGGCGTGGACTCCGGCGGGGGCTCCGCGGCGGGCGCGTCCTCCAGCAGCTCCAGGGCCAGCTGGACGGCGGCGACCAGTTCCGGGTGGCGCCCCCGGGCCCAGTCACGGGGGGTGCGCAGCATGTGCACGTCCGGCTCGACGCCCCGGTTCTCCACGGACCAGCCGAGCCCGCCGCCGAACCAGGAGGCGTTCTTCGGCACCGAGATCTGGGTGCCGTCGCCGAGGGTGTGCCGCCCGCTCATCCCGACCACCCCGCCCCAGGTGCGGGTGCCGATCACCGGGCCGAGCCCGAGCAGTTCGATCGCCGCGATGATCACGTCGCCGTCCGAGCTGGTGGCCTCGTCGGCCAGCGCCACCAGTGGTCCGCGCGGTGCGTGCCGGGGCCAGCGCACCGGTCGGCGGTCCCGGCTGAAGTCCCAGGCCAGGACCTGCCGGGAGAGCTTCTCCAGCACCAGTTCGGAGACGTTGCCGCCGGCGTTGCCGCGCACGTCCAGCACCAGCGCGGGCTTGTCCAGCTCGCGCCGCAGGTCCCGGTTGAACTGCGCCCAGCCGGAGCCGCCGAGGTCCGGGATGTGCAGGTAGCCGCACCGCCCGTCGCTGAACTCCCGGACCAGGGCGCGTCGTTTGGTCACCCAGTCCTGGTAGCGGATGGGCCGCTCGTCGATCAGCGGGGTGATCACGATCCGCCGCACCGGGCCGTCCGGGTCGCTGCGCAGGGCCAGTTCCAGGGTGGTGCCGCCGGTGCCGGCGAGCATCGGGAGCGGCCCGCGCAGCGGGTCCAGCGGGCGGCCGCCGATCTCCAGGAACTCGTCGCCGTCCCGGACGCCCTGGGCGGCCAGCGGGGCGCGGGCGCGCGGGTCGGAGGTCTCGCCGGGTAGTACCCGGTGGACCAGCCAGCGGCCGTCGGGGGAGCGGTGGACGGTGGCGCCGAGCAGGCCGAGCGGCTGCTGGGCGAGCGTGGGGCCCTCGGCGCGCCGGGAGGGGGTGACGTAGGCGTGCGAGGTGCCGAGTTCGCCGAGGAGTTCGCGCAGCAGGTCGGCGAAGTCGTCGGGGGAGCAGATCCGGTCCAGCAGCGGCTCGTACTGGGCGACCAGTGCGGGCCAGTCCAGTTCGGACATCCGCTCGTCCCAGAACTGGTCCCGGACGATCCGGGCGGCCTCGCGGTAGGCCTGGCGCCACTCGGCGGCCGGGTGCACGGTGTGGGTGATCCGGCGCAGGTCGACGGTGGTGCCGGCGGCGGGGGCGGCGACCGGGACGACCCGCAGCGTCCCGGCCGAGTAGACCGCGATCGAGCCGCCGTCCCCGGAGACCGCGTAGCCGTCCAGCTTGTCGACCAGCGTGCTGCGGGTACCCCGGGCCAGGTCGAAGTGCTCCAGTGAGGGGCGCCCCGAGATGTCCTCCGGGCTGGCGAAGGTCTGTCCGAGGGTTCCGGAGATCGGCCAGCGCAGCCAGACCAGGCCGCCGCGCACCGCGTCGGTGGCCGAGTACTTGGAGGCGATCACCGGGAACTGGAGCAGCCGCTCGCCGATGCCGTCCGGGTCGACCCGGACGGTGCCGTCGCCGTCGCCGTGCGGGGCGCCGTCCTCGGCCGGGGCGGCGAACGGCGAGGGGGTGTCGGCGGCGAGCGGGACGAGGTACGGGCGGCAGCCGAGCGGGAAGGAGAGGTCGCCGGTGTGCACGTCGTGGACCGGGTCGAAGCCGCGCCAGGACAGGAAGGCCAGGTAGCGGCCGTCCCGGGTGAACACCGGCTGCTCGTCCTCGAACCGGCCGTCGGTGATGTCGACGGTCGGCGCGGGCACGTCGGTGCGGGTGAGCCGGATGCGGCGCAGCGAGCGCCCGGCGACCGGCTCGGACCAGGTGATCCAGTGCGAGTCGGGGGAGAAGCGGGCGCTGGAGACCGGTCCGTAGCCGGAGGCCGCCAGTTCGCGCACCTCGCCGTCGGCGGCGGAGACCAGCAGCAGCCGCCCGTTCGAGGTGGCGGCGGCGAGGCGGCTGCCGTCGGGTGAGGCGGTGAGCTCCAGGACGCGGCCGATCCGCCCGACGGCGAGCACCCGGTGGCGGTGCGTCTGCGACCCGGCGTGGCCGGGCAGCGGCATCACCTCGATCGCGTCGGCGCCCTCGGCGTCGGTGATCCAGGCCGCCTCGCCGGTGTGACCGAGCACCACCGGCAGCCGGGTGCGCACCCCCGGGGTGTCGGCGAGCGCGCGGGCCGGGCCGTCCTTGTGGGTGAGCCAGTACTGGCTGCCGCGCACGGTGATCACTCCGGCCCGGCCGGTCCGGTCGCAGGCGAGGTCCTTGACCTGGGTGGCGGCGTTGACCTGGTACGGGCGGCGGCCGGCCCGGGCGCCGCCGAGCGGGACGTGCAGCCGGCGCGGGGCGGGGGCGTCCAGGCCGTCCAGCAGCCAGAGGTCGCCGGCGTGCTGGTAGACGATCCGGGTGCCGTCGGTGGCGGCCTCGCGGGCGTAGTAGGAGGCGTGGTCGGTGTGCCGGCGCAGGTCGGTGCCGTCCGGGCGGCAGGAGTAGACGTTGCCGATGCCCTCGTGGTCCGAGAGGAAGGCGATCCGTCCGGCGACCGGCATCGGTGAGGCGAGGTGCCCGGTGTGCTCGGGCAGGATCCGTTCGCCGTCCACCCAGAGCCGGCCGGTGGCGCCGCCCCGGTAGCGCTTCCAGGCGGCCGGTTCGTGGGGGGCGGCGCCGGTGAGCAGCACGGTCCGCTCGCGGCTCATCTGGGCGTCGCCGACCGGCCCCCAGGGCATCCGGCGGCCGGGGGAGCCGTCCGGCGGCAGGGCGTGCGCCCAGGTGTAGTGGCTGAAGGGCTCGTGGTACGAGGTGACGGCCAGCACCTCGCCGTCCGGCAGCCAGCCGCGCACCCGGGTGTCCTGGCTGCCCCAGAAGCTGAGCCGGCTCGCCTGGCCGCCCTCGACCGGGGCGGTCCACACCTCGGGGGTCGGGGCGAGCCAGCCGGTCCAGGCGAGGGTGGTGCCGTCGGGGGAGAAGCGGGGGTGGCTGACCCGGGTGCGGTCGCAGCCGACCCGCCAGGCCCGGCCGGTGCCGGTGCCGTCGGCGTCCAGCGGGGCGACCCAGACGTCGTCCTCGGCGGTGAAGGTGAGCAGGCCGCCGTGCAGGTGGGGGTAGCGGAGGTAGCCGGGCGGGGTCACCCCTCCATCCTTCGGCGGGGTGTCACACCCGGCAACCGGAGCGGCGGGGAACCGGTCTGGACCATTGACACCGCACGGCCGAATCCACTTCAGTGGTCTAGTCCAACTTGGGTGCCAGGCCGGGCCGTTCCCCCCACTGGCGCGTGCTCCGGCGTGCCCTCGGACGTCCCCCACGACCGCGCCATCGCAGGAGCGCCCGCATGCGCAGAACACCCGCCCCCAGAACTCCGGTCACGGGCCGCCGCGCGGCCGTCGCCGCCGGTACCGCCTCCGCCGTCGCCGCGGCCACCCTGGCCGGCCTCGCGCTGGGCCTGGCGCCCGCCGCCTCGGCCGGCGAGTTCCTGGCCAACGGCGGCTTCGAGTCCGGCACGCTCGGCCCCTGGAGCTGCACCGGCAACTCCGGCAGCGTCGTCACCAGCCCGGTGCACAGCGGCAGCCGCGCGCTCGCCGCGGCCGCCACGGCCGGCGACACCGCCCAGTGCAGCCAGACCGTCACCGTCGCCCCGAACACCACCTACACGCTCAGCGCCTTCGTCAACGGCTCGTACGTCTACCTGGGCGTGGACGGCGGCGGCCCGAGCACCTGGACGCCGGGCACCGGCGGCTCGTACCAGAAGCTCAGCCTCGGCTTCACCACCGGCGCCAACCAGACCAGCGCCACCGTCTACACCCACGGCTGGTACGGCCAGGGCACCTACTACGCGGACGACATCTCGCTGGACGGCCCGGGCGCCCCCAGCCCGACGCCCACGCCCACCGCCACCGCTTCGCCGACCGCGACCCCGACGGGCACGCCCACCGGGACGCCCACGGGTACGCCCACCGGCACCCCGACGGGCACGCCCACCGGGACGCCCACCAACCCGCCGGCCGGCAGCCACGCCCTGGTCGGCTACCTGCACGCGAGCTTCGCCAACGGCGCCGGCTACACCCGGATGGCCGACGTCCCGAACTCCTGGGACTTCATCAACCTCTCCTTCGGCGAGCCCGCCTCCGTCGCCTCCGGCGACATCCGCTTCAACCGCTGCCCGGCCACCGAGTGCCCGAGCGTCGAGTCGGACGACGAGTTCAAGGCCGCCATCGCCGCCAAGCGGGCCCAGGGCAAGAAGGTGCTGATCTCGATCGGCGGTCAGAACGGCCAGGTCCAGCTGACCAGCACCGCCGCCCGGGACGCCTTCGTCAGCTCGGTCTCGGCGATCATCGACAAGTGGGGCCTGGACGGCCTGGACATCGACTTCGAGGGGCACTCGCTCTCCCTCAACACCGGTGACACCGACTTCAGGAACCCGACCAGCCCGGTCATCGTCAACCTGATCTCCGCACTGAAGACCCTCAAGGCCAAGTACGGCCCGGGCTTCGTGCTGACCATGGCGCCGGAGACCTTCTTCGTCCAACTCGGCTACCAGTACTACGGATCGGGCCCCTGGGGCGGCCAGGACCCGCGCGCCGGGGCGTACCTGCCGGTCATCCACGCGCTGCGCGACGACCTCACCCTGCTGCACGTCCAGGACTACAACTCCGGCTCCATCATGGGCCTGGACAACCAGTACCACTCGATGGGCGGCGCCGACTTCCACGTCGCGATGACCGACATGCTGCTCAAGGGCTTCCCGGTGGCGGGCAACGCGAACAACGTGTTCCCGGCGCTGCCCGCCTCCAAGGTCGCCATCGGCATGCCGGCCACCACCAACGCGGGCAACGGCTACGTCGCCCCGGCCGAGGTGAACAAGGCGCTCGACTGCCTCACCAGGCTGGCCAACTGCGGTTCCTACGTGCCGCGTTCGGGTGCGCAGCCGAACCTGCGCGGGCTGATGACCTGGTCGATCAACTGGGACCGGTTCGGCGGCCAGGAGTTCTCCAGGAACTTCACCGGCTACTTCGGCCGCTGACCTGACGGCCCTCGGGGCCATGCTTGAACCTGACACCGGTGTGAGGTCCAAGCATGGCCCCATGGCGACCACACAGCGCACGACCCCGGTGTCCCACAAGCCCTTTCCGCTCCCCGCCCTGCTGGCCCTGGCCACCGCCGTCTTCGTCACCGGCCTCACCGAGAACCTGCCCGCCGGCGTGCTGCCCGGGATGAGCCAGGCGCTCGGGGTCAGCGAGTCCGCAGCCGGGCAGACCGTCACCGTCTACGCGATCGGCTCCGCCGTCACCGCGATCCCGCTCACCGCGGCCACCGCCGGCTGGGGCCGCAAGCGGCTGCTGCTCACCGCGATGGCGGGCTTCGTGGTGGCCAACACGGTCACCGCGGCCTCCACCAGCTACCCGCTCACGCTGGCCGCCCGCTTCCTCGCGGGCGTCGCGGCCGGCCTCGCCTGGGCCCTGCTGGCGGGGTACGCGCGCCGGCTGGTGCCGGTCCCACAGCAGGGCAGGGCCATGGCCGTGGCGATGGCGGGCGTGCCGGTGGCGCTGTCGCTGGGAGTGCCGGTCGGCACCTTCCTCGGGCAGGTGCTCGCCTGGTGGGTGCCCTTCCTGGCCATGACGGCACTGGCGGTCGGCGTGATCGGCTGGATCGCGGCGCTGTTGCCGGAGCAGCCCGGGCAGCCGGCCGGCGAGCGGGTGCCGGTCCGGCACGCGATCACCGTGCCCGGCGTACGGCCGGTGCTCACCGTGACGGTGCTCTACGTGCTCGCGCACACCATCCTGTTCACCTACATCGCGCCCTTCCTGGACCAGGCCGGCCTCGGCGACGCCACCGGCACCGTCCTGCTGGTCTTCGGGCTGGCCTCGCTGCTGGCCGTCTGGCTGATCGGCGCCCACATCCACCGCCGGCTGCGGCAGTTGACGATCGGCGGCGCGCTGCTGGTCGCCCTGACGGCGGCCGTCCTCGCGGTGTGGTCCGGCAGCACGCCGCTGGTGTACGTTGCGGCGCTGTTCTGGGGCCTGGGCTGGGGCGGCGCCCCGACCCTGCTCCAGACCGCCCTGGGCGACGCGGGCGGGGAGCGGGCGGACGCCGCCCAGGCCGTACTGGTGACCCTGTGGAACGCCGCGATGGCGGGCGGCGGCGTGGTCGGCGGCCTGGTCCTGAGCGGCCTGGGGACCGGCGCCCTGCCCTGGACGGTGCTCGCGCTGATGCTCCCCGTCCTCGCCGTGACCGCCGGCGCCCGCCGCCACGCCTTCCCGCCCCGGCGCTGACGCAGTGCCCCGGCGCCGGCCCGCAGACGCGAGACCGAGGACCTAGCGCGCCATCAGCCGGTTCACCGCCTCGACCACCTCGGGAGACGCCTTCGCCATGGAACCCGACGCGTACGGCGGCTGGGGGTCGTACTCGATCAGCAGCTGGATCGCCTGCGCGGTCGTGTCCCCGCTGATCACGCCGGCCAGCGTCAGGGCGAGGTCGATCCCGGCCGAGACCCCGGCGGCGATGGCGTACTTGCCGTCGATGACGACCCGCTCCGTCCCGGTCGGTTCCGCCCCGTACGCGGGCAGCCGGTCCAGAACGCCCCAGTGCGTGGTGGCCCGACGGCCCTTGAGCAGCCCGGCGGCGCCCAGCAGCAGCGAGCCCGAGCAGACCGAGGTGGTCCAGGTGGTGGTCGCATCCACCCGGCGCAGCCAGTCGAGCAGCGCCTCGTTCTCGAGCTGGGCCTGCGTGCCGGGCCCGCCGGGCACCAGCAGCAGGTCGGCCGAGTCCACCTCGTCCAGGGTGGCGTCCGCGACGAGCGCCAGGCTGCCGACGTCGTTGCGCACCGGCCCCCGCTCGGCGGCGGTGAACACGACCTCGGCGCCGGGGATCCGGGACAGCACCTCGTACGGGCCGACCGCGTCCAGGGTGGTGAACTCGGGGTAGAGCAGGATGGCGATGCGCATCAGTGACCTCCGTCGGTACTGGGTCGGAAGCGGCGTCGGTACTCGGCGGGAGGGGCGGCCAGGGCCCGGACGAAGGCGCGCCGCATCGCCTCCGGGGTGCCGTAGCCGCAGGAGCGCGCGATCTCCTCGACGCCGTCGTCGGTGTCCTCCAACAGCCGCCGGGCGGCCTCCAGCCGGACCCCGTCCACGTACCGGCCCGGGGTCACCCCCACCTCGGCGGCGAAGGCGCGGGCGAAGTGCCGCGGCGACAGCGCCGACCGGGCGGCCAGCGCCTCGACGGACAGGTCGGCCTCCGGGTGCTCGGCGATCCACCGCTGCACCTCGCGCAGCGGTTGGCGGGCCGCCACCTGGGCGGCCAGCTGGGTGCTGAACTGGGCCTGGTTGCCCGGCCGGCGCAGGAAGACCACCAGGTGACGGGCGACCAGCAGCGCGGTGTCCCGTCCGAGGTCCTCCTCGACCAGGGCCAGCGCCAGGTCGATCCCGGCGGTGACCCCGGCCGAGGTGGCGATGTGCCCGTCCCGGACGTGGATCGGGTCCGGGTCCACCTCGACGTCCGGGAACCGCCGGCCCAGCTCCTCGCAGAAGGCCCAGTGGGTGGTCGCCCGGCGCCCGGCCAGCAGCCCGGCCTCGGCGAGCAGGAAGGCCCCGGTGCACACCGACACCACCCGCTCGGCCCGTCCGGCCAGCTCCCGGATCCGCGCCACCAGCGCCGGGTCCGGGTGCTCGGTGCCCTTCCCGCCGGGAACCAGCAGGGTGTGCACCGGCCCGACCTCGGCCAGGTCCGCGTCCGGGAGCAGTCGCAGGCCACTGTGGGTGCGCACCGGGCCGCCGCCGGGGGAGGCGGTGGTCACCCGGTACGCCTGCGGCCGGCCGGAGGCGTTGGCCGCCCCCGCGAACACCTCCAGCGGCCCGGTCACATCGAGGCTCTGCACGCCCTCGAAGAGGACGATGACCACGCTGCGCGCTCTCATGCGACCAGCCTGTCAGCGGGCCGTGATGGCAGCAATGACCTGTTTCCCACCTTTCCTGCCACACCCTGCGGACGTACGGCAGAACGCCGGAAGGCCCCCCGCTCTCGCGAAGGGCCTTCCGGCTGTCTGTGCGCCGCCAGGGACTCGAACCCCGGACCCGCTGATTAAGAGTCAGCTGCTCTAACCAACTGAGCTAGCGGCGCTTGCTGACGTGGAGAACACTACCTGGTCAGCTGCCGAAACTCACAATCGGCCGGAGGCGGGAGTCCGGCGGGCTCACATGGTCAGCACCACCTTGCCCCGGACGTGCCCGGCGCCGACCAGCCGGTGGGCCTCGGCGACCCGCTCCATCGGGAACGACTCCTCGACCTCCAGCCGCAGCCCGCCGGCCTCCCACAGCTTCACCAGCTCGGCCAGCCGCCCGGCCGTCCGCTCGCCCCGCAGCCCCCGGACGCCCAGCCGCTCGGCGCCCGGGTAGTCGACCACGGTGCCGATCCGGTTCCGGTCGGCGACCAGCTCGACGGAGGGCGCCCCGGCCGGCGGCGTCGAAGGCCGCGGTCACCCCCTGCGGCGCCACCGCGCGGACCCGCTCGACCAGTCCCTCGCCGTACGTCACCGGTACCGCGCCCAGCTCCCGCAGGTACCCGTGGTTGCGTTCGCTCGCGGTGCCGACCACCGTGGCGCCCCAGGCCCGGGCCAGCTGGACGGCGACCGTGCCGACCCCGCCCGCGGCGCCGTGCACCAGCACGGTGTCGCCCGGGCCGACGCCGAGCCCGGTGAGCGCCAGGTGTGCGGTCTGGCCGGAGGCGGAGAGCGAGCCGGCCTGCTCCCACGGCATCCCGGCGGGCTTGGCCACCAGCCGGCCGGCGTCCACGGTGACCCGGTCGGCCTGGCAGCCCAGCACCCGGAAGCCCAGCACCTCGTCCCCGACCCGCCAGTCGCCGGCGTCCGGGCCGAGGGCGTCCACCACCCCGGCGAACTCGTTGCCGAGGACGAACGGCGGCTCGACCACCGTCCCCGGCGGGCGGAAGCCCTCGCGGACCGCGAGGTCCACCGGCTGCACCCCGGCCGCGTACACCCGTACCCGCACCTCGCCCGGCCCGGGCTCCGGGTCGGGCACCTCGGTGACCCGCAGGACCTCCGGACCGCCGGACCCCGTCACCGTGACCGCCTTCATGCCTGTTCCCACCCCTTCGCGACCCTTCCGATGCCGATGATCCTGGGACCTGAAGTGCGCTTGAGGTCAAGCCGTTGTTCAGTGTGTCGACACTGATGGGCGCATTGTCAGATTTATCCTGGACGGCGCTCAGCCGTCCGCCGTCGAGAGGAACCTCCCCGTGGGCCAGCTGCCCCTGTTCTTCCTGGTGCTGCTCGCCTCCGTGGTGACCATGCCGCTCGGGCGCAGGACCGGAGTACCCCAACCGGTGCTGATGACCCTGCTCGGCATCGTCATGGCGCTCGTCCCGCAGATCCCGGACGTCACCGTCGAGCCGGAGCTGATCCTGCCGCTGGTCCTGCCGCCGCTGATCTTCGCGGTGGCCCGGCGCTCCTCGGTGCGCTACTTCAAGGCCAACGCCCGCTCGATCCTGCTGCTGGCCGTCGCCCTGGTGGCGGTCACCACGGTCGCCGTGGCCGGCACCGTGCACTGGCTGCTGCCCGCCCTGCCGCTGGCCGCCGCGATCGCGGTCGGCGCGCTGGTATCCCCGCCCGACCCGGTCGCCGCCGTCGCGGTGGCCGGCAGCGTCGGGCTGCCCCGCCGCCTGGTGGCGATCCTGGAGAGCGAGGGGCTGTTCAACGACGTCACCGCGATCGTCATCTACTCGCTGTCCATCGAGGCCATGGTCAGCGGCGACTTCTCGGTCGGTGACGCGGTGCTGCGCTTCGTGCTGTCCGCAGTGCTGGCCGTGGTGGTGGGCGTCGCGCTCGGCTGGGTCAACACCAAGCTCGCCGAGCGCCTGGACGACCCGACCCAGCAGGTCGCGCTCAACCTGCTGGTGCCCTTCGCCGCCTACACCCTCGCGGAGGAGATCCACGGCTCCGGTGTGCTCGCCGTCGTGGTCTGCGCGCTCTACCTCGCCGAGCGGGCCTCCGACGCCGACGCCGTCTCCTACCGGCTGGTCGGCAACGCCTTCTGGGAGGTGGTCGAGATCCTGATCACCGGCGTCGCCTTCGGCCTGATCGGCCTGGAGCTGGCCACCGTGCTCAAGGAGGCCGGCCGTGGCTGGACCGGCTTCATCGGTGACGCCGCCGTGGTCATCGCGGTGGTGGTGCTGGTCCGGCTGCTCTGGCTGCTGCCGGCCGGATGGCTGTCGAAGAGGCTGCGCTCCGGCGACGACGAGGACACGCCGTTCAGCTGGAAGGAGAGCGTGATCCTCTGGTGGTCCGGGATGCGCGGCGTGGCCACCGTCGCCCTGGCACTCGCCATCCCGCTCACCCTGCACTCCGGCGAGGACTTCCCCGAGCGCGGCCGGCTGGTCTTCATCGCCTTCAGCGTGGTGCTGTTCACGCTGCTGGTGCAGGGCCTCACCCTGCCCTGGCTGGCCAAGCGGCTCGAACTCGACATCGACCAGGACAAGCACGAGCAGGCCGTGCGCCAGCTCTGGTGGCGGGCCGCCAAGGCCGGGCTCAAGCGGCTCGGCGAGCTGGAGGAGCAGGACCGGCTGCCCGTCGAGGTCGCCGACCGCCTGCGGGACCGCCAGCACGACCGGCTGGCCCGGCTCTGCCCGGAGAACTACGCCGAGGAGGAGGCCGCCGAGGCCAAGCTGCGGATGGCCCAGTGGCGGGCCGCCCGGGACGTCGAGCAGGAGATGATCGCCGCCTCCCGCCGCGAGATGCTCTCCGCCCGCAGCGAGCCCGGCGCCGATCCGGAGCTGGTCGACCAGGTGCTGCGCGGACTCGACCTGCGCTCCGAACGGAAGTGACGGGCTGTCCGCGCCCGCGGGGCGGAATGTGCGCGACCGGCTCCGGGGTTGCATAGGCTGAACCCGGGCAGGCCGTCAACGGAGTCGGCGCACCATCAGGACCCGCACGACCTCGCACAGACCGTTGCCGCCCGGCCCGCACGCCTGGCCCTGCCGGTTTCTGCACACAGACGAATCGAGGACCCACCGATGTCGGAGACCCGCGCCGACGCCCGCACCCCGCTCGACCGCACCCCGCAGTGGGCCGCCCTGGCCAAGCACCGGGCCGAACTGGGCGACACCCACCTGCGTGAGCTGTTCGCCGCCGACCCGGAGCGCGGCCGCCGCTACACCCTCCAGGTCGGCGACCTGCACGTGGACTACGCCAAGCAGCTGGTCACCGACGAGACGCTGGAGCTGCTGCGCGAGCTGGCCGCCGCCACCGGCGTCGCCGAGCTGCGGGACGCGATGTTCCGCGGCGAGAAGATCAACAACACCGAGCAGCGGGCGGTCCTGCACACCGCGCTGCGCGCCCCGCGCGGCGCCGTGATCGAGGTCGACGGCGAGAACGTGGTGCCCGCGGTGCACGCCGTCCTCGACAAGATGGCCGCCTTCGCCGACCGGGTCCGCAGCGGCGAGTGGAAGGGCCACACCGGCAAGCCGATCCGCACCGTCGTCAACATCGGCATCGGCGGCTCCGACCTCGGCCCGGCGATGGCCTACGAGGTGCTCCGCTCGTACGCCAAGCGCGACCTCGACGTCCGCTTCGTCTCCAACGTGGACGGCGCCGACCTGCACGAGGCGGTCCGCGACCTCGACCCGGCCGAGACGCTGTTCATCGTCGCCTCGAAGACCTTCACCACCATCGAGACCATCACCAACGCGGTCTCCGCGCGCGACTGGCTGCTCACCGGGCTGCACGCCGACACCGACGCGGTGGCCAAGCACTTCGTCGCGCTGTCCACCAACGCCCGGGGCGTGCAGGACTTCGGCATCGACACCGCCAACATGTTCGAGTTCTGGGACTGGGTGGGCGGCCGCTACTCCTACGACTCGGCGATCGGCCTCTCGCTGATGATCGCCGTCGGCCCGGACGCCTTCCGCGAGATGCTGGACGGCTTCCACCTGGTCGACGAGCACTTCCGTACCGTGCCGGCGGAGCAGAACGTCCCGCTGCTGCTCGGCCTGCTCGGCGTCTGGTACGGCGCGTTCTTCGACGCCCAGGCGCACGCTGTGCTGCCCTACTCGCACTACCTGTCCAAGTTCACCGCCTACCTCCAGCAGCTGGACATGGAGTCCAACGGCAAGTCGGTGACCCGCGACGGCACCCCGGTGGACTGGCAGACCGGCCCGGTGGTCTGGGGCACCCCCGGCACCAACGGCCAGCACGCCTACTACCAGCTGCTGCACCAGGGCACCAAGGTCATCCCGGCCGACTTCATCGGCTTCGCCAAGCCGGTCGCCGACCTGCTCCCCGGCCTGGTCGCCCAGCACGACCTGCTGCTGGCCAACTTCTTCGCCCAGACCCAGGCGCTGGCCTTCGGCAAGACCCCGGAGGAGGTCGCGGCCGAGGGCGTGCCCGCCGAGCTCGTCCCGCACAAGACCTTCAAGGGCAACCACCCGACCACCACCATCCTGGCCGGCGAGCTCACCCCCTCGGTGCTCGGCCAGCTGGTCGCGCTCTACGAGCACAAGGTGTTCGTCCAGGGTGCGGTCTGGAACATCGACTCCTTCGACCAGTGGGGCGTCGAGCTGGGCAAGGTGCTCGCCAAGCGGATCGAGCCGGTGCTGCTCACCGGCGAGGGCGTCGAGCAGCTGGACAGCTCCACCGCTGAGCTGGTCGCCCGCTACCGCGCGCTGCGCGGCCGCTGAGCCCGGACCGGGCCGCCTGCTCCGGCGGGCGGCCCGGTCACCGGCGCCGCGGTCACCGGGCACCGGCGGATCGGTCCGGAAACGCCGGAAGGCCCCTCGCTCTCGCGAAGGGCCTTCCGGCTGTCTGTGCGCCGCCAGGGACTCGAACCCCGGACCCGCTGATTAAGAGTCAGCTGCTCTAACCAACTGAGCTAGCGGCGCCTGCTGACAGAGAAGACTCTAGCAGCGCCGTGCGGCCGAGCCAAAATCGAATACCGGTCGCCCCGCGTTCACCCCCCGGTCACGACGGCCGCCCCGGCGGGAACCGGCGCGCCCGGCTCGCGCGCCGCCCGGACGCAGGCCCACAGCACCACCGCGGCGCCGGGCAGCCGGGGCTCCCGCTGCTCGGGCGCGACGATCCACCGGCCGGCGCCCTGCCCGGGGGAGTCCGGGCTGTTCAGCACCCGCTGCAGGGGCGGCACGGTCACCGCGTCGCCCTTGCCGTGGCACAGCAGCGGCGGCACGTCCCGGGCCCACTCCTCCCAGGCCAGCAGCCGGCGCAGCCGGGGTGCCGCGCCCGGCTGGACGAACAGCAGCACCCGTCCCCGATGGGCGGCCACCGGACCGCAGCCCGGCCCGGAGGTCCACATCTCGTCCAGCACCCGGCGGCCGAACAGCGCCGGCATGCTGATCACGTCGAAGGCGCGCCCGCAGGGCAGCACCGAGGGCGCCCAGGGGCGGCTCTCCCACAGGGCGCGCATGCTGCGCGGGTACTCGCTGGCGGAGGCCAGCCAGGCCTCCCCGGCCGCGCTGACGTACTCCACCGACGGGTACATCACCGACTGCTGCGTCACCGACTGCTGCGTCCAGATCTCCACGGAGAGCAGCCTGCGTGGCGCGTGCCCCCGGTGGGACGGAAAGCGCGGTTCGCCGGACGGCGCGGCGGGGGATCGCGTACCCTTCCCCGCCGCGCATATGCCAGTGGCCCGTGTCCGGCTGCGTGCGCCGGGGCTCAGTCCTCGTGCCGGCGCGGCTGGAGCAGGGTGCGGCCGTACTCGATCATCTTGGCGGCGTAGTCCGGGGTCCAGTCCGCGCGCTGGGCGATCTCGGCGTCGGACAGCGCGTCGAACCGGCGCGGGTCGGCGAGCTGCGCGGCGGCGACCGCCTGGAAGTCCGTGGCCCGTTCGGCGGCCGCCCGGAAGGCCAGGGCCAGTTCCGTGGAGCGGCGCAGCAGCTGCGCCGGGTCCTCGATCGACTCCAGGTCGAAGAATCGTTCCGGCTCGGGTTCGGCGGACTGCGGCTCGAACAGCAGCTGGACCGGACGCAGGCGCCTGGTGGGCTCGGACGACTCTGGGGAGTCGGGCATGGACGGACACCTCCGGGTCTCGGGTGGGGTGAAGGGAATCTGCTCCGGGCCGCGCCGCCCGGTCGTGGCCGCCGTCCATTGTCTCGCGGCAGCGGCCCGTAGCGGAACGGTGCGCACGCGAGCGCTGTTCCCCGGCGCGCGCCGGGCGTGCGACTCGCGCGCTGCGCTTCCGGACCGCATGCGAACCGGTTGTCCCGGGTACCGGCCGCTCCGGCCCGCCGGTCGTTCCGGCGGGCCGGTCACATCGGGGCGAGCCGGCCGTCCATCGATACGGGAGAACCCCCATGCGTGTGAGAAGAGGCCTCACGGTCCTCGCCCTGCCCGTCCTGTCCGCAGTGGGCGCCCTGCTCGCGGTCGCCGCCTCCGTCGCCCCGCCCGCCGCGGCCGCCGAGACGGCGCTGGTGGTCACCGGAGAGCCGAGCGGCCCGGGCGGCGCCTCGACGGCGACCTGCCCGTCCGGCACCCACCTGACCGGCGGCGGCTACCGGCTCCAGCCGGACGCGGACGGCCCGGTGCGCGTCAACGGCCCCACCGCCGACGCGAGCGGGTGGAGCGCGCAGGCGCAGCGGGGATCGGTGGTCGCCTTCGCGGTCTGCGAGACGGAGGACTGAGCACGGCGGCTACCTCAGGTGGACCCGGTGGCCGCTCAGGTGGTGCAGCACCTGGTGGTTCGCCTCCCAGCCGTCCGGGAAGGTCACCGGGACGCCCAGCTGCACCGGCTCGGTCGCGGGGTGCTCGTCCAGCAGCTCGGCGATCCCGGCCCGGGCCACCACGATGCAGGCGTGCCGGTGCCGGGAGGCGAGCACGCAGAGCCGGCCGGTCTCCAGGTGGAAGGCGGTCGCGTCGGGGCGCCCGGAGAGCGGGTGCAGCACCACCGTGACGTCGTACTCGCGGCCCTGCAGGCGGTTGGCGGTGTCCACCGTGACGGCCGGACCGGCCGCGCCGTCCACCGGCACGCCCGCCTTGAGCAGCGCCGCGCGCACGGCCGCCGCCTGGTCCCGGTGGGCGGTGCCGACGGCGATCCGGTCCGCGGTGAGCGGGGCCTCGCCCTGCTCGGAGTGTGCCGTCAGCCCGCGTTCCAGCAGTCGGCGGACGGTGGCCGCGACGGCCGCCACGGCCTGCGGGTCGGTCCGCACGGTGTGCCGGGCGGGCAGCTCCAGCAGGGCCCAGCCGTGTGCGGCGGCCCGGTCGATCACCGCGTCCAGGGCCGAGCCGTCCGGGCGCACGGCGGCGGTCAGCCGGCGGTCGTCCGGGCCGGTGCCGGAGCGGAACGGCGTGTACGGGTAGAAGGCCCGCGAGATCAGCGGGGCGGCGCTGGCGGGCAGCCGCCAGGAGACCGGCAGCCGGTGCGGCTCGATCTCCGGGTTGTGCGCCAGCAGGGTGACCACCGCGCTGCTGGACGGGTCGTACGACAGTCCGGCCCACTGCTCGGTGCCGACCACGGTGAACGGGTCCAGCTGGCCCGGGTCGCCGACGAACAGCGCCCGCTCGAACAGCCGGGCCACCGCGAGCAGGGCGTCCGAGCGCATCTGGTACGCCTCGTCGACGATTGCGTGCCGCCACGGGGCCTCGGCCCGCACCCACTGCCACTTGGCCGCGGTGGAGATCACCACGTCGTGCTCGACCAGGTCGGCGACCTTGTCGGAGGGCGTGACGCCGGCGTGCTTCAGCACCTCCGGGCCGGGCCGGGAGTCCGCGGCGTGCAGCCGGCCGATCGTCAGCTCCGGCGCCTTCTCGGCCAGTCGGCCGACCAGGTCGTCCACCTGGCCGTTGGTCTGGGCGACGATCATCAGCCGCTCGCCGGCCTCGACCAGCTCGCGCGCGGCCCGCACCACGAGCGTCGACTTCCCGGCGCCGGGCGGGGAGTCCACCACCACGCCGCGCGGGGCGCCGGCCGGCGGGTGGACGGTGGCCGCCAGGATCCGGGCCACCGCGGCGTCGGCGGCCGCGCCCGGGGCCTGCTCGGGGGTCATCGGACGGTTCACTCCCACTCCTCGGAGACGGACGGGGCGGGTACGGGTGCGGTGCCGGGCGGGCCGCCGTGGGTCCAGGGGGTGTCGTCCGGCTCGGGCAGCGGAGCGGACTGGCGCACCGTCAGTTCGAACAGGGTGAAGGTGACCGGCTCGCCGGGCTCGGGCAGACTGCCCGGCTCCGGCTCCTTCTTGCGGCCCATGCCGGAGAGCACCCGCAGGGTGAGGGTGCCCTCGGCGGCGTCCACCGCGACGATCTCCGCCTTCTGCGCGGACGGACCTCCCCCGGCCTCCGGCCGGGGGGACCCCCATACCCGGTGCACCTCCCGGCCGAGGTCCGCGTGCGGGCGGTCGGCGGTGCGCAGGGTGACCAGCGGGCGCGGCTTGGGGGAGCGGCCGGTGGTGTCCCAGTCCGGCACCACCTCCGTCACCACGCCGCTGAACGCCTCGCCGGCCAGCCGGTGCTCGGCCATCGCCAGCGGGTCGTCCAGCGCCTCCTGGACGTCGAGGCGGGCCTGCTCGCGCTCGCGCTGGGCGAGCTTGCGGGCGGCGGTGACGGCGTCGTCCTGCCGGGGCTGCGGCGGCTCACCGGCCGCTAGCCGGTCCCGGTGGCCGGTGTAGGACCAGCGGTCGCCGGTCCAGCGCTCCTCCAGGTGGCCGGCCGGCGGCAGGGCGCGCAGCAGGTCCAGGCCCTGCCAGACGTCCCGCCAGGTGGGCAGCAGGACGGGCGTCAGCGCCTCCTCCAGCGCCGTCACCGCGGCCCGTACGGCCGCCCGGGCGCGCTCGGCGGCGGCCTCGTCGCGCTGCTCGGTGCTGTGCTGCAGGGCGCCCACGGCGGAGTCGTAGCGGGCGATCGCCGGGGCGAGGACGAACTCGTCGAAGCGGGGGTCGGTGGCCGGGCCGGCCGGCGGGTGCAGCAGCTGCCCCCGGTCGTCCCGGGCGGACTCGGCCAGCTCGGCCGCCTGCGCGCCGGTCAGGCCGTCCGGCGGGCGGTGCCAGGCGAGCCGGGCCGCCAGGTGCTGGTCCTCCAGGTGGCTCTGGCCGGTCGCCCAGTGCCGGGCCAGCAGGCCGGTCATCGGCAGCAGCAGCGAGGAGCCGGGCACCTGGGCGCGGTCGGTGAGGTGGGTCAGCCAGCGGCCGAGCAGCGGCACCCGGACCGGTGCCGGGTAGGGCCCCGGCTCCTCGTCCTCGGCGGTGCGGCGGAAACGGGTCGAGCGGCCGATCAGGGCGAGGTGGTGCACGCCCGCGCTGTTGGGCACGATCAGCTGCGGGGCGTCCGCGCACAGCTCGCGGAACACCTGGGTCTTCTCGCCGGTCTCCGGGTCCTTCTCGGAGCCCTCGATCTGTTCGACGTCCTCGGCGAAGGACTCCAGGTAGGGCAGCAGGTCGGCGGCCAGCTCGGCCAGGAAGTCGAACCGCAGGGTGCGGTTGAGCGGCTGCGGCACCAGGTGCAGCCGGGGCGCGTCCCGGTCGGTGCCGAGCATCACCGCGAGCGGCGCGCCGGACTCACCGGCGGCGGTCAGTGGGACCAGCACCATCGGGCGCTCCGACAGGTGCCGGTGCCGGACGGTGGCCAGCGGCTCGGCCCGACCGCTGCGGACCGCCTCCAGCCGGGCGAGGGTGGTCAGCAGACTCATGCGGAGGCCCCCAGGGCCGCCATCCCCTGGGCTGCCGTCCTCAGGGTCGCCGTCCCCAGCGCCTCGGCGCGCAGGGCGGCCGCGTAGGCCAGGCGCTCGGCGGCGTCGTCCGCGCCGTCCAGGTCGTCGCTCTTCGTGCCGGCGGCGGCCAGCGCCTCGGCGACCGTACGGATGCTGCCCAGCTCGCCGCGCACACCCCGGCCGAGCTGCTCGACCCGGTCGTCGCAGCGGGCCCGGGCTCGGCAGTGGAAGCCGAGTTCGCAGGTGGAGAGGCAGTCCGGGCTGTACGCGGCGGGCACCGCCTCGACCGAGGCGGCCAGCTGTTCGGTGGTCCGCGCCGGTGCGCCGTCCTCGTCGGCGGCCAGGTCGAAGTCGGCGTCCGGCGGCAGCGCTGCCAGCAGCCCGCCGATGCCGGTCATCCGGCCCAGCTGGCGGCGGGTGGTGGCCAGCTCGCGGCGGACGTCCACGGCGACCGCGGTCGGCCGGTTGCCGAAGTCCTTCGGGCAGACCAGCAGCACGCTGGTGCGCGGGCTGCCCGGCAGCCGCTGCTCGGTGTACGGGTCCTCGTCGAGCGGCTGCCCGGCCGCCGTGGCGGCGGCCCGCTGGAGCGCCAGCACGTACACGGCGGCCTGCCGGGCGGCGGCGCCGACCTTGGCCGGGTCCGCGCTGCCGTCCAGCACCGGGAAGGACTTGATCTCGACCACGGTGCACCGCCCGCCGTGCACCACCAGCGCGTCCGGCTCCAGGTAGGCGGTGCTGCCGGCCACCTCCAGGCGCAGCATCGGGTGGTCCAGCAGCGTCCAGGCCTCCGGGTCGGCGGCGGCCCGGGCCAGCGCCTCGGCCGTCCGGTCGGCGCGCACGGCCGGGCCGGAGCGGTGCAGCAGGTCCGGCACCCGGAGCGGGGCGTGGCCGTCTGCCGGGACGCCCAGGTGGTGGCGGAGCGGCTCCAGCAGCGGGGCGTAGCCGTCCGCCTTCAGCCGGGACTCGAAGATCACGCCGCGGGCGATGGCGAAGGGGGACTGGCCGAAGGGGGCGGGGCGGCCGAGCCGGGCCGCCAGCGCAGACTTGTCCACCCCGGCCGCGTCGAGCACGGCGCGGCGGTGGCAGCCCGGATTGGCGGCGAGCGCGGCGAGGGAGCGGGCGTTCAGACTGCGCTGCGGGGCCGGTCCGCGCAGCTCCGCGAGCCGCTGGGCGAGCGGCTCAGCGGGCCCGCCGGGCGGGACGTTCGTCGAGACGTTCATGGTGCGGCCCAGTGTCGCATCCGGGTCCGACAGCGCGGTGCGGACCGGCCGTTGGGCGACGCACCGGGTGGCCGGAACCGCATGCCCGGCAGGCTGCGGTCACCGGCGTGCGGCCGTGGCCGCCGGTACGGCCCCGCGTCGTGGCCGCCGTCCGGGTGGGGGATCATGGAGCCCGGTGCTCAATGGTGAGACCGACCGTTGCCACCGCCCGTTGCGAGGAGCTGCCCATGCCCTGCCGAATCGTGCTGGTCCGCCACGGCGAGACCGAGTGGTCCGCCACCGGCCGCCACACCGGCCGCACCGACATCCCGCTGACCGAGGAGGGCCGGGCGATGGCCCGGGCCCTCGGCGCCCGACTCGCCAAGGCCCCCTGGAACGGGCTGCCGGACGCGCTCGTCTACACCAGCCCACTCGGCCGCGCCAAGGAGACCTGCGAGCTGGCCGGGTTCGGCGACCGCGCGGTGGAGCGTCCGGAGCTGATGGAGTGGGACTACGGCCGGTACGAGGGCCGCACCGGTGCGGACATCCGGGCCACCGACCAGCCCGGCTGGCTGATCTGGCGCGACGGGGTGCCCGGCGGCGAGAAGCTCTCCGAGGTGGCCGCCCGGGTGGACGCCTTCCTGGCCGACCTCAACGACGAGCACGGCGTCCCGGACCCGGACACCACCGTGATGCACTGCGCGGACCGGGACGTCGTCCTGGTCGCGCACGGCCACCTGCTGCGCATCCTGACCGCGCGCTGGCTGGGCCTGCCGCCCGAGTTCGCCCAGCGGTTCAAGCTCGGCACTGCCGCGCTCTGCGTGCTGTCCTGGGAGTACGGCGCTCCGGCGGTGGAGGTCTGGAACGACCTGTCCCACCTGGAGGGCCCGGGCGCCGGGCACTGACCTCCGGCCCGGCGGGAGACGTCGTCGGCACACGGGAGGCGGAGCGCGGTTGCTCTGCCTCCGAACGAGCACCGGCGGCCGAATGCCGTGGGCGGCAGAGCGCCTGTGGCGGAGTCCGTGAGGCGGGCCTCAGGCCGCCGCCCGGTCGTAGTCGGTCAGGAACCGGCGCACCTCGGGCACCGCGACGTGCGGGCGCAGCCGTCCGGCGGTGTCCGCGAGCATGCTCCGGATCCGGGCCGAGCCGACGGCGCCGAACAGTGCGACGGCGGCCGAGCCGTGGTGTGCCGCACCCGCCAGGTCCCCGCGGCCGAGCCGGTCGTGGGCCAGCTCGGCGGTGTACAGCACCCGGTTGCGGACGAAGTGCGGCTTCTGGAGCGTTATCGCCAGCCCGGCCTGCTCGCTGGCGCGGTCCCAGTCGCCGAGTGCGGACCAGCACTGCGCCTGGAGGCCGGCGATCTCGGCCTCGCCGAAGAAGGACATCCACTCCGGGTCCTGCTCGCCGGGGCCCCGGTCGAACAGGGCGTACGCCCGGCCGAGCGCGCGCTCGCAGGAGGCGCGGTCCTGGAGCAGCGCCCAGGCGCCGGCCTCGCGCATGGTCAGCAGGGCGAGCAGCCGGTCGGAGTCCAGCCCCCGGGCGGCGACCTGCCCGGCCTGGGCGGCGCGCAGCGCCTCGCGCGGGCGGCCGGCGTCCCGGGCGAGGAAGGCGCTGTTGCAGAAGACGTGTGCCTCCAGGGCGGAGTCCCCGGCCATCCGGGCGGTGGCGAGTGCCTCGGAGTAGAACGAGCGGGCGTCCGCGAGGCGGTTCGAGTCGTGCGCCAACCAGCCGACCGAGATGGCGAGTTCGCCCGCCCCGGCCTGGAGTCGGCGCTCCGTCTCGGCGCTGTACTCGCACTCGTTGAGCAGCACGTACGCGTTGCGCAGCGACTGTCCGGCGAGTTCGTACAGGGCGTCGGCGCCGTGCGCGTCGTCGGCCAGCCGGATCTCCCGGACGGCCTGTTCGACGCCGAGCACCTCGGCTGCGCCGACCCGGCGCAGCGGTGCCACCGGCCAGGGCCGGCCGGGCACCAGCGGTTCGCCGCCGAGCGGCGACGGTGCGGTGAACTCCGCACCGGGAATGGCGCCTTGGCCGGTGAGTGCACCGGAGGCGCCGTCGGCACCGGCCTGTCGGCCGGCGGCCGCGGCCGGTCGGTCGATGCCGATCACGGTGGCCAGCGCGGTGGTGCCGCCGGCCAGGAACGTACGGCGACGCACGTCGTCGTTCTCCTCGTCGAGATAGGGCGATCCATCGGGCCCCCGGGGCACCGCGCCGGGGCTCGGCCACGGGGGCCCGTCCGGAGCGGCTGGATCCGCGTACGGCGAGGCAGCGTACGGGAGTTGAGTGGAGAGAGGTGAGCGCGGGGCGGGCAGGGGCGGGAACGTCGGGTGGAGCGGAGGCGGTTCGACCCGTCCACCGGACGCGTCCGCCGGGCGGCGGCGGACGGAGGTCCGGGGGGCGAAGCCGAGGTCGGCGAGCGTGCGGTTCGGCCACATGTGCCGGAACACCCGCTCGTAGGCGTAGTTGGGGCAGCGGATCTCACCGGACTCGACCCGTCCGACGTAGCGGGCGTCGCAGGACACGTGCTCGCCGATCTCGCGAGCGGCCCTGCGGACGGCCGTGGCGAACTCGCCCGGTGAGCGGTCGCCGCGCAGTGCGCGCATCACGGTGTTGGGGGACGGTCGGTTCGGCTCGGCCGGTGGGGTGGCTGCCATGGCGCAGAGAGTACTCGGAGTCACCGAGTGGCCACATTCGGTTGGCGGGACATTGGCCGTCAATCCAGGGCAAAACGGTCGATGTTGCGGGATATCTGCCATGAAATGCCATGCCTTGCTGTAAGGCGCCCCGTGGCCTGCGGTGCGCCCGCCGCGTTGTCCTGGTACGCGGAAAAGCCCACGCCGTCGCCCCCGGCCCGTCCCAGCCCGGCGGCCCGTCCCAACGGCTGTGCTTCCGGACCCGACGAGGTACAGGAGGGCCAATGACGGCCACCGGACTGCCGCAGTACCGACCCGTCCCCGGGGGAGTGCTCGCCGGCGCGGCTCCCGCCCTGCTCCCCGAACCCGGCGACGACCGGGCCCCGGGCCGGGGCCCGGCCGAGGGCGGCCGCGTCCCCCGCGGCGGCCGCCGGCGCGAACGCGCCGCCCCCGACGAGGGCACCCTCGTCACCGCCTGCGACACCGTGACCGTCGCCCTGCGGCACGGTCTGGAGGCCGTCGACATCCTGAGACTGCGCCGCGCCTGCGGAGTCGTCCTGCAGAGCCGCAACGGCAGCACCGTCTCCTTCCTCGTCCCGGCCGGCACCTGGGAGACCTGGCACCTGCCCGGCAGCTCCTGTACCGCGGGCGCGCTCGTGCCCGTCGCCACCGACCCGCGCTGGGTGATCCCGCCCTCCGGCGTCGGCCGCGCCGCGCGCCCCACCGACGCCTGGGTGCTCCGCTCCGCCCTCTGCGAGGCCGCCTGCACGCTCACCGCAGGCGGCCTCGGCCCGTTCTAGCAGGCGTACCGCGCGGATCCCGCCGGGCCCGTGAGCCTCCGGCCGGGTCCCCGCGGTACGCCCCTGACCTGTGGGTGTCCCTCCTCGGCGGCGATAATGGCCGGCATGGGACGAAGCAGCAGAGCCGCGCGCGGCCCGGAGCCGGCGACCACCACCGGACCGGGCGGACGCACCCACGCCCAGGGTCCGCTCAGCCGTCCCGTCGGCTCCGGCCTGGCCGAGCTGCGCCCGGACCGCGACCGCCCCGCCGCCTGGTCGCTGTTGATCGACGGCGCCCCGCAGTCCCTGGTCGACCTCGCCGACCCCACCCACCTCGGCTTCGAGTACCAGCGCCGGCTCGGCCACCTGATCGACCTGGTCGCACCGCCCGGCCGCCCGCTCACCGTCCTGCACCTCGGCGGCGGAGCCCTCACCCTGGCCCGCTACACCGCCGCGACGCGGCCGCGCTCCCGCCAGCAGGTCGCCGAGATCGACACCGCGCTCACCGAACTCGTCCGCGCGGAACTCCCGTTGGAGCGCGGCTGGCAGATCAAGGTGCGTGGCGCGGACGCCCGCAGCGTGCTGGAACGCACGCCCGAGGGCAGCGTCGACCTGGTGATCACCGATGTCTTCTCCGGGGCTCGCACCCCGGCCCACTGCACCACCGTCGAGTTCACCACCCTCGCGGCCCGCGCCCTCGCCCCCGGCGGCTGGTACACCGCCAACATCGCCGACGGCGGCGCCCTGCCCTTCGCCCGCTCCCAGGTCGCCACCCTCGGCGCGGTCTTCCCCGAACTGTGCCTGATCGCCGACCCCGCCGTGCTGCGCGGCAAGCGCTTCGGCAACCTCGTCCTGGCCGCCGCCCACACCCCGCTCCCGATCGCCGACCTCACCCGCCGCGCCGCCTCCGACTCCGCCCACGCCCGGGTCGAACACGGCCGCGCCCTCACCGACTTCGCGGCCGGCGCCACCCCGGCGACGGATGCCACGGCGGCTCCGTCCCCGGAACCGCCGCCGGGGGTGTTCCGCTGACGGCCCGCCCGTCGCCGCACGAGCGCCGGGACCGAAGGCCCAACGCGGGTGGGCCGCGTCAACCTGCCGGGCCCGCCCCCGGACAGCCGTCGTCCCGCGCGTCCCGCTGGTGCTCCTCCGTACCGGGCCGCCTGCCGTAAAACCGTTGGCGGACGACCGAGTCGCGGCCGACAATGGCGCTGCCATCCGGCCACCGACCCGAGGGGGCGCCATGGAGATCAGACCGGCCCGGCCGGAGGAGGCCGCGCTGCTCACCGGCATCGCGCTGCGGGCCAAGGCGTACTGGGGCTACGACGAGGCGTTCATGGCCGCCTGCCGGGCGGAGCTGGTCGTGGACGCCGGCGTGATCGAGCGGTCGGCCACGACGGTGGCCGAGGACGGCGGGCGGGTGCTGGGGTTCGTCTCGCTCTCCGGCGCACCGCCGACCGGGTCGCTGGACCTGCTCTTCGTCGAGCCCGAGTCGATCGGCCGCGGCATCGGCCGCGCGCTGTTCGAGCAGGCCCGGAGCCTTGCCGCGGCGCTAGGCCTGCGCCGGCTCACCATCGACTCCGACCCGAACGCCGAGCCGTTCTACCTGGCGATGGGGGCCACCCGGATCGGCAGCGTCCCGTCCGGCTCGATCCCGGGGCGTGAACTCCCGCAGCTGGTCCTTCACCTGGCGACGCCCTAGGCAGGGGGCCGGCCGCCGCCGCCCGGGCCCGCTCAGTGGCCGCGGGGCAGTCCGCGGTGCTTGCACATGGCCGCCCCGGTGAGCAGCAGCCCGGCGGCGATGGGGGCGAGAACGGCGGTCGCGGTGGCGGGGCCGTCACCGGAGGTGGCCGCCGCGGCGGTGCCGGTGATGGCCACCGGTTCGGGATTCCTGCCGCCGCCCGGTACGGCGGGAGCCGTGGAGCCGGGCGTCCGGTCGGGCTCGGTGGCGGGCGCGGCCTCGTCGACGGCCGTGGCCGCCGCCTCCTGGACCACCGGTCCGTCCGCGGCCTCGGGCTGCCGGGGAGCGGTGGGACGGGCGGCCCTGGCGTGGCGTTGGCCGGCGGAGGGCAGGTCGGCGGCCCCACCCTCATGGGAGTCGCGGAGCCGGTCGGGCCGGGTCCGGGCGGGGACGGTGCCGAGCAGGCCGGAGGCGAGTGCGAAGGCGTCGGGAACGGCCGCCCGCTGGCCGGGCAGTGGCAGGCCGCCGGCCCGGATGCGTTCCTGGAGGGCGTCGCCGACCGCCCCGCCGACCCCCGCGACCCCGTCGGCCGGGCCGCCGCCGGCCGGCTCCCCGGCGGGCCCGGGGGAGCGGTTCGGCGGGGCGCCCGCCGACAACCCGGGCCCGACGGGACGTTCGGCTGACTGCCCGTCGAGGGCGGGCCCACCGAACGCCGGCCGGTCGAGCGCCGGTGCGTCGTGCAACGCGTGGCGGACGGCGGGTCGGGCCGGCCCCGGCGGCGGGTCGGCGGCGGCCGCGTACGCCCCGGGGGCGCCGAAGCCCCAGAGCTGTGCGAGCAGGGCCCCGGCGGCCGCGACGAAGCGGGGGCGGGGCAGCCACCGGGCGATCCCGCGGCGGGCTCCGGTGACGCCGGCGGGGGCGGGTTCCCGGGGCTTGGTCGCGTGATTGGCTCGCACGTGAGTCGAGAACGAGCGGACGGGCGGTGAGGTCACGCCTGCCGTCACGGACAGTCATTGTGCGGGTGGCCCCGGGGCCGGCGCTCCCGGGGCCACCGACCGTCTGGCGGTCAGGAGTTGGGGCGCAGGGTCCAGGTGACCGTCATCACGCCGGTGACGGCGCCGTCGGCGCGGGTGATCTCGACGGTGACCGGGAACTCGGGCCGGCCGCCGGCGTCCAGCTCGGCGACGACCTCGGCGGCCGGGCGGCCGAGCACGGCAGTGGCGGTGACGACGCCCATGGCGAGCTTCTTGTACGCGATCTCGGCGTTCACGGCGAGCGGCACGGCCCGGGACAGCTGCTCGCCGAAGGCGGCGAGCACGATGCAGCCGCTGGCGGACTCGGCCAGCGTGAACATCGCGCCGGCGTGCGGGCCGCCGACGTGGTTGTGGTACGCGGGCTGGTCCGGCAGCCGGAGCACGGCGCGCTCCGGGGTGGTCTCCAGGTACTCCAGCTTCAGGGTGTGCGCCATCGGCACGGTGGAGTCGAGCATCTGGCCGATCGTAGGTGTGGTCATGGCGACGATGTTACTAGTCAGTAGCTTCCGGTGGCAGGGGCGGGCGGAAAGCCGGCCCGGCGGGCGCGTGTGAGGGAGCGCACATACCGGTGGGGGAGTGCGCAACTGAGGCCGTGCACGCTGAGGGAACGCGAAAACGCCCGAGGGGCCGATCTCTTGAAGAGATCGGCCCCTCGGGCTCTGGGGTGAGTGACGGGACTCGAACCCGCGACCACCTGGACCACAACCAGGTGCTCTACCAACTGAGCTACACCCACCATCTGTCCGGTCCGTTCCCGCTCTCGCGTTCCCGTTCCGACAGGAAGAACTCTACAGGATCCGAGAGGGTGCTCGCGCCAGGGTTTCGTTCCGGCGAACACGGGCACCCCCTCAGGCCCTCCGGTGAGGTTCCGCCGGTGGTCCCGCCGGTGGTCCCGGGGCCGCCCGGCGGGCGCTCTCGGGGACAGTCCGGCGGGCGGGCCCGGGCTCAGCTCGCCGGGGCCTGGTACTTCCCGGCGATCGCCCGCGCGGTGTCGGCGTCCGGACCGGGCTGCGGGACGAACACCGCCTCGCGGTAGTACCGCAGTTCGTCGATGCTCTCCCGGATGTCGGCGAGCGCCCGGTGGTTGCCGCCCTTCTGCGGGCTGTTGTAGTACGCCTTCGGGTACCAGCGGCGGGCCAGCTCCTTGATCGAGGAGACGTCCACGATCCGGTAGTGCAGGTGCTTCTCCAGGGCCGGCATGTCCCGGGCCAGGAAGCCGCGGTCGGTGGCCACCGAGTTTCCGCACAGCGGGGTCTTCCCGGCCTCCGGCACGTGCTCGCGCACGTAGGCGAGCACCCGCTCCTCGGCCTCGGCCAGGGTCACACCCTGCTCCAGCTCCTCCAGCAGCCCGGAGGCGGTGTGCATGGCGCGCACCACCTCGGGCATGTTCGCCAGCGCCTCCGCCGGCGGCCGGATGATGACGTCCACGCCCTCGCCGAGGATGTTCAGCTCGGAGTCCGTCACCAGCACCGCGACCTCGACCAGGGCGTCCCGGTCGAGGTCGAGGCCGGTCATTTCACAGTCGATCCATACCAAACGGTCATTCACGCAACTCACCCTACGGCGCGATCACGCGCCGCGGGGACCGGTGGAGCCGAGCGGGGTGCCTCGGCCTGGTGCTCCTCCGGCCCGTCGTGCGTGCCGTGGCCCTCCGGGCGCTCGCCCTCCCGGCCGGTCCGGACCGCGTGGCCGTCCCGTCCGGTCCGGACCTCGCGCGCAGCCCGGGCGCCCTCGGCCGCGGGCCGGGCGGCCTGGCCGCGGACCTGCGGAGCCCGCGCCTGGCGGCCCCGGAGCTCGCCCGGGCCGGAGCCCGGCTGCCCGGTCGGGGCCGGCATCCGCCCGGCGGCCGCGCCGTGACCGCGCCCGGCCGCACCCGGCTCGTCCGCGGGCCGCTCGGCCGCGCTCCGGTGCCCCTGGCCCTGGCCGCGCACCCCCGGCTGGGGGAGGCCGTCCTCCGCGGCCGCGTGCTCGGCGGTGCGCGGCGGACGTCCGGTCCCCGCTCCCGGCCCGGCCTGCGGCGGAACCACCGGCGGCCGCAGCGGACCGCGCCCAGTCGCACCCTGCTGCCCGGGGTGCGGCTGCTGCGCGGCCTGCTGGTGCGGGTACGGCTGACCGGCGCGGGCGTGGAAGGCCTGGCCGGCCGGCGTCCCGACCTGTCCCGGACCGAACCCGCCGGGCTGACCGTGCGCTCCCGGCTGCCCGTGGCCGATCTGCTGACCGTGCGGGCCGACCGGCACCGGCGCCCCCGGACCGGTCGGGAACGGCTGCGCCGACGGCACACCGTGCGCCCCGCCGAACAGCGGCCCGCCCGCCGGGGCGACCGCGCCCGCCGGGTGCGGCAGTGCTCCGGACAGCCGCAGGTCGCCGAGCCCTCCAGCCGTCGCGGGCGGCTGCTGGCCGGGCCGGCGGGCCCGGTAGCTGGTCCGGTACGCGGCCGGGGAGACTCCGAGCTGGCGGCGGAAGTGCCCGCGCAGCGCCACCGGTGAACGGAACCCGCAACGGCGCGCGACGTCGTCCACCGACAGTTCCGAGGTCTCCAGCAGCCGCTGTGCCTGAAGCACCCGCTGGGTGATCAGCCACTGCAACGGCGCGCTGCCGGTGAGCGTGCGGAACCGCCGGTCGAAGGTGCGCCGGCTCATGTACGCGCGAGCCGCCAGCACCTCGACGTCGAACTGCTGGTTGAGGTTCTCCAGCGCCCAGGTGACCACCTCGGCCAGCGGGTCGTTGCCGATCTCCTCCGGTAAAGACTGATCGATGTACTGGGCCTGTCCTCCGCCGCCGCGGCGGCTCGGCACCACCAGGCGGCGGGCCAGAGCGTTGGCCGCCTCGGCGCCGTGGTCGCTGCGCACCACGTGCAGGCACAGGTCGATGCCGGCGGCGGTGCCGGCCGAGGTGAGCACGTCGCCGTCGTCGACGAACAGCTCGCGCGGATCGACGTGGACCCGCGGGTAGCGCTTGGCCAGCGTCGGCGCGTACATCCAGTGGGTGGTCGCCGGGCGGCCGTCGAGCAGACCGGCGGCGGCCAGTACGAAGGCGCCGGTGCAGAGCCCGATGATCCGGGCGCCCTCGTGATGGGCCTTCCGCAGGGCGGTGATCGCCTCGACCGGCGGGGGCTGGGAGATCGAGCGCCAGGCCGGTACGACGATCGTGCCGGCCCGGGCGAGAGCCTCCAGGCCGTACGGCGCGGAGAGGGTCAGGCCGCCGGTGGTGGCCAGCGGGCCCTCCTCCCCGGCGCAGACCAGCAGGCGGTAGCGGGGCACCCCGGCGTCCTGGCGGTCCACGCCGAAGACGGACAGCGGGATGGAGCTCTCGAAGATCGGGGCGCCGCCGAAGATCAGCACCGCGACGGTCTCCCGGCGGCGCCGGCCGGACAGCTTGCGCGGGGCGGAGGCCGTCACCGGGGTCGGGGAGCCGTTCGCGCCGGGCCCGCCGTGGCCCAGCGGACCGTGGCCGGAGGTGGCGCCGAGCGCGAGGCCGCCGAGCGGACCGCCGCCCGGCCCGGGGGCGGCACCGGGGGCGCCGTTCAGACCCGGGGTGCCGCCGCCGTAGCCGGGGTGGCCGGAATGAGCGAGGTGCCCGGGGTGGCTGGAATGGCCCGGGTGCTCGCCGCCGTAGGCCGGAACGGTGCTGACGATCCCTCGACTGACGTGCTGTCCGCCGTAGGGCGGTCCGCCGAAGGCGGGCTGGCCTCCGTAGGGGGACTGGGCGCCGTAGGGCGTAGCCGCGCCGTGGTCGGCGGTGGTCGGTGCCGCACCGGGGCCGACGCCGGGGCCCGCCCCGGGGGAGGGCACTGCGGAGTACGAGGAGTGCGAGGCGGCGCCCGGAGTGCCGGAGGTGCGGGTGGTGGCGGCGATCGCGGTGGTGCCAGTGCTTCTCGCGGACCGACCCGCGCTGCCGGCCGCCGCCTGGCCGCTGTCAGGACCCGCGTCGCTCCTGCTCACCCTGCTCAAGGCGCTCAAGCCCCCTCGGTGGTGTGGTGTGGGTGGTGCGGCACTGCTAGCCAAGATCGAAATCTATCGGGTGGACCATTGCCGTTGTGACAAGTTCACCATCCGACGCTATGTCGACATGGCAATTTGGCGTGATGCATTCGATCACGAAGCGTGGCACCCGTCGACCTTTCTGGGAAGAGGGCCGGGGCAACGGTGGCTGGTTGTCGCGGGGCGGTTCCTGGGGCGTCCGCCTCCGGTGCACCCGGCCGACAGGTCTGGGCTGCGGATTTGCCCAAGCGGGAGGGATCGGCGCGAAATTGACCGAAAATCGGCGGTGCACGAGGGGGCGCACGGGGAGAAGTCGTGCGCCTCCCAGGCTTCATCCGGCCAAGCCCGGTACGGCGGAACCGGGAACCGGACCGCCGGGCTACGGTCCTGCCGTGAACACCGACAGCCGGCTCGAACGGGCCAACGACAATGCCGCCGCCTTCTGGCTCGCCCAAGCCCGCGTCCACGGCTGGCAGTCCCGCACCCGCCCGGGGCTGACCGCGGTCCGGTGCGCCCGGACCCCGGACGATGCGCACCGCATCGTGGTGACCCGCCCCTACGACGAACCGGCCGTGGTCGAGCAGGAGTTGGCTGACCTGATGGCCGATTGGTCGACCATACGCTGCACCGTCGAGGACCCGTACGACGGGCTCGACCTCTCCGGCCTCGGCGCCACCCGGATGCCGATCATGCCGGTGATGGTCCGGGACCCCGGACCGGTCGAGGGAGCGACCACCGTCCTGCCCGCGGTCTCGGAGGCGCACGGAGGCGGCGTCCTGACGGTCGATGAGGCGCGGGACGGCGACAGCTTCGCGGTGGTCGAGCGGACGATCGTGGAGGGCTTCCCGCTGCCCGCCCGACAGCCCTGGGTCCGGGCTGAGGCCCTCCCGGAACAACTGCTGGACGTACCCGGCTGGCGGGGCTGGCTCGGCCGCGTCGACGGTGCGGTGGCGGGCACCTGCCTCACCTACGACGACGGCCGGGCCACCGGCGTGTACTGGGTCGCCACCCTGCCCGATCGGCGCGGCCAAGGGGTGGCCCACGCCGTCCTCCGGACCGCTCTGGCCCACGCACACCCGGACCGCCCGGCCACCCTGGTCGCCACCTCGCTCGGCGAACCGCTCTACCGCAAGCTCGGGTTCGTCGAGCAGGCCCGTACCTGCTGGTGGACCCGTGTCGCGGCGGAGCCGGCGGGCAGGTGACGTGGGCGGGGCGGGCGGAGTAGGCGGACGGCTGACGGGGAGGCTGACGGCTGACGGCTGACGGCTGACGGGGGCGGCTGACGGGGGCGGGGCGCGGGGGCTCGGGGCGTTGGGGAGGTCAGGAGGGCAGGAGGGCGGTGCCGGGGCGTCGTAGGGATGCGGAGGGGTGGCCGGGGCGCTACTGCGCGGCCGCCACCGGGGCAGCGGACGCCGTGGACGACGCCGCGGTGGGCACAGCGCCGAAGACGGTCCGGGCGTGCGCGGCGCCGTCGGCCCCGGCGGTGGGCGGTACCGGGCGGACGGCCCCGGCTGTGGCCGTAGCCGTAGCCGTGGCCGTGGTCGTGGCTGGGGTCGGGGCTGTGACGGCGGCCGCCGCCGGTGCGGGACGGGGGCCGTCCGTGACCGGACCAGGTCTGCCGCCCGCCCGGGCCCGGGAGCCCGCTCCGGTGGCAGGGCGGGCCTCGGCGATCACGGCAAACCCACTGGGTCGGTTTCGGACACCGGGCCCGTCTGCGGGGACGGGCTCGCCGACCGTCCCGGCGGTCACGGGAACGGAAGCACTCGGGCCGTCCGGGGCGGCCACCGCACGATGTGCGCCGGACCGTGCGCCGACCAGCGCCGTCGCGCGTACTGGCACTCCCGCTGCGGCCTTCCGGAGCGGCCCGCCGGAACGGACGCCAGGCCGGGGTGAGGGCGCGTTCCGCGCGGCGAGCACCTGGCCGACGGCCTCCGGCAGGCCGGCCGCCTTCAGCGTCGGCCGGTAGCCGCTCTCCGCCCACGGCCGGCCGTGGTGCAGCCAGACGCTGCGCAGCCCGGTCAGTTCGGCACCGGCGATGTCAGCGGGCGCGTGGTCCCCGATCATCCAGGTGTGTTCGGCCCAGTCTCCGGTGGGGGCGATGCCGCACCGCCGGGCGGCCATCTGGAAGATCAGCGGGTCCGGTTTGACGCAGTCGGCCTCCTCGGAGATGACCCAGCCGTCGACCAGCGAGCCAAGCCCGGTCCGCCGGATCTTCTCCAACTGCGGCCGGGTGCCACCGTTGCTGACGATCCCGAGGGTCCACCCGGCCGCCCGGGCGGAGCGCAGCGCCTCGACGTGCCGGGGCGGGCAGTGGATGTGGGAGTTGATGCCGCGTCGGTAGTGGGCCAGCAGGACGTCGGCGGAGACGTTCAGCCCGTAGCGGCGCCGGACCGCTGACAGTACGGTGCTGCGCGGTACGTAGCCGCCGCCGTCGAGGGTGACGAACCAGTCGACATCGCCCGGCGGGAGGTCGTGTTCGGACAGGAGGCTCTGTGCCCAGGCCCGGTAGGCGGCGTCCCGGGGCAGCAGGGTGTTGTCGAGGTCGAACAGGAGCAGGGGCATGCCAAGCATGGTGCCAGCGGCTGCACCTATGCACCTGGCAAATGCCAGACGGCGTCGCGAAGCCGTACGGAGTGGCTGAAACGGCCTCCGCACGCCCGTGACGGGCGGCGACGCACGGGGCGGCCGGGGTTGTTGGGAGCAGATCGGACGTCACGGTTCGCGACGTGTCGCAACGGATCGTCGCCGATCCATGACAGTCCGGTCACGGTGTCCCGTGGGGCTGTTGCGCCGCCCGGTCCGCTCAGTCAAGCTCCAGGGAACCTCCTTTCCGGAGGGGGCGCGATCGCCTGTGGGCGGGGCGCACTGCCTCAGCGGGCGCATCCCCCTTTCGCGGGAACAACGTCGCTCCAGGGCTTCCTCGCTGGGCGGGGCCTCGTCCCCGTCGTACTCTGAAAGGAACAGGTCACATACGGTGCTGCGCGGCGCAGACCGACGCCATCCCGTGGGCGGGCCTGCTGCCCGGGCAGCGTTGTTCTCCTCTCCTGTCGGCCCCTCTCCATCGAAGAGCCGTGAGCCATGGCTGGTTTTGAGCCTCCCCGACCGGTTGAACCGGACACGCCCCGCAGCGTGGGCCCGGCCGGAGGGCCTGCCTCCGATCGCTCCGACGGCCGGGCCGAGGTCGGCGCTGACCAGCGCAGTGACGATCAGGGCAGTGACGATCAGCGCCGTGACCACGGCGGTGGGCACCTCAGTGGCCGCCGTAGCGACCACCTCAGTGACGACCGCGACAACGACCGCGACGACGGCTGCGGCGATGGCCGCGACGGCGGTCACGGCGACGGGCCTGCCGACGGACGAGTCGACGCGCACGCCGAGGCCCCGGGCCGCGTCCCGGGCGGTCGGCCGAGTCCCGAGCGAGCCGACGTCGCCGAGGGGGCCGAAGCAGCCGGAGCGGACCGTGCAGCCCGGCCGGCCGACGTGGCACGGCCGACGGAGCCTGGGGAGCCCGGCCCGGGCAGCGATGGCCCGCTGGGCTTCGCGCGCGCTCTGCGCGGCCTCGCCCGCCGGGGCAGCCTCGCCCGCCGTGACCGCCCAGGGCCCCGCCAGAGGCGCGGCGAGCCCCCGGCCGACCCTGCCGGGTCTCCGGTGACGGGCCGCCTGGGTCCGGGCGCCGAGCGCCCGGAGGCGGCTTCCGGCGCGGCCGGCCCGTTGGGCGGGCACGCCGAGCCGTCCGGGCAGGAGACCCCGGCGCCGTCGCTCGACCCGGTGTTCCAGCACGGTGTGGTGGTCGGCTTCGACGGCTCGCTGTCGAGCGAGCGCGCCCTCGCCTACGCCGTGGGCATGGCACGTCGTTCGCAGTGCGGGCTGGTGATCGTGCACGTCGCCAACCGTCTGCCCGCCACGGTTTGGGCAGGCTGCGAGCCGCCCGTCTTCGTCGACCTCCCCGACCGCCGGACCGAGGTCCTCGGCCTGGAGCTCGCCTGTGCGGACTTCCTCGCCGGGGTGCCGTGGATCCTGGTCGAGCGCGGCGGGGACATCTGCCACGAGATCGAGGAGGTCGGCCGTGAGTACGCCGCCGACGCGATCGTCGTCGGCACGACGCACGGCCTGCTCGGCAAGATCTTCGGCTCGGTCTCCGGACGGCTGGCGCGGCGGGCCAACCGCCCGGTGATCGTGATCCCCTGAGGCCCCGTTCCTGCGGCTCCTCCCGAAGCCTCTCCTGGTCTCCTCCTGATGCCTCCTCTGCCATGGGCCACCCAACTTGCCTTGTGGAGCGATGCGTTGAGCGGTGTGCCGACCCGGTGAGCGCGGTTCAGGAGGTGACCGTCAGGCAATGATCGTCACGAACCGATGCCGAGCTCCCGGGCGATGAGCATGCGCTGGACTTCGGACGTGCCCTCCCCGATCTCCAGGATCTTGCAGTCGCGCCAGAAGCGGGCGACGGGGAATTCGTTCATGAAGCCGTACCCGCCGTGGATCTGGGTCGCCTCGCGGGCGTTGTCGACGGCGGCCTCGGACGAGTACAGCTTCGCGATGGCGGCCTCCTTCTTGAACGGTTCGCCGTGCAGCAGCCGAGAAGCGGCGTCCCGCCAGGCCAGGCGGGAGGTGTGGGCGCGCAGCTCCATGTCGGCAAGCTTGAACTGGATGGCCTGGTTGGCGCCGATCGGCCGGCCGAAGGCCCGGCGCTCGCCGGCGTACTTGACGGACTCGTCGACGCAGCCCTGGGCCAGGCCGGTGGCCAGGGCCGCGATCGCGATGCGGCCCTCGTCGAGGATCCGCAGGAACTGGGCGTAGCCTCGGCCACGCTCGCCCAGCAGGTTGGCCGCGGGAACGCGGCAGTCGGTAAAGGACAATTCGCGGGTGTCGGACGCGTTCCACCCGACCTTCGAGTACTTCTTCGAGACCTGGAAGCCGGGGGTCCCGGTGGGCACGATGATGGAGGAGATCTCCCGTACGGGCGAGCGGAATTCGCCCTCTTCACTCGAACGAGCGATCGGTTCGGTGAGTGCGGTGACGGTGACCAGGCCGGTGATGTCGGTGCCGGAGTTGGTGATGAAGCACTTGGTCCCGTTGATGACCCACTCGTCGGTGGCCTCGTCGTACCGCGCCGTGGTGCGGGTGGCCCCCGCGTCCGACCCGCCCTCCGGCTCGGTGAGGCCGAAGGCGCCGAGGAGTTCGCCCGAGGTCAGCCGGGGCAGCCACTCGCGCTTCTGCTCCTCGGTGCCGAACCGGTGGATCGGCATCGCGCCGAGCGAGACGGCGGCCTCCAGGGTGATCGCCACCGAGGAGTCCACGCGGGCGAGTTCCTCCAGGGCGAGGCCGAGGGCGAAGTAGTCGCCGCCCATGCCGCCGTACTCCTCCGGGAAGGGCAGGCCGAAGAGCCCCATCCGCCCCATCTCCCGGACGATCTCGTAGGGGAACTCCTCCCGCTCGTAGAACTCGCCGATCTTCGGCGCCACCACGTCCTGGGCGAACTCGGCGACGGTGCGCCGCAGTTCCTCGTACTCGCTGCTGAGTCGGTGGTCGAGCATGGTGATCCTCCTGGCGTCCGGCCGGGTCGGCCGCGGACGTGAACGGGGTGACCGGCGTCCGTCGGTCGGTGTGACGGACGCACGATGTGATTGAGGGGCGGGAGTCGAGCGGTGCGGGTGGTGCGCGGCGCCGGCCGGGTGGTGCGGGCGGCCGGCGCCGGAACGGGAGCGGGCGGGTCAGCCCCCGGCGGAGCCGAGCAGCGCCTGGACGGTGCGGGACGGACTCGGGCGGCCGAGGCGCTCGGCCATCCAGCCGCTGGTCGCGACGAGGGAGCGCAGGTCGACGCCGGTCCGGATGCCGAGCCCGTGCAGCATCCAGACCAGGTCCTCGGTGGCCAGGTTGCCGGTGGCGCTCTTCGCGTACGGGCAGCCGCCCAGGCCGCCCGCCGAGGCGTCCACCGTGGTGACGCCCTCGCGCAGCGCCGCCAGGGTGTTGCTGAGCGCCTGGCCGTAGGTGTCGTGGAAGTGCACGGCGAGCCGGTCGACCGGGACGCCGGCCCGCGCGAAACCCGCCAGCAGGGCGGTGACCTGGCCCGGGGTGGCGACCCCGATGGTGTCGCCGAGGCTCAGCTCCGTGCAGCCCAGCTCCAGCAGCTGCACGCCGTACCGGACCACCTGGTCGACCGGGACGGGGCCCTCCCACGGGTCGCCGAAGCACATCGAGAGGTAGCCGCGGACCGCGACCCCGGCCCCGGTGGCCCGGGCCACGACCGGGCGGAGCATCGCCATGGCCTCGTCCGCCGAGCGGTTGAGGTTGCGGCGGGCGAAGGTCTCGGTGGCGCTGGCGAACACCGCGATGTCGGCGGCGTGGTGGGCGAGCGCGCGGTCCAGGCCGCGCTCGTTGGGCACCAGCACCGGCAGCCGCAGGCCGGGGTGGCGCTCCGGCAGGCCGGCGAGCCGGGGGACCAGCTCCTCGGCGTCGGCCAGCTGCGGTACCCACTTCGGGTGAACGAAGCTGGTGGCCTCGACGGTCCGCAGCCCGGCGGCCGCGAGCCGGGCGATGAACTCGGCCTTGACCTCGACCGGCACCAGGGACTTCTCGTTCTGCAGGCCGTCGCGCGGTCCGACCTCGTGGATCCGGACCTCCTCGGGCAGGCCGGGGGCGCGGACCGGGTCGGGCAGGCCCAGGTCGAGGGCGTCGGGCTCGCGGGCGGGGGCGGTCACGACCGGACCTCCGCGGGCTCGGCGGGGGCCGCGGCCGGTTCGGCCGGGGCGTCCCCGACCACCGCGTCCCCGACCACCGCGTCCTCGACCGGGGTGACCACGACCAGCAGGTCCTCCATCGCGACGGTGGCGCCGGCGGTGGCCCGCAGTTCGGCCACCACTCCGTCGTGCGGTGCGGCGATCACGTGCTCCATCTTCATGGCCTCCAGCACGAGCAGGGGCTGTCCCTTGCGGACCGTCTCGCCCGCCGTGGTCTTGACGACGGTGACGGTGCCGGGCATCGGGGCGGTCAGGGCGCCGTGGTGAGCGGCGGCCCCGGCGGCGCTCTCGACGACCGGGTCGAAGGCGTGCAGCGGCCAGGCGTCGCCCTCGATGCCGAGCCAGGTCACCGGTCCGGCAGCGAGGCCGGGGGTGGCGTCGGTGGCCAGCGAGAACGTGGTCCGGAGGCCGTCGACGGTCAGGTGCAGCCGGTCGCCGGCCAGGGTCGCCCGGGCGCGGTGCGTGGGGCCCTCGTCGAGCCGGAGCTCCACCTCGCGGGTGGGCCCGGCGGAATTGTCAGTGGCATCGGCTACGTTGCCCGCAGTGATCGAGCGGACGCGCACCGCCACCGGGTCCTGGCCGGGGGTACGGAGTCGGTGGGTGGTCCAGGCGGGGGTGCCGCCCAGGCGCCAGCCGGAGGGAAGGGAGAACGGGTCGGTCCAGCCGTCGGGATCGGCGGCCGGGGTGAGTTCCAGGTGCCGTGCCAGAGCGGCCGCGTAGTAGAGGAGGTGAGCGGGCGACGGCGGTTCGGCCGCCCCGGGCGTGTTCGGGGTGGTCGCGTTCGTGGGGGAGTACGGCGCGGTGAGCAGGGCCGGTTGCTCCTGGGCCGTCTGCTCCACCAGTCCGGTGTCCAGGCGGCCGGCGGCGACCTCGGGGTGTGCGAGCAGTCGGCGCAGGAAGCCGGTGTTGGTGGTGACGCCCAGGATGCGGGTGTCGGCCAGCGCCGCGCGGAGCCGGCGCAGCGCGGTCGGGCGGTCGGGCCCGTACGCGATGACCTTGGCGAGCATGGGGTCGTAGGCGCTGGTGATGACGGTTCCGGGGGCCACCCCGGAGTCGACACGGATGCCCTCGCCCCGGGGCTCGTCCAGGGTGAGGATGCGGCCGCCGGTGGGCAGGAAGTCCCGTTCCGGGTCCTCGGCGCAGATGCGGGCCTCGATGGCGTGGCCCAGGAAGGAGATGTCGGACTGAGTGAAGGAGAGCGGTTCACCGGCGGCGACGCGCAGCTGCCACTCGACCAGGTCGAGCCGGGCCGAGTCCGCGCCGACCGCGACGGCGAGTTCGGTGACGGGGTGTTCCACCTGGAGACGGGTGTTCATCTCCATGAAGAAGAAGTCCCGCACCCCCTCGGCGGCTGAGGCGGGGGCGTCCGGGTCGATGCCGGGGACGATGAACTCCACGGTGCCGGCGCCGGTGTAGCCGCAGGACTCCGCGGCGCGGACGGCCGCGGCGCCCATCGCGGCGCGGGTCTCGGCATTCAGGAGAACGGAGGGAGCCTCTTCGATCAGTTTCTGGTGGCGGCGCTGGAGGCTGCACTCGCGCTCGCCGAGGTGGACGGTGGTGCCGTGGGCGTCGGCGAGCACCTGCACCTCGATGTGGCGCGGCCGGTCGATCCAGCGCTCCAGCAGCAGGGTGTCGTCGCCGAAAGCAGTGCGGGCGACACGGCGGGCGGCGGCGATCTCGGTCGGCAGGTCGGCGCGGTCCCGCACGAGCCGCATGCCCTTGCCGCCGCCGCCGGCGGACGGCTTGAGCAGCACCGGGTAGCCGATCTCGTCGGCGGCAGCGACGAGTTCCTCATCGGTGGGCGCGGTGGCCCGGCTGCCGGGGACCACCGGGACGCCGGCGGTCCGGACGGCCTCCTTGGCGTTGATCTTGTCGCCCATCAGCTCGACCGCAGCGGGAGGTGGTCCGATGAAGGCGAGGCCCGCGTCGGCGCAGGCGCGGGCGAAGCCAGGATTCTCGGCGAGGAAGCCGTAACCGGGGTGGACGGCCTGGGCGCCGGTGCGGCGGGCAGCGGCGAGGATCTGGTCGGTCCGCAGGTAGGTCTCGGCCGCTGAGCTGTCGCTGCGGTCGGCCGGGCCGAGCCGGACCGCGACGTCGGCCTCGCGGACGTGCGGCGCGTCGGCGTCCGCGTCGCTGAACACGGCGACCGAGCGGACGCCGAGCCGCCGCAGGGTGCGGATCACCCGGAGGGCGATCTCGCCGCGGTTGGCGACCAGAACTGTGTCGAACATGGGAGGCGTTCCTCCGGGTCGAGGGGAGCCGTACGAAGGAGGTGGCGGTGGGCGGTCGGGGCGCCGGCCCGGGTGGGCCGGCGCCGCGGGGAGTCACACCCGGAAGGGAAGGGTCACGGGAACAGGGGTGACACGACGAGGGATCACATGCGGAAGACGCCGTACGGAGCGGGCGGCGCCAGCGGTGCGTTGGCACAGGCGGTCAGCGCGAGACCGACGACGGTGCGGGTGTCCATCGGGTCGATCACGCCGTCGTCCCAGAGCCGGGCGGTGGCGTAGTAGGCGTTGCCCTGGCGCTCGTACTGCTCGCGGACGGGGCGCTTGAACTCCTCCTCCGCCTCGGCCGGCCACTGCTCGCCGTGCGCCTCCAGCTGGTCGCGGCGGACGGTGGCGAGGACGGAGGCCGCCTGCTCGCCGCCCATCACGGAGATCTTGGCGCCCGGCCACATCCACAGGAAGCGGGGTGAGTAGGCCCGGCCGCACATCGAGTAGTTGCCGGCTCCGTACGAGCCGCCGATCACCACGGTCAGCTTCGGGACGCGGGTGCAGGCGACGGCGTTGACCATCTTGGCGCCGTGCTTGGCGATGCCGCCCGCCTCGTACTGCCGGCCGACCATGAACCCGGTGATGTTCTGGAGGAAGAGGAGGGGGATGCCGCGCTGGTCGCACAGCTCGATGAAGTGGGCGCCCTTGAGGGCCGACTCGGAGAACAGCACGCCGTTGTTGGCGACGATGCCGACCGGGTGGCCGTGGATCCGGGCGAAGCCGGTGACCAGGGTCGAGCCGTACTCGGCCTTGAACTCGGCGAACCGGCTGCCGTCCACCAGCCGGGCGATCACCTCGCGCACGTCGTAGGGCGTGCGCGGGTCGACCGGCACGGCCCCGTACAGACCCGCCGGGTCGACGGCCGGCGGCTCGACCGGGGTGAGCGGCCACGGCTTGGCCTCGCGCGGGCCCAGCCCGGCGACGATCGTGCGGACGATGGAGAGGGCGTGGGCGTCGTCCTCGGCCAAGTGGTCCGTCACGCCCGAGGTGCGGGAGTGCAGGTCGCCGCCGCCCAGCTCCTCGGCGGTGACCACCTCGCCGGTCGCGGCCTTCACCAGCGGCGGACCGCCCAGGAAGATCGTGCCCTGGTTGCGGACGATCACGGCCTGGTCGCTCATCGCCGGGACGTACGCGCCGCCGGCCGTGCAGGAGCCGAGCACGGCGGCGATCTGCGGGATGCCCGCGGCGGAGAGCCGGGCCTGGTTGTAGAAGATCCGGCCGAAGTGGTCGCGGTCCGGGAAGACCTCGTCCTGCATCGGGAGGAAGGCGCCGCCGGAGTCCACCAGGTAGACGCAGGGCAGCCGGTTCTCCAGCGCGACCTCCTGGGCACGCAGGTGCTTCTTCACCGTCATCGGGTAGTAGGTGCCGCCCTTGACGGTGGCGTCGTTGGCGACCACCACCACCTCGCGCCCGGCGACCCGGCCGATGCCGGCGATCACCCCGGCCGCGGGGGCCGCGCCGTCGTACATCCCGTCCGCGGCCAGCGGGGCCAGCTCCAGGAAGGGGGAGGCCGGGTCGAGCAGGGTGTCCACCCGGTCACGGGGCAGCAGCTTGCCGCGGGCGGTGTGCCGGGCGCGGGCCTTGGCGCCGCCGCCCAAGGCGGCCGCGTCGAGCTTCGCGCGCAGCTCGGTGACCAGGGCCCGGTGCGCCTCGGTGTTGGCGCGGTAGGCCTCGGAGCCGGGATCGACGGAGCTGCCGAGCCGGGGCGCCGGTGCGGCGGCCGCGGGCTGGGTGGCACCGGACTGGGCGGTACCGGGCGCCGTCGTGCCGGTCGCCGCGCTGAGCCGGACACCGGTGGGTGTGCCGGCGGTTGAGATGACCATTCCCAAGAGCTCCCTTGCCCTCGGCACCAGGTGGGCAGCCGGGTACGGTCCGCCCGTGATCGCCACGTTAATTAACGTTAACTTACGCGGCCAGGTTAACGGCCGATAACCCGACTGTCTACGATGGACGGCATGCCGAACGTCCCCGCAGCCTCCGCGCTCCCACGCCGCGACCAGATCCGCCGGGAGGCCGCGAGGCTGTTCGCCGCCCGGGGCTTCCTCGGTGTCGGCGTGGACGAGATCGGCAAGGCCGTCGGGATCAGCGGCCCCGGGCTCTACCGGCACTTCGCCGGCAAGGACGCGATGCTCGCGGACCTGTTGATCGGCATCAGCGAGCGCCTGCTGGACGAGGGGCGCCGCCGGGCGGGCGGCGGCGAAGGCCCGGCCGCCACGCTGGACGCGCTGATCAGCGGCCACGTCGACTTCGCCCTGAACGACCGGGACCTGATCACCCTGCACGACCGCGAGCTGCTGAACCTCAAGGAGGAGGACCGGCGCACCGTCCGCCGGCTCCAGCGCGGCTACGTCGAGCTGTGGGTGGAGGTGGTCCGGCAGGCCTACCCGCCACTGGCCGACCCCGCCGCCGAGCCGGTGGCGCGGGCCGCCGTGCACGCCGTCTTCGGCCTGATCAACTCGACCCCGCACAGCCTCGGCTCGAACCCCGACCAGGCTGAGCGCTCCGCCCTCCAGCGCGACGGCATGGCCGCCCTGCTCCATGCCCTCGCCCACGGCGCTTTCGCGGCGGCCGCGGACTCGGCAGCCTCCCCCGTCGACGGTTCGGCGTCCGCGGGGGCCTGACCACCTGCACCCCGGGCAGTGCCTCCGGCCCCGTTCCCGTCGCTGAACGGTCCGTCGTCGAGCAGTCCTTCGCCGAGCAGTCCGTCGCCGAGCGGTCCGTCGCGAAGTGGCCCGATGGGGATCGGCCCGACGGAGAAGGGGCAGACGGGGAAGGGGCTGGCGGAGAATGGTCAGAGGGCGAGGGTTTCGCCGGTGAAGGCCCGGCGGCAGCCCGCCCCGAGGACTAATCCCAAAGAACGGCGCCCGCCCGCCTCTGGCCGCTGGCCGTCGTGACGGCCGTCGGCGACCCTGGAGTCGGCCGGGGGGAGTGGGCCATGCGAGTGTTCCACCGGGAATCACCGCAGGCGGCTGGCTGTTGGGCAGTCCGCCGGACCGGATGATCAGGGCTGCCCCGGCCCGCCCCGAACCCACCCGCCCCGAACCCACCCGGGCCGGAAACGCCATGGCAGCCACCCGACGAAATGGTTAGCATCCCTAAATATGCCTGAGACTCACGGATCCACGGTGGAGCAATCCCCGAGCGGCCCCCCGGCCCCCGGCCCGACCCGGGAGGTCCCCGTCGACAGCCTGCAGCCCGCCGTCGAGAACGCCGGGCCGGTCACCGGAGACGGCGGGCCCGCCGTCGAGAACACCCAGCCCGCTGCCGAGGGTGCCGAGTCGGCCGGCTGGCTGCGCCGCCTGGTCGGCTACAGCTGGCGGTCCCGCCGCAGCCTGCTGCTCGCCTTCGGCGCCTCGCTCCTCGGCATGGCCGTCACCGCGCTGGTGCCGCTGGTCACCAAGCTGATCATCGACGACGTCATCGTCGCCCACACCCGTTCGCTGGCCCCCTGGGCGGTGGTGCTGCTGCTCGCGGCCCTCGTGGTCTTCGGCTGCACCCAGGTCCGCCGCTACTACGGCGGCCGGCTCGCGGTCGACGTCCAGCACGACATGCGCAGCGACCTGTTCCGCTCGCTCGGCCGGCTCGACGGCCACCGTCAGGACCGCCTGGACACCGGCCAGGTGGTCGGGCGTGCGACCTCCGACCTCCAGCTGGTCAACGGTCTGCTCTCGATGCTGCCGATGATGACCGGCTACCTGCTGATGTTCGTCATGTCGCTGGCCGTGATGGTCTGGCTGTCCCCGCCGCTCACCCTGATCGCCCTGGTCATGGCCCCCGCGCTGTGGTGGGTCTCGGTGCTCAGCCGCAAACGCCTGTTCCCCGCCACCTGGGCCGCCCAGCAGGAGGCGGCCGCCGTCGCGGGCGTGGTGGACGGCGCGATCGGCGGCGTCCGCGTGGTCAAGGGCTTCGGCCAGGAGGCGCAGGAGCGCGACAAGCTGGAGCTGGCCTCCCGCAACCTCTTCGCGGCCCGCCTCCGGTCGATCCGGCTGAACGCCCGCTACAACCCGGCGATGCAGGCGATCCCGGCGCTCGCCCAGGTCGGCGTCCTGGCCTTCGGCGGCTGGCTGGCCGTCGACGGCCGGGTCACGCTCGGGACCTTCGTCGCCTTCTCCACCTACGTCGCCCAGATGACCGGCCCGGTGCGGATGCTGACCATGGTCATCACCGTCGGCCAGCAGGCCCGGGCCGGTGTCGAGCGCGTCCTGCAGCTGATCGACGAGCGCCCGCTGGTCCAGGAGCGCCCGGACGCCCGCACCCTGGACCTTGCGCACGGCGACACCCCGGCCGGGGCCTCGGAGAACGGCGCACCGGCCGACGCCCCCGCCTCCGGCGCCACCGCCGTCACCGCCACCGCCACCGCCGTCACCGCCACCGTCGGTGCGCGGACCCCCGACGTCGCCCTGGAGTTCGACCGGGTCGAGTTCCGCTACGACCCCGAGCACCCCGCCCCCGTCCTGCACGGCCTCAGCCTGAAGCTGGCCCCCGGTGAGACCCTCGCCCTGGTCGGCGCCTCCGGCTCCGGCAAGTCGACGGTGGCCCAGCTGGTGCCCCGCTTCTACGACCCCGCCGCCGGCGCCGTCCGCCTGTTCGGCCACGACCTGCGCGACCTCACCCTGGACTCGGTCCGCGCGACGGTCGGCATCGTCCCCGAGGAGAGCTTCCTCTTCTCCGAGTCGGTCCGCACCAACATCTCCTACGGCCGCCCGGACGCCACGGACGAGCAGGTGGTCGCCGCCGCCCGCGCCGCCCAGGCCGACGAGTTCATCCGTGCGCTGCCGGACGGCTACGACACCAAGGTCGGCGAGCAGGGCCTGACCCTCTCCGGCGGCCAGCGCCAGCGCATCGCGCTGGCCCGGGCGATCCTCACCGACCCCCGGATCCTGCTGCTGGACGACGCCACCTCCGCCGTGGACCCGCAGATCGAGGCGGAGATCCACGACGCGCTGCGCTCGGTGATGACCGGCCGCACCACGCTGCTGATCGCCCACCGCCGCTCGACCCTCCAGCTCGCCGACCGGATCGCCGTCCTGGAGCGCGGTCGGCTGCTGGATCTCGGAACGCACGAGGAACTAGAAGCCCGATGTCCCCAGTACCGGGCCCTGATCACCGACCCCGAGGCCGGTCGCACCGGCCGGCAGTCCATCCCTGAACCGGCCTCCGCAGAGGCGTCCGGGCAGGCGTCCGGGCAGCCGGCCGCCGCCGGCGCTCCCACCGGCGACGCGCAGACGGCCCCCGGAACCATCGGAACCCCCGGGAGCGACAGCGCCGGAACCACCGACAGCACTGGGACCACCGGAACCCAGGCCACCCCCGCCCTCCCCACCCCCGCCCTGGCCAAGGCAGCCCGCACCGCCGACCCTGACCTGCTGGACAAGGTCGCGGCCCTCCCGCCCGCCTCCGACAACCCGGCCGTCCCCCGCGACGAGGCCGAGGCCGGCGACCCCGACTTCACCCTGCGCCGTCTGCTGCGCCCCTTCCGCAACCCGCTGCTCATCGCCCTCCTGCTGGTCGCCCTGGACGCAGCGGCCGGACTGGTGCTGCCGGTGCTGATCCGGCACGGCATCGACGAGGGCGTCCGCAAGGGCCTGATGTCCGGCGTCGCGGTGGCCTCGCTCACCGCACTCGTCGTGGTGCTGCTGGACTGGGTGGTGCAGGGTGCCGAGAACCGGGTCAGCGGCCGTACCGGCGAGCGCGTCCTCTACACGCTCCGGCTCAAGATCTTCGCCCACCTCAACCGGCTCGGCCTGGACTACTACGAGCGCGAGCTGACCGGCCGGATCATGACCCGGATGACCACCGACCTGGACTCGCTGACCTCCTTCCTCCAGACCGGCATGGTCACCGCCGTGGTCAGCCTGCTGACCTTCGCCGGGATCTTCGCCGCCCTGCTGATCATCGACGCCGGTCTGGCCCTGGTGGTCTTCGCCGTCCTGCCGCTGCTGGTGATCGCCACCCTGGTGTTCCGCAAGAAGTCCAAGGACCAGTACGAGCGCTCCCGCGACCTGATCAGCGCCGTCAACGCCGACCTCCAGGAGAACGTGGCCGGCATGCGGATCGTCCAGGCCTTCCGCCGCCTGGACACCAACACCGACCGCTTCGTGGCCCGTGGCATCGCCTACCGCGAGGCCCGGGTCCGGGCCCAGCTCTACATCTCGCTGTACTTCCCGTTCGTCCAGTTCCTCTCCAGCGTGGCCGCCGCGCTGGTGCTGATCGTCGGTGCCGCCCGGGTCGACGCGGGGACGCTGACGGTCGGTGCGCTGGTCGCGTACCTGCTCTACATCGACCTGTTCTTCGCGCCGGTCAACCAGCTGTCCCAGGTGTTCGACGGCTACCAGCAGGCTTCGGTCGGGCTCGGCCGCATCCGCGAGCTGCTGCGCACCCCGACCACCACCGCCGAGGCGGTCGACCCGGTCCCGGTGGCCAAGGGCCTGCGCGGCGAGATCTCCTTCGAGGGGGTCGGTTTCGCTTACAACGGAGGCGCCGACGGTGCTCCGACCGTGCTGAGCGGCGTGGACCTGCACATCCCGGCCGGGCAGACGGTTGCGCTGGTCGGCGAGACCGGCGCCGGCAAGTCGACGCTGGTGAAGCTGGTCGCCCGGTTCTACGACGCGACGGAGGGCACCGTCCGGGTGGACGGGGTCGACCTCACCCGCTACGACCTGGCGCAGTACCGCCACCGCCTGGGCGTGGTGCCGCAGGAGGCGTACCTGTTCGCGGGCACCGTCCGCGAGGCGATCGCGTACGGCCGGCCGGACGCCTCGGCGGCCGAGGTGGAGGCGGCGGCCCGGGCAGTCGGCGCGCACGACATGATCGTCCGGCTCTCGGGCGGCTACGACCACGAGGTGGCCGGCCGCGGGCGCAACCTCTCGGCGGGCCAGCGCCAGCTGATCGCGCTGGCCCGGGCCGAGCTGGTCGACCCGGACGTCCTGCTGCTCGACGAGGCCACCGCGGCGCTCGACCTGGCCACCGAGGCAGCGGTCAACCAGGCCGCGGACCGGCTCAGCGGGGGCCGGACCACCCTGGTCATCGCCCACCGTCTGACCACCGCCGAGCGCGCCGACCGGGTGATCGTGCTGGACCACGGCCGGGTGGTCGAGGACGGCACGCACACCGAACTGCTCACCCGGGGCGGCACCTACGCCCGGCTCTGGCAGGCGTTCATCGCCGACGGTCACCCGGCGGTCGAGGCCGTCGCCGCAGGATAGGGCCGCTCCGCACCCGGAACCCCGCTCACCCGCGAGCCGCCTGACGGCCCTTCACCTGCGGACCGTCAGGCGGCGATCAGCGAGGCCAGCAGCGCCGAGGCGTCGATCCCCCGGGGCAGGTCGCTCACCTGCCCGTCCCCGACCTCGACCACCCGCCAGCCGGAGCCGTCCGCCCGGCTGGCGAGGTCGGTGGTGACGAAGCGGCAGCCGAGCCTGCGGACCAGCGCCGGAACCCCGGTGAGGTCGGGTTCGACGGCCTGGCGCGGGGCGTCCGGGTGCGGCCCGACCAGGACGGGCCGGCCGTCCAGCCACCACACCCGGGCCTCCACGGCCCGCCCGCCGGCCCCCGGTCCGCCGCCGTCCGCGCGCTCCGGACCGGCCGTACCGGCCGACCCGCTCGTACCGGCCAACCCGCTCGTACCGTTCGTACCGTTCGTGCCGACCGGGCCGACCGGGCCGACCGGACCGATCGCCGGGACGCCCGCGCCTTCGAACTCCTCGTACTGCCGCAGCACCACGCCGCCCGCCAGGAACTCGCCCTGCAGTTCGACGAACCGTTCCACCACCCGGCCGACGGCCGCCAGGTCGGACAACTCGGGCACGTAGCAGGCCTCGTGCCACTCGTGCTTGCGCGACTTCACGTAGTCCTTGACGATCGCCGGGCCGCGCCCACCGAGCCGGGCCGCGGCCTCCGCCAGCTCCGCCGGCCCTGGCGCCACCGGCCCGTCGGACGGGATCCACGCACTGGCCGGGGTCGCGCCCTCGAACACGTCGTACCAGCCCGGCAGTTCGTGGGCCGCCGCGTACCCGGGCGCGCTGGTCAGCAGGTTGCCGCCGCGGGCGGTGAGCGCGGCGGCGAAGTCGGCGTACCGGGCGGATGGCAGCATCCAACCCCGGTACCAGAGCGGGCCGCTGTCCCGCGGTACCCGCCGGACCGCCTCCTCGGCCCGCCCGGCGAACAGCCCGTCATGGTCGACCAGGTGGTGCTCGCCGCCCAACTCCCGCAGCATCCTGGCCTCCCAGGCGAAGTGCGGGTCGGGCCGGCGCGGGTTGAGCGGATCGGCGGGGAAGATGATCGCGGGTACGGGCATGGCCGTCAGGGTACGGCCGCCCGGCGGGTCGTGCGCCCGCCGCGACGGACCGGCCGGCTCAAGCACCCGACCGGAGTGCCGAATCCGCTCGACGCCCCTGCCGGCTGCTGCGAGAGTGACCCGATGCGAAATCTGCTGCGTCAGCGCAAACGCAAGCCGAGGCAGGCCGCCCGTACGGTGGTCCTGGACGAGAACGGCTCGGTCTTCCTGCTCCGTTCGGACAACGACGAGGTCGGCGTGCACTGGGCCATGCCGGGCGGCGGACTGGAACCGGGTGAGACTCCGTGGGACGGCGCCCGGCGCGAGCTCTGGGAGGAGACGGGCTGGAGCGACCTCGAACCCGGCCCGCTGCTCTGCACCTGGGAGCACGACTTCACCTGGCACGGCACCCCGGTCCGCCAGCACGAGCACATCTACCTCACCGGCGGCCCGCACCGCGGCCCGGTCGGCGATGTCAGCGAGGTGCACGCCGTCGACCGGATCCTGGACTGGCGGTGGTGGACCCCGGCCGACCTCGCGGACGAGAACGCTGACCCGCTCTGGCCGCCCGCACTGCCGGAACTGCTGGACGCGGTCCGCGCGGGCTGGGCCGTGGACGGGCGGCCGCCGGTGCCCGTCGACCTCGGGTACGTCCCGAACGCCCCGGTCACCCCTCAGGCCGGTCAGGCCCGTTAGCCCGGTCAGGCCTGCCGGGCCCGTCGGGCCCACCACGTCCGCGCTGCCCTTCGCCGGACGGCGCCCGGCGGAGCGGCTACGTGCGCCTGCCGCGCCGGGTCCGCCCGGCCGGAGCGGACTCCCAGCCGTGCAGCTCCAGCTCCCGGTCGTGCAGTGCGGCGGGGTTCATCAGCACCGTCAGCTGTGCGCCGGCCAGTTGCTCGAAGCCGAGCCCGGTCGCGGACAGCAGCTGCTCGGTCGGCACCGAGACGGCGATGGCGGGCCGCCAGGAGGGCAGCACCACCAGACAGGTGCCGCGGCCGACCCGGATCGGCTTGGCCGCCGCCCGGACGGGTGTGCGCTCCTCCGGCCGGCCGAGGCCCTCGGCCGGCACGGGGTTGCCGCCGATCAGGATGCCGAGCGGAGGCTCGGCCCACGAGGCTCCGGCGGCGGGGCCGGTGGCAGCCGGGTCGGCCCCATCGGAGCCCCAGGCGTCGATGCCGGCTCCGGCTCCGGCCTCGAACGACGGCGCCTGCGCCGCCGCACCGGCCGTACCGGCGCGTTCGTCCGCCCGCCCGGTGACATCCGGCAGATCCGTCCTGCTCGGGCCGGTCGCGGCCGTCTCCCGTGCGGTCGCCCCCTGCCCGGTCTGGACGGCCTGCGGGTGCATCCGGCGCAGTCGCCGCGAGGGCGACGGCCGCCGGGACCCCAGGATCCGCGGCTCTTCGCGCACCGGACGCGGCGCCGGCACGGACTGGCCACCCTCCGACGGCGCGGCGGCGGGCCCGAACCGGACGAACCCGGCCTCGGCCCCGACCCCTTCCGGTCCGTCGGGGGTGTCGGTCGCCCCGGCAGCACCGCCGGTGGAAGCGCCGGGCGCGGCCGGACCGTCCGCGGCCAGGCCGAGCAGAGCCCGCACCTCCGCGACCGGCCGCCGGCACGCGTCCGCCAGTTCGGCGACGGAGCGGCCCTGGGCGTGCGCGGCCCGCAGCCGGTCGGTGAACGCGGCCCGCAGCCGCGACGTGGTCGGATCGCCGTCGACCTCCGGGCAGGCTGCCGGCGCATCGTTCCGGCTGCGCGGCTGCGGCACCGAGTCGTGGCGCGCCGTACCGTCCTGGCGCGCCGACCCCTCCGGGGAGCCGGGCGAGGTCGCACCGGGCTCGGCGGCGGACGCGATCGAGCACATCGGGACGGCCGCGGCGGGCGGGCCGGGCGCGGCGGACGGGGGTGAGGATCCGGCACTGTCCCCGGGCGGGCCGGGCAGGGACGGAGCGGTTGCGGCGGGGTGGAGCGAGGTCATCTGCGGGCCCTTCGGGGAACGGTCCCGACGATCCTCCCGCACCACGCGATCAGCTCCAAGCGTCGAACCCGGCGGTGTGCGCGATACCACCGCGGGATCGGTGCGGGATGAGCAGCAGATCGCCCAAGACAGCGCTGGGCGAACACCGTTGCCACACGACCGGAACGGCGCCCCGTTCTGCGCGCCGACCCGGCCACTGCCCGGTCGGGAAGTCTCAACTGCCGGGCGCCACAAAGCCCTTGAGGTCGGTGAGCACCGCGTTCGCCGCCATGACACCGAGCCCGAGGAACCAGGTCTCGTCCGAAACCGGCCGGGCCTGACCGGACTTGACCGCTCCGAGCGTCTTCCAGAGCGCGCCGCCCAGCACCGCGTCCTGGTTGGTCGAGCTGGGGCTGCCGTACACGCCGTAGAAGATCCAGTCGGCGTCGGCCTTGTCGATCTGCTCCGGGCTGACCTCCACCGCGAGCTCCCGGACCTGCTCGATTCCGGGCTGCGGCAGCGGCACGTCGGTGAGGATGGTGCCGATGAAGGAGAGCTCGGCGTAGAGCCGGGTCCGGCCCGGCATGAAGCGCAGCGGCGTGATGGTGGGCCGCTTGTCGCCGAGCTTCGCGCCGATCGCCGCGGCCGCCGCCTGGTACGCGTCGAGCTGCGTCCTGGCCTCGGCTTCCAGGCCGAACGTACTCGCGTTGAGCAGGAAGTTCTGCTTCCAGGGGTAGCCGGGGCGCAGCGAGAAGACGGTCGGCGCGATCTTGGACAGCTGTGCGTACTGGTCCTGGGCGCGCAGCTGGCTGCCGAGGATCAGGTCCGGCTTGAGCGCGGCGATCGCCTCCAGGTTGAGGCTGTTGATGGTGCCGACGGCGGCAGGGCTGCCGGCCTTGTCCCTGAGGTAGGACGGCAGGGACTTGGAACCGTCGGTGTGCACGACGCCGACCGGCTGGATGCCGAGGGCGACGACGTTGTCGAGCTCGCCGGTGTCCAGCACCACGACGCGGGTGGGCCTGGCCGGGATGACGGTCTCGCCCATCGCGTGCTTGAGGGTGCGCGGGTAGACGCCGGGGGCGGCGTCGGTGCCGAAGCCCTTCATCTTCTCGATCACGGTGGCGTAGTCGTCGCCGCCCTGCTTGACCGACTTCTGGTTCGGGGAGGAGCCGCCGCCCGGGGTCGAATCGGCGCTGCCGCCCGATCCACCCGATCCGCCCGAGCTGCCACAGGCGGTGAGCAGCCCGCCGAGGCCGAGCACCGCGCCTCCGGCGATCCCTGCGGTGAGGAACCTGCGGCGGGTGGCGGTGCGGGGGAGGAGGGCCTGGTCGTCGGAGGTGGTGGGCACGCGACGCTCCTTCGCGATCGAAATTAGGTTAGGCAAACCTATCCGAACTCGAAGGCGATGGGGTCGCGACCCCTCCGTGCCGGGAGGGCAAACCATGACGAATCTTGGCAAAAGGAAGAAATTTTCTTGGCCCAGCTCCTTTGAAACCAAGGTACATGGGTTAACAAGTCGTGAATGCATCGACTCAAGCGGCCACCGCGGGAACGAATCGAAGCACGTGGTTTAGATCACCAAGAGTTGGTCTACTCAACCTTCCATGCCCGGATCTAGGGTGCGCTGGTGTTTGATCAGCAGCTCTCAGAGCACACGAGCAGCGGCCGGGCAATGGCGCCCGGCGCTCCGCAGGGTGCCCCGGTCAGTGGCATCAGTGGTGGAGTCCCCGCCGATCAGGGGACCGCTGGGGGAGCGGGGGACAAGGGTCTACGGGGCGGTTCCGTCGGCCTGCTGAGCAGCGTGGTGCTGGGCGTCTCGACCGTCGCCCCGGTCTACTGCCTGACCGCCACGCTCGGTCCGACCGTCACCGCGGTCGGCGTCCAGATGCCTGCGGTGTTCCTGGCGGGCTTCCTGCCGATGCTGCTCGTCGCGTTCGCGTACAAGGAGCTGAACAAGGACTTCCCGGACTGCGGCACGTCCTTCACCTGGGGCGTCCGGGCCTTCGGCCCCCGGGTCGGCTGGATGGCCGGCTGGGGCCTGACGGTGGCGACCATCATCGTGCTCTCCAACCTGGCCGGGGTCGCGACCGACTTCCTGTACCTGATGCTGGGGGAGATGACCGGCAGCAGCTGGGTCACCGAACTCGACCAGAACAAGGCCGTCCACCTGCTCACCGTGGTCCTGCTGATCGCCGGCGCCACCGCGATGAGCTACCGGGGGATGACCGCCACCAAGTGGTTCCAGTACAGCCTGGTCGGCCTCCAGCTGGCCGTGCTGCTGCTCTTCTCCGCCATCGCCATCGGCAAGGCAGCCTCCGGCGACCTGCCCGACTCGATCGGCTTCTCGCTCTCCTGGCTCAACCCGCTCGAAGTCGACTCGTTCAGCGCGTTCACCGCCGGACTGTCGCTGTCGATCTTCATGTACTGGGGCTGGGACACCTGCCTGACCATGAACGAGGAGACGCAGGGCAGCGCCAAGACCCCCGGCCGCGCCGCGATGATCTCCATGGTCACCCTGGTCGGCTCGTACCTGCTGGTCGCGATCGCCTCCCAGATGTTCGCGGGCGTCGGCACCACCGGCAACGGCCTCGGCAACCCGGCCACCGCCGACAACGTCTTCGCCGCGCTGGCCCGCCCGGTGCTCGGCTCGCCGTGGAGCATCCTGCTCTTCCTGGCCGTCGTCGCCAGCGCCGCCGCCAGCCTGCAGACCACCTTCATCCCGGTGGCCCGCACCCTGCTCGCGATGAGCGCCTACCGCGCCGTGCCGCCGCGCTTCGGCGCCGTCCACCCGCGCTACCGCACCCCGGGCTACGCCACCGTGGCGGCGGGCATCGCCACCGCGGTCTTCTACGTCGGCATGAGCCTGATCAGCGAGAACGTCGTCCAGGACACCATCCTGGCGCTCGGCCTGATGATCTGCTTCTACTACGCGCTGACCGCCTTCGCCTGCGTCTGGTACTTCCGCCGTTCGCTGCGCACCAGTGCCCGTGACCTGCTGCTCAAGGGCGTCGCCCCGTTCCTCGGCGGCGTGCTGCTCAGCGCGGTCTTCCTGCAGACCCTCACCGACGCCTGGGCCCCCGACTACGGCAGCGGTTCGGTCTTCGGCATCGGCTCGGTCTTCGTGATCGGCGTCGGCATCCTGCTGCTCGGCGCCGGGCTGATGACCTGGTACGGCTTCATCCGGCCGGAGTTCTTCCGCGGCGAGACGTTGCGCAAGGACACCCCGGCGCTGGTCGTGGAGGACTGACGCCACTACTGTTGGGCGCATGAAGCGCTTCGTGGGCCTGTGCTGGTGGCCGTCCTAGGACGGCCACCCCACTCGCCTGACCCAGGGCCGTCCGGGATGGACGGCCCTGCTGCGTTTTCCGCGCTCCCCGCAGGACGGGCCCCTCGCCCCGGACGGCCGCCACCACCGCCGCACCGAGGAGAGAGAGACCTTGACCACCGAGACCATCGCCGCCGCCGCGGCTCCCGTTCCCGCCGCCGTCCCCGTTCCGTCCGACGACCCGACTGCCCACCGCGTCCTCACCGGGGACCGCCCCACCGGACCGCTCCACCTCGGCCACTACTTCGGCACCCTGCGCAACCGGGTCCGGCTCCAGGACCAGGGCGTCGAGATGTTCGTCGTGGTCGCCGACTACCAGGTCATCACCGACCGCGACCTCGCCGACCGGCTCGCCGAGCACACCGAGAACCTCGTCCTCGACTACCTCGCCGCCGGCCTCGACCCCGAGCGGGCGACGATCTTCCCGCACAGCGCCGTCCCCGCCCTCAACCAGCTGCTGCTTCCCTTCCTCAGCCTGGTCAGCGTCGCCGAACTGGGCCGCAACCCCACCGTCAAGGACGAGATCGCCCACTCCCGGCAGTCCGCCGTCAGCGGGCTGATGTTCACGTACCCCGTCCACCAGGCCGCCGACATCCTCTTCTGCAAGGCCGACCTGGTGCCGGTCGGCCAGGACCAGCTGCCCCACCTCGAAGTCGCCCGCACCGTCGCCCGGCGGTTCAACGAGCGCTACCCGCACGCCGACGGCAGCGCCGTCTTCCCCCGCCCGCAGGCCCTGCTCTCCGACGCCCCGATGCTGCTCGGCACCGACGGCGGCAAGATGAGCAAGAGCCGGGGCAACGCCGTCGCCCTCGGCGCCACCGAGGACGAGACCGCCCGGATCATCCGCGGCGCCAGGACCGACGCCGACCGCCGGATCGGCTACGACCCGGTCAACCGGCCCGAGGTCTCCAGCCTCGTCCTGCTCGCCGCGCTCTGCCAGGACCGCGCCCCCGAGACCGTCGCCGAGGAGATCGGCGACGGCGGCGCCGCCGCGCTCAAGCGCACCGTCACCGAGTCCGTCAACGAGTTCCTCCGCCCGATGCGCGCCCGCCGGGCCGAACTCGCCGCCGACCGGGGCCACCTGCGGCAGGTCCTGCGCGACGGCGCCGAGCACGCCAACGCCGTCGCCGACGCCACCCTCACCGAGGTTCGGGAGGTGATGGGGGCGGTGATCTGAAGAGCACCCACCGCCCGCCCTTCCCGAGCGCGACGGAGTCCGCAGGAGCCTGCCGGACCCCCCACCGGGACCTGCCGACCCGCGGACCGCATCCGGCGGACGCCGACCGGCGGACATCGGCCGGTTGACACGGGGCATATCGTCACCGGGCGGTCGCGGCCACAGCGCGACCGCCCGCACCCCGCTCCCGAGCCCGAAAGGCGGCCCGGCCCATGGACCAGCACCCGACCACACCCGGCCAGGGACTGACCCGCCCGCCGCACCTGCGCCCCGGCGACCACATCACCGTCGTCGCCCCCAGCGGCCCCATCGACGCCGAACGCCTCACCGCAGGGTGCGCGATCCTTCGCTCCTGGGGGCTGCGCGTCACCGTCGCCCCGCACGTCCTCGACACCCACTCCTCCCTCGGCTACCTCGCCGGCACCGACGCCGACCGTGCCGGCGACCTCCAGTCCGCCTGGGTCGACCCCACCGTCGACGCCGTCATCTGCGCCCGCGGCGGGTACGGCGTGCACCGCATGCTCGACCTGCTGGACTGGACCGCGATGCGCGCCGCCGGGCCCAAGCCCTTCATCGGCTTCAGCGACGTCAGCTCCCTGCACGAGGCCTTCGCCCAGCGCCTCGGCCTCGCCACCCTCTACGGACCGCTGGCCGCAGGCGCCTCCTTCGTCTCCGACGGCCCGACCGCCGAGCACCTGCGCCGCACCCTCTTCGACCCTGCCGCCACCACCGTCCTCACCTCACCCACCGCTGCCCCGCTCGTTCCCGGCCGGGCCCGCGGCGTCACGGCCGGCGGCTGCCTCCACGTCCTCACCGCCGAGCGCGGCACACCCGCCGCCCGGCCCTCCTACGAGGGCGGCATCCTGCTGCTCGAAGACGTGAACGAGCACCCCTACCAGCTCGACCGGCTGCTCACCCAGCTCCTGCGCTCCGGCGCCCTCGACGGCGTGGCCGGCGTGGCCCTCGGCTCCTGGGAGGGCTGCGGACGGCCCGAGCGGGTCCGGGACGTGATGCTCGACCGGCTCGGCGGGCTCGGCGTCCCCGTGCTGTGGGAGCTGGGCTTCGGCCACTGCCCGTCCACCCTCACCGTCCCGCTCGGCGTTCCCGCCCTGCTCGACGCCGACGCCGGCACCCTCACCCTCGACCTGCCCGCCCTCACCGACCGCTGAGCCGATCCGGCCCGGCGAGCCCTGCCCGGGACGGGGCGCCCTGAGTAAGGTGCGGCCATGAACGAGGACCGCCTCACCGCCCTCGCCCTCGGCTTCCTCCGGGGCCGGGGCAGCAACGCCCGCACGATCCTCGGACTTGCCGGCCCGCCCGGTGCCGGCAAGTCCACCCTGGCCCGCCACCTGGTCACCGAGGTCGAGCGCGCCGAAGGCCCCGGCACCGCCGCCTACGTCCCGCTCGACGGCTTCCACCTCTCCGGCGCCCAGCTCGACCGCCTCGGCCTGACCCGGCGCAAGGGCGCCCCGGCCACCTTCGACGCCCATGGCTACGTCGCCCTGCTGCGCCGCATCGCCGACGACCGCTTCCAGGACATCTATGTCCCGGACTTCGACCGCGCCCTGGACGAACCGGTCGCCGCCCGCCATGTGGTCCGCCCGCACACCCGGCTCGTCATCACCGAGGGCAACTACCTCGCCTCCGCCGACGCACCCTGGCCCGACGCCCGCCGGCTGCTGCACGAGCTCTGGTACGTGCACACCGACGACGACGTCCGTGAGGAACGCCTGCTCCGGCGACACCGCGACGGCGGCCGCGACGAGGCCACCGCCCGCCGCTGGGTCACCGGCAACGACCACCCCAACGGCGAGTACGTGAAGCCCGGCCGGGCGCTCTGCACCCGGACCGTCTCAGGCGCGGGTTTGCCTCCGGTGCCGGACAGGGGTAGTGTTCTCTAGTCGCTCGGCAGGGAGCACCGGACACGCGTCTGCGCGGACGGTCCCGGAGCGGCCAATCCTCTGAAACACCATCTCCCGGTTCGTGCCGGTCGTTTCCGCTTTTCCGCGTGGCGACCCGGTGCTTATTCGGCGTGCGCGTTTTATCGGATTGCGGCCGGATTCGCTTTTCGGAGCGGAGATCGGCTAGAGTTTGAAACGTCGGACGGGGCGTCAAGCCCCGGAAGACACCGGCGAGTTGGATGAACGAAGCCCCGGAAACGGAGCGGAAAACATCTGATAAGCTGGAAACACGAAAGAACGAAGCCCGGAGGGTCCGCTGGAAGGCGATCCGAAGGAAGCGTCCGTTCCTT
>NZ_JBIWNZ010000011.1:0-164337 GCF_044767505.1 Kitasatospora sp. NPDC101235
AACCCCCGCACCCCGCCACCCAGTTGGCAAGAAACGCAACAAAACAGACACGCGCGTGCGCGGCGCAGCACAGCACCAGCCTTAAAGATCAAGCTGAGGGCACGCGAGGCGGGACAGGGGCGGCCTCCGCAGGCCCGCCCCCGGCCCGCCCCCGGCTGGTGCCCTGCTTGCGCCTGGCCTGCCCTGGATCCGCCGCTGGATCCGCCACTGGATCGCCAGTTCGACTGAGGCCACTGGTTCCACACGTGGTGTTCAATTCACCCGTTCGGCCGAGCGGCGTACTGGTGGTGCACGCCCTCCCGGCGGACAATACGGATCATGTCGCGTCGCTCCGCTCCCACCAGCCCGGCCCTGAGCACGCCTGCCACCGAGGAACGGGAGCCGCACGCGCCGCACCGGTACCGCGCGCGGATCGGTGCGCTGGCGGCCGGAGCGGTTCCGGTACTCGCCTTCCCCGTGCCCGGTCAGGCCTGGCTGGCCTGGATCGCGCTCGTCCCCGGACTGCTGCTGATGCAGCGGGCACCCTCGGGCCGGGAGGCGGCGGTGCGCGGCTGGTGGTTCGGCACGGGGTTCATCCTGACCGCGATGTACTGGCTGGTCCCGTCCATCGGGCCGGGGCTGCCGGTGCTCGCGGTGCTGTTCGGGGCGCTCCAGGGCGCCGTCGGGTACACCGTGCACCGGCTGCTGCGCCCTCAGCTGACCGCCCGCCGGGCACTCCTGGCACTGCTGGTCGTGCCGGCGGTCTGGGTGACCACCGAGTACGCGCGGTCCTGGCCCGCGCTCGGCGGGCCGTGGGCGCTGCTCGGCGCCACCCAGTGGCAGCACCCGGCGATCCTGGGGCTGGCCTCGGCCGGCGGGATCTGGCTGGTCAGCGCGGCGGTGGCGGCGGTGAACACCGGGGTGCTGATCGCGCTGACCGAGGTGCGTTGGCGGCCGCGGGCCGTCGCGGCCGGGTCCGTCGTGCTGGTGCTGGTCTCCGGCCCGCTGCTGTTCGCGCTGCGCGAGGCGCCCGCCGGAGACGGGGCCGTGACCGTGGCGCTGGTCCAGCCCGGCATCGTGGAGGACCCGCAGGCCCGGTTCGAGGCGAGCGCGCGGATAACGGCCGGACTGGTCGGACAGCCGGTGGACCTGGTCGTGTGGGGCGAGAGCAGCACCACCGCCGACCTGGACCGGGACCCGGCCGCGCTGGACACCCTGCGCGGGCTCGCCGCGACCACCGGCTCCGAGGTCGTCGCCGGGGAGGACGCACGCAAGGCGGACGGGCGGATCTCCAAGGACGCGGTGCTGGTCTCCCCCACCGGCGTGGTGGACCGCTACCGCAAGATCCGGCTGGTGCCGTTCGGCGAGTACATCCCGCTGCGGCCGGTGCTCGGCTGGATCGCCGGGGTCAGCCGGGCCGCGGGCGAGAACCGGGCGCCCGGCACGTCCTTCCACGTGTTGCCCACCACCGACCGGGCGGGCGCGCCGCTGCCGGTCGGGGCGCTGATCTGCTTCGAGTCGGCCTTCCCCGACATGTCCCGCACCGCCGCCCGGGACGGCGCCCGGGTGCTGGTCTACCAGTCCTCGACCTCGACCTTCCAGCGCACCTGGGCCCCCGAACAGCACGTCTCCCTGGCGGCGATACGGGCCGCCGAGACCGGCCGGCCGGCCGTGCAGGCCTCGCTGACCGGGGTCTCGGCCGCCTTCGACGCCCAGGGACGGGAGCTCGCCCGGCTCGGTACCGACGACACCGGCGCGCTGACCGTCCGGCTGCCGCTCACCGCGCCCGGGACGCTGACCTGGTACGACCGGATCGGCGACGTGGTGCCGCTGGGGGCGCTGCTGGTCACGGCGGGGGCGGGGTGGCGCTCGCGCGTCGTCCGGCGCGCCGATCAGCTCTCGCTGCCGGCGGTGTAGACGCCGAACGCGGCGCCCTGGGGGTCGCGCAGCACGGCGATCCGCCGGCCGCCCGGCACGCCGGTGGCGGGCATCAGCACGTCTCCGCCGAGCGCCGCCGCCCGGCTGACGGTGTTGTCGGCGTCGGCGACCGCGAAGTACGGCAGCCAGTGCGGCGGCACCTGGGGCGGGAAGCGGTCGTCCATCGTCAGCATGCCGCCGAAGTCCCGGCCGTCCAGGCCCCACTGGGGGTAGTGCTCGGAGGGGGCGACGGACCAGCCGAAGACCTCCGGGTAGAAGGAGAGCGCGCCGGCCGGGTCGCGGGTGAGCAGTTCCACCCAGCCGAGCGAGCCGGGCTCGTTGAACACCCCGGCGCCCTGGAAGGCGCGGGCCTGCCAGAGGATGAACACCGCGCCGGAGCGGTCGGCGGCCACCGAGAAGCGGCCGAGGTCGACGACGTCGGTGGGGTCCTTCAGGATCCGGCCGCCGGCCTTCTTGATGCTCTCGGCGGTGGCGTCGGCGTCGGCGACCGCGATGCAGACCGTCCAGGCGATCGGCTGATCCGGGGCGTAGCGCGGGGTGATGGCGGCGGCCGGGGCGTCCTGGACGAGCACCTGGGTGTAGTCGCCGTCGTCGGGGCGGGCCGCGTCGTCCACCTGCCAGCCGAAGAGCTCGGTGTAGAAGGCCCGGGCGGCGGCCGGGTCGGAGGTGCCCAGCTCGGTCCAGCAGGGGGCGTTGGTGGTCACGGAGGTCTGCTTCATGACGTCTGTCCTCGCAGCTTGCTCGGGAACTCGCGGGTTTTCGGCGCCTCGGCCCCCGCACCTCCTGCCCCAGCATGCGGGACGGGGCGGTCCTTGGCGGGCGGTGGTGGGCCGAACGGGGTGAGCGGAGTGGCGGCGGGGCGGCAGGGCGGCAGGGTGGACGGCGCGGGCGAACAGATGACAGCTGACAGATTTCGAAATCTGTCAGCTGTCATCTGTTACCAGTTATCCGATATCTGTCGGCTGTCGACCGTCGGCCGTCACCCGCGCCCGGTCAGCCCCGCACGGCCCGCGACACCGGGATCCACAGCTCCGCCTCGACATCGGCCGCCCCCGGGACGGGCCGGGTCCGGAGGATCTCCGGACCCGGCCGGGCCTCGTACGGGTTGGACGGGAACCACTGACTGGCCACGTCCCCCCACATCTCCTGCAAGGCCTGCGGGAACGGCCCGGTGTTGGTGAACACCGCCCAGGTGCCGGCCGGAACGTCGAGCACGTCCAGGTCCGCCGGGACGGCGACACCCTCGCGCGCCACCACCGCGTGCCAGTAGTCGAGTTCGGACCCCTCCTCGCGGTTCGGCGAGAAGTCGTCACTGACCGACAGGATCCCGGCCGGGTCGTCCCCGGACAGGGCCGCGATCCGTTCGACCGTCTCCCTGCCGAGTCCCTTGATGAACTCCGCGATCCCCGGGTTGATCCCCAGGTAGATCAGGGTGACCCGCGCCTTTCTCCCGACGATCCGGAAGTCCGGCTTCTCCACGATCCGGTATTCCATACTGCTGCTTCCCTCCACGACGAGTCGGAAGGACATCCGGGGCTGGGAAACGAGCACCGCACCGTCACGCCGGGCCTCCCCCGGCCCGACTCCGTGCATGGCCCGGAACGCCCGGGCGAACGCCTCCCCCGAGGAGTACCCGTACCGGACCGCGATGTCGAGCAACGTCCGCTCGTCGTCGAGGACTTCGGCCCCGGCGACGGTGAGCCGCCGGCGCCGGACGTACTCCGACAACGGCATCCCGGCAAGCATCGAGAACAGCCGCCGGAAGTGGTACTCCGACGTCATCGCGATCCGTGCCAGCTCGGCCACGTCGACCTCGCGGTCCAGGTCCCGTTCGATCCGGTCCATCGCCCGGTTCAGGTGCTCCAGCACGCCAACCCCGCCCTTCCCTTACTGACCTTCACCGTAGGAAGGACCCACCCTGCCGCACCCGACAATCGGTGCCCGCTCCGGTCGGGTGGCGATCGCCGGGTGACGGCCATCGACGGCGGGGATTCGGAAGCCGCGATTCAGCGCCCCCGATTCAGTGGCCCTGAATCACCGGCCCTGAATCCGCGGCCCTGAACCAGCGAGTCTGTTTCAGCCGCTCAGATCAGACCCTGGGCCAGCATCGCGTCCGCGACCAGCTCGAAGCCGGCGATGTTCGCGCCGACCACGTAGTTGCCCGGGTGACCGTAGCGCTCGGCGGTGGTGAAGCAGGAGTCGTGGATGTGCTTCATGATCCCGGCCAGCCGCTCCTCGGTGTGCTCGAAGGTCCAGGAGTCGCGCGAGGCGTTCTGCTGCATCTCCAGCGCGCTGGTCGCGACGCCGCCCGCGTTCGCCGCCTTGCCCGGGCCGAAGGCCACCCCGGCCTCCTGGAACACCCGCACCGCCTCCGGGGTGGTGGGCATGTTCGCGCCCTCGGCGACGGCCAGCACCCCGTTGCGCACCAGGGCCAGTGCGTCGGCCTCGGTCAGCTCGTTCTGGGTGGCGCAGGGCAGCGCGACGTCGCAGGGCACGTTCCACACGCCCGGGCCCTGGACGAACTTGACGTGACTGCCGCGCAGTCGGGCGTAGTCGGAGACCCTGCCGCGCCGGACCTCCTTGACCTCCTTGAGCAGGTCGAGGTCGATGCCCTTCTCGTCCACCACGTACCCGGAGGAGTCGGAGCAGGTGAGCACGGTCGCGCCGAGCTGCTGCGCCTTCTCGATCGCGTAGACCGCGACGTTGCCGGACCCGGAGACGACCACCCGGCGCCCGTCCAGGCTCTCGCCGCGGCTGTGCAGCATCTCGGAGGTGAACATGACGCAGCCGTAGCCGGTGGCCTCGGTACGCACCTGCGCGCCGCCCCAGCCGAGGCCCTTTCCGGTGAGCACACCGCTCTCGTACCGGTTGGTGATCCGCTTGTACTGGCCGAAGAGGTAGCCGATCTCCCTGCCGCCGACGCCGATGTCCCCGGCCGGCACGTCGGTGTACTCGCCGAGGTGCCGGTACAGCTCGGTCATGAAGGACTGGCAGAACCGCATGATCTCGGCATTCGAACGGCCCTTGGGGTCGAAGTCGGAGCCGCCCTTGCCGCCACCGATGGGCAGACCGGTGAGCGCGTTCTTGAAGATCTGCTCGAAACCGAGGAACTTGACGATCCCGAGGTTCACCGAGGGGTGGAAGCGCAGCCCACCCTTGTACGGGCCGAGGGCGCTGCTGAACTCCACCCGGAAGCCGCGGTTGACGTGGATGTCGCCGGAGTCGTCCGTCCACGGCACCCGGAACATCAACTGCCGCTCGGGCTCGCAGATCCGCTCGATGATCCGGGCGTCGAGGAGTTCGGGGCGGTGGGCGAGCACCGGCGCCAGGGTCTCCAGCACCTCGTGGACGGCCTGGTGGAACTCGTCCTCGCCCCGGTTGCGGCGGACCACGTCCGCGTAGAGCGCCTCTATCGCGCGCTGCTCGGCGTCGAGGGAGGGGGAGGCGGAGGAAACGGAGGAGACAGGGGTGGCGGGGGTCGTCGGCATCTGGTCAGGACCCTTCCGTGGTCGTCGATGGGCTTGCGCAGCGTTCCCGTGGGTCGGGGGGACGTGCCCAGGAAACGGGGGAAGTCTCGCAGTGTCCACACCCCGGTTCCCGCACCATCCACATGCTGGAAGACCCGGCGGGAACAGACGGGGCTGACGGGGTGTTGTGCGTCTCCGCGGTCGAGTCCGGCAACACCAGGCCCCTGGTTGTTCAAATTGGAACTACCTAGTACGGTCGACCTCCGATCCACCACGATCCATCCGGGTCCGATCGAATCCGCCCCGGTCCGTGCCACCTCGGCCTGGTCCGTCCCGGTCCGGTCCACCCCGGCTCGCCCCGGTCCATCCCCGATCCACGGAGGCCCACCCATGCCGCAGCCCGGCTCCGCCACGGTGCGCTCGCGTGTGCGCATCCCGCTGACCTTCCCCGACGGCTACCGCGCCGAGGCGGAGGTCTTCACCTTCCACGACCTCGCCGACGGCGCCGAGCACCTGGCGCTCGCCCTCGGCTCGGTCCCCGAGGGCGGGACGCCGCTGGTGCGGCTGCACTCCGAGTGCCTGACCGGCGACGTCTTCGGCTCGGACCGCTGCGACTGCGGGCCGCAGCTGCGCGAGTCGGTGGAACGGATCAGCGAGGCCGGCGGGTACCTGCTCTACCTGCGGCAGGAGGGCCGTGGCATCGGGCTGTACAACAAGCTGGACGCCTACGCCCTGCAGGACTCCGGCCTGGACACGTACGACGCCAACACCGCGCTGGGCCTGCCCGAGGACGGCCGGGACTACACGGCGGCCGCCCAGATGCTCACCGCGCTCGGCACGACCGGCATCGACCTGCTGAGCAACAACCCGGACAAGGCGGCACAGCTGGCCGAGCTGGGGATCATCGTGCGGCACCGGGTGCCGACGGGCGTGCACCTGTCGGCGAGCAACGTCCGCTACCTGCGGGCGAAGGTGGAGCGGACGGGGCACTCGATCGAGCTCTCCCGGCTGGTCGGCTGAGCGGGTCGGACGGACGGCAGCGGACAGCCGACGGAGTTCCGGCGACGGACGACAGATAACAGCTGACAGATTTCGAAATCTGTCAGCTGTTATCTGTCAGCTGTCGTCCGTCAGCCGTCGGCCGTCAGCCGTTCGCTGCCATCCGTCAGTGGCCATCCGTCACCCGCGCCCCGCCGGCCCCCGGACCGTCCGCAGGCCCGCGTACGCCGCCAGCGGCAGGGCCACCAGCAGCGCGGCCCAGAAGGCCCCGTGGCCCCACAGCCCCGCGATCGCCCGGAACGGCCCCTCGAACACCGGAATCCGCAGTGCCTCGACCGGCCCCAGCGGCCCGGGCCACGCGCCCAGGAACAGGGTGGCCGGCACCCAGAGCGCGAACAGCCCCCGGGCGGTGGCCGGCGTCCCCAGGGTGCTCACCAGCGACACCACCGCCAGCAGCAGGACGAACCCTGCCTGGTAGGCCGCACCGCTCTGCCCCGTCCCCCAGGAGCCGGGCGTCCGGTGCACGCCGGTGGCCGCGAGCCGCACCTCGACCGCCGCCCACAGCAGCAGCACCAGCACCGCCGTCGTCCCGAGCGCGAACCGCACCCGGTCGCGCGCGCCGGCACCGCCCGTCCGCCACTGCCCGGACGGCGCGCTCCACACCCGCTCGGCGGCGGTGGCCCCGGACGACCGCGACGCGCTGCGCGCGTCCAACCGCCGCCAGGCCTCCCGGACCTCCTTGCGGGCCTCATGAGCGGGCTTCAGCAGCCGGTTGGACGCCCGTTCGATCAGCATGAGCGAGACCACGACCGCCACCACCGCCGCGACGCCGGCCCAGCTCCCCATCCCGCCTTCGAACACGACCACCCGGTCGGCCACCGACTGCGGCGTCTCCAGGGCCGTCATCGGTGGACCGAGCCGCAGATAGCCGATGGCCAGGGCCCCGGCCCCGGTCAGCAGCGCCGTGCCGATGCCCACCCGGGCGGGGAAGAAGGCGATCACGGCGGCTGCGACGAGACCCGCGCCGAGCTGTCCGACCACCTGCCGGGCCGCGTGGTCGCCGGCCTTCCGCAGGTGGCCGCCGAAGGCACCGGCGGGCGAGAGGTCGAGCTTCTCCCCCGCCTCGATCGGATAGCGGAGCACCGCCCCCGCCCACAGCAGCAGCCCGAAGGCGAGGAGCAGCAGCAGGACCGCCCCGGCCCGGCGTGGAAGGGCGGTGCGGGCGTGCGGCCACCAGGCGGCCAGCCGGCCCCGCCAGTCCGCCGGCGGCCGCCGGCGCCGGTCGCGCCACAGTCGGGTCAGCCGTCCTTCCCGACGCACCCCGGCCTCCGGCTCGGGCCGCTCGGGCCGTCCCCGTCCACGCCTCCGCAGGGCCTCCGCCGCGACCAGGGCCGCCCGCCCGGCCGGCTGCGCCGGGTCGGCGCCCACCGCCCGGCGCCGCAGCGCGGACCAGCGGCGCCGCACGACGACCCGGGGAGTGGCCGCGGCCGGGTCGGGCGCCGGCCTGCGGGCGACCGTCCGTACGGCGGTGCGGGCGCCCGCGCCCACCGCCAGCGCGCCGTCCACCACCGTGGCGGCCACCACGGCCGCGAGCTCCGACACCCGCTCGGGCAGCGGCAGCCGGTGCAGTGCGGCGGGCAGCGGCGAGAGCCGGCCGAGCAACCGCGCGCGCTCCTCGGGCCGGATGCTCAGCCAGACCGCCTGCCGGTGCGCCTCCTCGCGCTCCTCCGGGCTGAGTCCGTCGCCGCCGCGCCGGCCGCCGCCGACGGTGCGGGCCAACCGGTCCACCTCGGCCAGCACCTCCGGCAGTCCGGCCAGCGCGAGCAGCCGCGAGCAGTGCTCGCCCGCGCACTCGGGGTGGAAGCAGTCGTAGCGGGCGACCACGGCCGGCGCCCCGCCCCGGACCAGTTCGTCGATGAACTCGGCGCCGTCCGGTTCGGAGACGACGCGTTCCAGCCCGGTGGTGTCGATCGGACGGTCGCGGTAGTGCGGGACGGCGCCCGGGGCGAAGGCCGCGCCCAGGGCGAGCACCGCGACCGCCGCCACGGACTCGCGCCGGGAGCCGGACGCCCGGGCCACGTCGGAGAGGTGGTGCAGGTCGAAGACGGTGTCCTCGACCTCGTCCCGCAGCCAGTCGCGCACCCGTTCCGCTCCCCCGGTGGAGAGCCAGCGGGCCGCCGCGCCGGAGTTCTTGAGCAGCGCCTCGGTGAGCCGGACCGGGTCGGTGAACGGGTTGCCGAGGAAGGTGACCGGCCGATGCGCCCGGGCCTGTGCCTGCGGCCGGCGGCGGATCACCTCGGGGGTGCCGCCGGCCAGCCAGCTCCGGACCTGCGACGCGGTCCAGCGGTCCTCCGGTTTCTTGGTGAACAGCCCTTGGAGGAGCAGCAGTCGGCGCGGGTCACGGACGGCGCCGAGGTCCACCTCCTCGCCCATGACCAGTTCCAGCTCCAGCTCCTGGTCGGCCGGGCGCTCACCGTCCGCGCCGACGAAGCGCGGGCGGCCGACGAACAGCTCGTACAGTACGTTGCCCAGCCCCCACCAGGGACCGGCCTGGTGGTTCTTGCCGGCCAGCTGCTCGGGGGCCATGTAGGCGACGGTGACCATCATCGCGGAGGTGAACCGGCGGCTGTCGGTGAGCCGGTCGACGCCACCGAAGTCGGCGATCACGAACTCCCCGGAGCCGCTGCCGGGGCGCACCAGGATGTTGGCGGGCTTGAAGTCCAGCGGGTTGCGCTTGATCCGCTGCTGCCAGAAGTCGAGCAGGGCGACGAGCTCGTAGACGATCTGCTCGGTGGTCCGCCGGTCGCCGTTCCCGCCCGCCCGCCACAGCTCGGCGACATGCGCGGCGAGGGTGACAGGCAGGTACTCCATGGCCACCCAGTCGACCTGGGCGCCGTGGTGGCGGACCCGGCCGAAGTCGATCAGGTGCGGGACGTGCCGGCGGAAGCCGTCGTTGCGCAGGTGGGCGAGCAGGTCGTGGTCCATCGGCTGACCGGCGACTGCCACCTTGACGGCCGCGTCGCCGCCACCGTCGGTGCGTCGGACGTACCAGACGGTGCCCTCGGAGCCGGCCCCGGCCCGGCCCAGCGGGATGAAGCGGTTCCGCAGGGCGTCCGGGAAGGCGCCCTCGAACGATCCGTCGGCGCCCAGGACGTCACCGAACCCGTCTTCGGGGCCGCCCGACCCGCCACCCGCCGCTCCGCCCGGGCCCCCACCCGGGTCTGCGCCGGGACCACCGCCCGGAGCGGGGCCGCCGGGCCCGATGCTGTCCTGCCAGGAGGGCGAGCCGGCCCCGGTTCCCGACCGGGGCCGGACGACCTCGGTCACCGCCTCCGAATCGGCGCCTCCCGGGTGCCCCGGTCGGCCCGGCCGGACCTCCGTCCGAGCGTGCGGGTCGTACCTCGGTTCGGTATCCGGCTTCCGGCGGGTGGCAGCCTCCGGGTCGTACCGCGGCTCGACGCCGGATATCCGGCGCGTCGCGGCCTCCGGATCGAAGCGCGGCGGGGTGGCGGGCGCCCGGCGGGTCGCGGCCTGCGGGTCCACCCGGGCCGGCGGGACGGCCCCGAGCCGGGACGACCGGTCAGGGGCGGCGTCGGGGCCGCGCCAACGCCCCCGGGACCACCGCTCCACCCTGCTCCGCGGCGGATTCCCCGGCTCGGCTCCGGCGGCCGACCGGGGCCTCGGCCCGCGCCGATCGCCCTCGGCCGGGTCCGCGTCCTCCGTCGTACCCATGCGACGTTCCCCTCCCCCGCAGCCCGGACCGGCGCGGGGCCGTGAGCGTGGACGCACCGGTGCCGGGGTGGTGAATTTGACGCGTCATCATCCCGCATGGCGGGCAGGGGTGTCGGGCGCTTTTCCGGATCAGGACCGACCCACCGCAGGACCGATACCGACGCACCCGTCCGCAACGGGGAACCGGCGCCGTCGACGCCGCGACGGGTACGGTGCCGCCTGCGCGCAGCCGCACCGCGGCCGGCGAGCAGCCGGCCCGCAGCGGGCCCTCAGCGCTCGTCGACCGGCCGCCCGTTCGGCTCCTCCACGATCCGCCGGGCGATCTCGCCCGGCGGCACCGGGCGCCCGAAGTGCCAGCCCTGCGCCCAGTCGCAGCCCAGGGTCCGCAGCCGCTCGGCGTCCCGGTGGGTCTCCACGCCTTCGGCGGTGACGTTCAGCCCGAGCGCGTGCGCCATCGACACCAGTCCGCTGACGATCCGCCACCCGGTGGACTCGTCCTTCCCCGGTTCGTGCAGGTCGCCGACGAAGGAACCGGCGATCTTCAGCCCGGAGACCGGCAGGTCGCGCAGGTAGGCGAGGTTGGACCAGCCGGTGCCGAAGTCGTCCACGGCCAGCGACACCCCGAGGTCGACCAGCCCGTGCAGAGTGCGCAGCGCCTCGTCCTCGGGCCCGACCACGGTCGACTCGGTGATCTCCAGCTGCAGCCGGGCCGGGTCCAGTCCGGTGCTGTCGAGGATCCGGCCGAGGTCTCCGACCAGGGCGGCACTGCGCGCCTGCCGGACCGCCAGGTTGACGTTGAGCTGCGGAGCGGCGTCGCCGTACTGCTTGATCCAGTCCGAGGCCTGGCCGCAGGCCTGCTCAAGCACCCAGCGGCCGAGCGGCATGATCAGCCCGGTCTCCTCGGCGGTGGTGACGAACTCGTCCGGGCCGAGCACCCCGAGCTGCGGGTGACGCCAGCGCACCAACGCCTCCACGGCGGCCAGCCGGCCGTCCGCGAGGCGGTAGAGCGGCTGGTAGTCGATGAAGAACTCGCCGCGGTCGAGGGCCGCGGGCATCCGCACCGACACCGCGTAGCGGCTGACCGCCCGGGCGTTCTCCTTGGGGTCGAACAGGGTCCAGCGACCGCGACCGGCCTCCTTGGCGCGGTACAGCGTCAGGTCGGCGGCGCGGACGGCGGCGCCCGGAGTGGTGGTGGACACCCGCCGCTCCAGCACGCCGACACTGGCGCCGACGGCGAGCTTGTGGTCGCCGATCAGCACCGGCCCGGCCAGCGCCTTGAGCACGGTCTTCGCAGCGGCCACCGCTTCCTGCTCGCCCCGGCACTTCTCCAGCAGGACGACGAACTCGTCGCCGCCGAGCCGGGCCACCAGGTGGCCGAGCGGGCTGAGGGCGGCCTTCAGCCGGGCGGCGACGGCGGCCAGCAGCTGGTCGCCCATGTCGTGGCCGAGGCTGTCGTTGACCACCTTGAAACCGTCGAGGTCGACGTAGCAGAGGCCGAAGCGGGCGCCCGGCTCGGGCTCCTCGAACAGCTTCTCCAGCCGCTCGAAGAAGGCCGCACGGTTGGGCAGGCCGGTCAGCGGGTCGTGGGTGGCCTGGTGGCGCAGCCGCTCCTGGAGCCGGTAGCGGTCGGTGACGTCCTCCAGCATCGCGACCTGGTACTGCGGGGAGCCGTCGTCGTCGCGGATCAGCGAGACGGTCAGGTGGGTCCAGACCACCTCGCCGTCCTGGCGGTAGTACGGCTTGTCGAACTGGAAGTAGTCCCGCTTGCCGCTGATCAGCTCCTCGTACGCCTCCCACACCCCCGGGGTGTCCTCGGGGTGCACGAGGTCGCCGACCCGGCGGCCGATCATGTCCTCCGGGCCCGCGCCGAACAGCCCCTGGAGGGCCTTGTTGACCGCCATGATGTTGCCGTCGGTGTCGCCGATGCCGATGCCGATCGCGGCGCTCTCGAACAGCGCCCGGAACCGGGCCTCGGAGGCGCGCAGCGCCCGCTCGGCCTCCTTGCGGGCGGCGTCGGCGGCGGTGCGGATGGCCTCCTGCTCGGTCAGCGTGCGTTCGCGCAGGGCGGCCGCCCAGCCGGCCGCGAAGGCACCGGTCAGCGACGGGCCGCGGTCGTCGTGGACGGGCTGGGCCTGGAGCAGCTCGACCGCCCGGGCCAGCAGCACCGGGTCGGTGAAGTGGGCGTCGACCAGTTCGGCGCCGGCCTGCGCGGCCAGCCGCGGCTCGAACGGCTCGTCCTCCTGGGCACGGTGCAGCAGCGCGGCGGTGCGCGCGACCAGCCGGCCGAGCAGGCCGGGGTCGACGGCGATGCCGTGGTCGGCGGAGAGCAGCCGGGCCCAGTCCTCGTGGAACCGCTCCGCGTTGCCGCGCACCGGGGTGGTACTCATCTGCTGAACCTGGTTCCTCTGCTGTGCGCGCCGGTTGCGGCGGGCCCGGCGACGGCCGCTCGGCCCGTACCGCGGCCGTGCACACCGCGGTCGCGAGTCCCGCGGCCGTGCGTCTCACTGCCGCGGATCCCGCGGTCGCGAGTCCCGCTGCCGCCCGTACCCGGCGCCGCGCTCCCGGCGGCCGCCGCGCGGGGCGTACGGCCGTCGGTGCCTCGTCCGTCGCGTCCGATCAAGGGCGGAACCCCACGCCCGCCACCCCGGTCATCCGCTCGGGGTGCTCGCCGACCGTACCGGGCTGGTCCGGGCGCCACAGCGGCAGGTAGACCACGCCCGGCTCGACCAGCTCGAAGCCGGAGAACATCGCGGTGATCTGCTCGTGGGTGCGCATGGTCAGCGGGGTCGGCGTCCGCCGGTAGAGCTTCTGGTGGTCCTCGGCCTGGTCCGGGCGGCCCTCCAGAGAGGCGTGCGAGAGCACCAGCGCGCTGCCGGGCGGGAGGGCGTCGCGGATCACACCGATCTGCTTCCACGGGTCGTCTTCGTCGCCGACGAAGTGGGCGACGGCGACCAGCAGCACGCCCACCGGCTCGCCGGCCGCCAGCAGCTCGGCGACCTCGGGACGGGCCAGCAGGTCGGTGGCGTCGCGCAGGTCGGACTGGACGACGGCGCTGCCCGGATCGTCCTCCAGCAGCAGGCGGCTGTGCGCGACGGCGACCGGGTCGCGGTCCACGTAGACGACCGTCGCCTCGGGGCGGATCGCGCGGGCGATCTCGTGCACCGCTCCGAAGGTCGGGATACCGGAGCCGATGTCCAGGAAGCGGGTGACGCCCTGCTCTGCGAGGAAGGTCACGGCCCGGCGCAGGAAGGCGCGGTTGGAACGCATGATCTGCGGCAGCTCCGGCCACAGGGCGATCGCCTTGCGGGCCATCTCCCGGTCGACCTCGAAGTTGTGCGAGCCCCCCAGGTAGTAGTCGTAGACCCGCGCGGCGTTCGGTTTGTCCAGGTCCGTACCCTCCGGTACCCAGCTCGGTCGCCGCATGCCTGTGACTCCTTCACTCCGGTTCTGGGGTTGCAGCGCCCAGGGGATGCTGCCGTGACTGATGAGACTACAAGCACGGAAGATCCTCCCCTGCACCCCGAACGGGTGCAAGCGGAGTGCCCCCTTCCCGGCTGGCGGGCGTTTCCAAAACGTTCACTTCCGGGCCGGGTCCGAGCCGCGGACCAACTCGGCAACGTTCCAACAGCGTTCGCCCCTCCGCCCGACCGGGCCGGAATAGGGTGGGGCCGTGGATCCCAACCACTACCGATTCCGGGGCGTCTGGCGGCTCGCGGCTCCGGCGCCCGCCGTCTACGCGGCGCTGGAGGACGTGCGGAGCTATCCGCTGTGGTGGCCGGAGGTCCGCGAGGTCCGGCCGACCGGCGACGACTCCGGGGACATGGTGGTGCGCGCACTGCTGCCGTACCGACTGGCGATCGGTCTGGTGGCGAGTCGGCGCGACCCGGTCGCCGGGGTGCTGGAGGTGACCATGCGGGGCGACCTGGACGGGTGGTCGCGGTTCACGGTGACGCCGGACGGGCCGGGCGGCGCGGGCAGCGCGGGCAGCCGGGTGCTCTTCGAGGAGGACACCCGGCCCGGCAAGCCCCTGTTGCGCCGGCTCGCCCTGCCGCTGCACCCGCTGTTCCGGGCCAACCACGCGGTGATGATGCTCCGTGGACAGCGAGGGCTCGCGGCGTACCTGGCGGCGGACAGATGACAGACGACAGCTTTCAGCGAACAGATGACAGATTTCGAAATCTGTCATCTGTTCGCCACGCCTCCACCCCCGTACCCGCCGACGACCCCGACCCCGGCTTCGGCTTTGACGCCCCCTTCGACCGCGCCGGCACCGGCAGCAGCAAGTGGGCCCGTGCGGACGCCCCTGGGGTGATCCCGATGGGCCTCGCCGACATGGACCTGCCCGGCCCGCCCTCCGTCGCCGAGGCGCTGGAGCGGCGCGCCCGCCACCGCGCGTACGGCTACACGGCGTGCGACCCGGCCGGCCGCACACTGGTGGCCGACTGGTACCGGGCCCGGCACGGCGCCGCGGTGGACCCGGACTGGGTCCTGCTGCTGCCCTGCGGCCCCCGCACCGCGCTGCGCATCCTGCTGGAGACCGCACGGCCGCAGGCCCCCGTCCTCTTCCCCACCCCCGAGTGGGGCGGCTTCGCCCAGCTCTGCCGCGCGGCCGGCCTCCCGTACCGCGAACTGCCGCTGCACCTGGGCCCGGGCGGCTACCGGCTCCCGCGCGGCCCGCTCCCCCACCCCGCCGGCGCCGTGCTGCTGAGCAACCCCCACAACCCCTCCGGCACGGTGTGGTCGGCCGGCGCGGTGCGCGGTCTCGCCGCGCGAGCGGCCGAGAACGGTGCGCTGCTGGTCTCGGACGAGGTGCACGGCGACCTCACCCACCCCGGCCGGACCCACCCCGTCGCCGTCACCACCGTCGACCCGGCGCACCGGCACCTGGCCGTCACCCTCAACTCCGTCGGCAAGACCTTCAACTGCTCCGGCATTCCCAGCAGTTTCGCCCTCGTCCCCGACCCCGGACTGCGGGCCCGGCTCACCGAGGCGCTGGCCGGCTACGGCCTCTGGGAGGGCGGCCTGCTGGAACAGACCGCCCAACAGGCCGCGCTGCGCGAAGGCGCCCCCTGGCTGGACGCGCTGCTCGCCCACCTGGCCGCCGCCCGCACCCGGCTGACCGACCGGCTCGGGCCCGCCGTCCGCTCCGCCCCGCAGGCCTCGTACCTACTCTGGCTGGACGCCGCCACGCTCGGTCTGCCGCCCGCAGACGCCCGCCGGGCGCTGGTGGAGCGCTGCGGCCTGGAGGCCTCCGACGGTGCCGAGTTCGGCCCCGGCGGCCGGGGTTCGCTACGCCTGAACTACGCCCTGCCGGGGCCGGTGCTGGCGACCGTCCTGGAACGGCTGGAGCGCCTGTGACCCCGGCACATGCCCCGGCAGGACCCACCCCGCCCACCGGCCGGCCGGCGATCCCGGCCTCACCCGTTCGCCGCACCGCTGACCTGCAGGAACGAACGTTCACACGATTTTTGCGGGGCGCCCCGGCATGCTCCGTAGCAGACTGGGCAGGGTAGACCGGGCCGCAATCGTGATCCCGAGGATGGTGAGTCCGGTGATACCGGTATCCCGCACCACTCCGCCCGACCGGCAAAGCACGCCACTGCCCCCGCCGGGGGTGACCCCGCTGACCGAATCGGGGGCGCGCAGCCACGTGTCGGGCGTCTGTTTCAAGATCGGACCGCCCCGCCTGGTGGGTGTGGAGGTCGAGTGGTTCGTCCATGACGATCGATGTCCCTCCCGGCCCGTACGGCCGGAACTGCTCCACGCCGCACTGGAGTCGCTGCCCCTCGGCGGCCCGGACGGCACCTCGCTCCCCTCCGGTTCGCGTCTCACGCTCGAACCCGGCGGGCAGGTCGAGCTCAGCTCCCCGCCCGCCACCGGCCTCCTGGCCTGCGTCGAGGAAACTCGCCGCGATCTGACCGCCCTGCGGGCCGCCTTCGCGACGCAGGGCCTGCGACTCACCGGCACCGGGACGGACCCGCTGGCCCGCCCCCGACGGATGGTGCTGGATCACCCCCGCTACCTCGCGATGGAGCACTTCTTCGACTCCGCCGGGCCCTGGGGCCGGATCATGATGACCGGTACCGCGTCGGTGCAGGTGTGCCTGGACGCCGGCGACGCGAAGGGCCCGCACGCGATGGAACACCGCTGGCGGCTGGCCCACCGACTGGGCCCGGTGCTGGTCGCCGCCTTCGCCAACTCCCCTGTCCTGGACGGACGTCCGACCGGTCACCGGTCCACCCGGCAGGCTGTCTGGTCCCGGATGGACCCGACCCGCACGCTCGCCCCGGAGCCGGACCACGGCGACCCGCGCGAGGCCTGGGCACAGTACGTGCTGGACGCCCGGGTGCTGTGCGTGCGACGGCCCGAGGGCCTGCCCTGGACGGCCCCGGCCGGGCTGACCTTCCGCGACTGGATCCGCGGCGCGGGCGAACGCCCGCCCACGCTCGACGACTTGGACTACCACCGCACCACCCTCTTCCCGCCGGTGCGCCCGCGCGGCCACCTGGAGCTGCGGATGATCGACGCCCAGCCCGGGGACGGCTGGGTGGTGGTCGCCGCGCTGGTCACCGCCCTGCTGGACGACCCGGTGGCCGCCGACGCCGCGCTGGCCGCGCTGGAGCCGCTGGACCCCTTCGACCGACCGGAGGGGGCGAGCGGCCCGCGCCCGCCGCGCAGCGAGGTCTGGCGCCGCGCCGCCACCCTGGCCATGGCCGACCCCGAGCTGCGCCGGGCCGCCCTCACCTGCTTCGCCGCCGCCGACGCCGCGCTGGGCCGCCTTCCCGGTGCCGGGGCGCTGCGTAGCGCCGTCGCCGAGTTCGCCGAGCGCTACCCCGCGCGCGGCCGCTGCCCGGCCGACGACCAGCTGGACGCCCTGCGCTCCGGCACCCGACGCACTCCCCCGGAGGAGGCCGCACCATGACCCACGTCCGACCCCACGGGGACACCGAAGCGGGCAGCACGGACCGCACCGGCGCTGTCAGCGCCCCCGACGTCACCAGCGCCGAGGCGCTGCGCGAGAGCATCGCCGCCGAACTGCTGGCCGCCCGCGCCCGGACCGCCGCACTGACCGACTGCGTCGACGAGGGCGACCTCACCGCCCAGCACTCCCCGCTGATGTCCCCGCTGGTCTGGGACCTCGCGCACATCGGCAACCAGGAGGAGCTCTGGCTGCTGCGCAACGTCGGCGGCCGCGACCCGATGCACCCCGAGATCGACCCGCTCTACGACGCCTTCCAGCACCCGCGCGCCGAGCGCCCCAGCCTGCCGCTGCTGCCGCCCGCCGAGGCCCGCGCGTACGCCCACGAGGTGCGCGGCCGGGTGCTGGACCTGCTGGCCGCCAGCCCGCTGGAGGGCGCGCCGTTGCTGGAGGCCGGGTTCGCCTTCGGGATGATCGCCCAACACGAACAGCAGCACGACGAGACGATGCTGATCACCCACCAACTCCGCAGGGGCGAGCCGGCCCTGGCGGCTCCCGCGCCACCGCCCGTACCCGCGGACGCGACCACCCTTCCCTCCGAAGTCCTCATCCCCGCAGGCCCGTTCACCATGGGCACGGACACCGAGCCGTGGGCGCTGGACAACGAGCGCCCGGCACACGCCGTCGACCTGCCGGCCTTCCTGCTGGACACCACCCCGGTCACCAACGCCGCCTACCAGCGCTTCATCGCGGACGGCGGATACGACGACCCGCGCTGGTGGACGCCGGAAGGCTGGGAGCACCGGCAGCATGCCGGCCTGACCGCCCCGCTGTTCTGGCGCCACCAGGACGGCCAGTGGCTCCGCCGACGCTTCGGCACGGTGGAACCGGTCGTTCCGAACGAGCCGGTGCTGCACGTCAGCTGGTACGAGGCCGACGCGTACGCCCGGTGGGCCGGACGGCGGCTGCCGACCGAGGCCGAGTGGGAGAAGGCGGCCCGGCACGACCCGGCCACCGACCGCTCCCGCCGCTATCCCTGGGGCGACGGTCCGCCCGGCCCCGAGCACGCCAACCTCGGCCAGCGCCACCTGCGCCCGGCCGGGGCCGGGAGCTACCCGAAGGGTCAGTCCCCTTACGGTGTCCGCCAGTTGATCGGCGACGTGTGGGAGTGGACGGCCAGCGACTTCCGCCCCTACCCGGGCTTCCGGGCCTGGCCGTACCAGGAGTACTCGGAGGTGTTCTTCGGCCCCGAGTACAAGGTGCTGCGCGGCGGCTGCTTCGCGGTGGCACCGGTGGCCTGCCGGGGCACCTTCCGCAACTGGGACTACCCGATCCGGCGGCAGATCTTCGCCGGGTTCCGCACCGCGCGCGACGAGGAGCCGGTCTGATGTGCCGTCACATCGCTTACCTGGGCGAGCCGGTGGCACCCCAGGAGCTGCTGGTTCACCCGCCGTGCGGGCTGTACCGACAGTCCTGGGCGCCCCGGGTCCAGCAGTACGGCACCGTCAACGCGGACGGCTTCGGCCTCGGCTGGTACGCGGGCGGGGACGAGGTGCCCGCCCGTTACCGCCGGACCGGGCCGATCTGGGCGGACGAGACCTTCGCCGACCTCGCCCGGGTGGTCCGCACCCGGGCGCTGCTGGCCGCCGTCCGCTCCGCCACCGAGGGCTGCGCGCCGGGCGAGGGCGCGGCCGCGCCGTTCGCCTCCGAGCGCTGGCTGTTCAGCCACAACGGCGCGGTGGCCGGCTGGCCCGGAAAGTTGGACGCGCTGGCCGCCCTGCTCCCCCCGGCCGAGCTGCTGGACCTGGAGGCGCGCACCGACTCGGCGCTGCTGTGGGCGCTCACCCTGCACCGGCTGCGGGCCGGCGCCGGGCTGGGCGAGGCGCTGGCGGGCACCGTCGCGGACGTCACCGAGCACGCCACCGGGCGGCTCAACCTGCTGCTCACCGACGGCGTCACGATCGCCGCGACCACCTGGGGCGACACCCTGTACCACCGCACCCTGCCGGGCCTCGGCGCGGTGGTGGCCTCCGAGCCGTACGACGACGCGCCGGGCTGGACGCCCGTCCCGGACGGTTCGCTGCTGCTGGTGGACTCACGCGGCGTCACCGTGCGCCGCCTCCCCGGCCGTGACTGACCCCCACTCTCCCTTCATCTTCTGAACAGAGGAACCACCCTGTCATGGACACCTTCGATCTCACCCGACTGCTGCCCGCCGACCACTTCAGCACCGCGCTGCGCCACGACGTTCAGCACGGGCTGACCGCGCAGCCCAAGTGGCTGCCGCCGAAGTGGTTCTACGACGCGCGCGGCAGCGAACTGTTCGAGGAGATCACCCGGCTGCCCGAGTACTACCCGACCCGCGCGGAGCGGGCCATCCTGACCGCCCGGGCCGGCGAGATCGCCGCCGCCACGGGGGCCCGCACCCTGGTCGAGCTGGGCTCCGGCTCCTCCGAGAAGACCCGGCTGCTGCTGGACACCCTGCGCGCGCTCGGCACCCTGGAGACGTACGTCCCGGTGGACGTCAGCGAGAGCGCGCTGACCACGGCCGGCGTCGCGCTCGCCGCCGAGTACCCCGGGCTCGCGGTGCGCGGCGTGCTCGCCGACTTCACCGCCAGGCTCGGCCTGCCCCCGGAGGGCGGCCCACGACTGGTCGCCTTCCTCGGCGGCACCCTCGGCAACCTGCTGCCCCCGGAGCGCGCGGCCTTCCTGCGCGGCCTGCGCGCCGCCCTCGACCCGGGCGACTTCCTGCTGCTCGGCACCGACCTGGTCAAGGACCCCGCGGTGCTGGTCGCCGCCTACGACGACGGCGCCGGGGTGACCGGCGAGTTCAACCGGAACGTGCTGAACGTGCTCAACCGCGAACTGGGCGCCGACTTCGACCCGGACGCCTTCGAGCACGTCGCGCTCTGGGACGCCGAGCAGGAGTGGATCGAGATGCGGCTGCGCTCGCTGCGCACGCAGACCGTGAAGATCCCGGCCCTGGACCTGCCGGTGCACTTCACCCGGGGCGAGGAACTGCGCACCGAGGTGTCGGCCAAGTTCCGCCGGGAGCGGGTGGCCGGGGAGCTGGCGGTGGCCGGGCTGCGACTGAGCCACTGGTGGACCGACCCGGAAGGCCGGTTCGGACTCTCGCTCGCCTCGCCGGCCTGACCGGCGCGCCCCGGGCGGCCCAATTTGCTTGTTCACCTTACGAATTCTCAGAGCGAAACTTGAGGGTCCTGATGTACAAGACTTAAACGAATAGGGGTTACGATCTCGGCTACCGAGCTCAGCGTTGAGTACCAGGAGTCAGATCGTGAGCGTCACCCAGAAGCCCTCCGGGGCGGTCGAGGCCCCCGCGCCCGGCCGCCTCGGCTTCGTCGTCTTCATCACCGCGGCAGCGGCCCTCGGCGGCTTCCTGTTCGGCTACGACAGCTCCGTGATCAACGGCGCCGTCTCCGGGATCCAGGAGAAGTTCGGCGTCGGGAGCGGCGTGACCGGCCTGATCGTGTCCTCCGCCCTGCTGGGCTCGGCGATCGGCGCAGCACTGGCCGGGCGGTTCGCCGACCGGTACGGCCGCATCAAGGTCATGAAGGCGGGCGCGCTGCTGTTCGCGGTCAGCGCGGTCGGCTCGATGCTGCCGTTCTCCGCCTGGGACCTCGCGCTGTGGCGCGTCCTCGGTGGCGCAGCCATCGGTATCGCCTCGGTGATCGCCCCGACCTACATCGCCGAGGTCGCGCCGACCAAGTACCGGGGCCGGCTGGCCTCCTTCCAGCAGGCCGCGATCGTGCTCGGCATCGCGATATCCCAGCTGGTCAACTGGCTGCTGGCGCAGGCCGCCGGCGGCGAGACCCGTGGCCACCTGCTCGGCCTGGAGGCCTGGCAGTGGATGCTCGGCATCTGCGTCGTCCCGGCAGCGGTCTACTTCGTGCTCTCCTCGGTCATCCCCGAGTCCCCGCGCTACCTGATCCAGGCCGAGCGCCTGGACGACGCCCGCAAGGTGCTCGCCGAGGTCGAGGGCGAGGGTGTGGACGCCGACGCCCGGATCGCCGAGATCCGGACGCTGATCGCCTCCGACCACCGCCCGCGCTTCCGCGACCTGCTCGGCGGCCGGTTCGGCCTGCTCCCGATCATCTGGGTCGGCATCGGCCTGTCGGTCTTCCAGCAGCTGGTCGGCATCAACGTGATCTTCTACTACTCGTCGATCCTGTGGCAGTCGGTCGGCATCGACCAGAGCAACTCGCTGCTGATCAGCTTCGTCGGCTCGGTGATCAACATCCTCGGCACCGTGATCGCGATCGTGCTGGTCGACCGGATCGGCCGCAAGCCGCTCGCCCTGATCGGCTCGGCGGGCATGGCGGTCGCGCTCGGCACCGCCGGCTGGGCCTTCTCCTCGGCCACCGGCAGCGGGGACAACCTCACCCTCCCCGACCTCCAGGGCACCGTCGCCCTGGTCGCCGCCAACGCCTTCGTGCTGTTCTTCGCGATGTCCTGGGGCGTGGTCGTCTGGGTGATGCTCGGCGAGATGTTCCCGAACCGGATCCGCGCCGCCGCCCTCTCCGTCGCCGCCTCCGCGCAGTGGATCGCGAACTGGGTGATCACCGTCTCGTTCCCGTCCATGTCGCGCTGGAACCTGTCGGCGACCTACCTCGTGTACGCCGCCTTCGCGGCGCTGTCCATCCTCTTCGTGGCGAAGTTCATGAAGGAGACCAAGGGCGTCCGACTGGAGGACATGGGCTGATCCGCCCGTCGGACTCCCGGCCCCCGCACCCCGTCGCGATCAGCACGGAGGCGCGGGGGCCGAATCGTTTCTGCGGAGCCGGCGAGCTTACGGAGCGCACGCCGTTCCGGCGGGGTTCAGGGCCGTCGGGCCTCTCCTCAGGAGCGCCGCGCAACACGCTCAGGGCCGCGGGGCATCGCCTCAGAGCCGCCGGGCAGAGCCTCAGGGCCGCTCGGCGAACCGGGCGTAGCGCAGGGCGAGCCCGTCGAGCAGCGCCTCCAGCCCGGTCTCGAAAGCGCCCTCGTCCACCGCTCCCCGGTGCCCGGCCAGCCGGTGCGCCTCGCCGAGGTGCGGGTAGTCGGCCGCGTCGTAGACCTCGGCGTCCGCCGGGAAGCCGGCCGCGAAGGAGGCGAGCGCCGAGCCGGTGACGAAGTAGCGCATCAGTGCGCCGATCCTGGTCGCCTGGCCGCGCGGCCACCCGGACTCGACCAGGTGGCCGAAGACGGCGTCGGCCAGCCGCAGCGCGTTCGGCCGCCGCCCGGGGCCCTGGGCGAGCACCGGGACGATGTTGGGGTGGGCGGCCAGCGCGGCGCGATAGGAGCGGGCCCAGTCGCGCAGCGCCTCCGGCCAGGGCGTGCCGGCGGCCTTGAACATCGACAGGTCTACTTCGCCGATGACGCTGTCCACCACCGCGTCCAGCAGGTCGTCCTTGGTGGCGAAGTGGTTGTAGAGCGAGGGCCCGCTGACCGACAGCTCGGTGGCGAGTCGGCGGGTGGAGAGGGCGTCCAGCCCCTCGTCGTCGATCAGCCGCAGCGCGGCGGCGACGATGCGCTCGCGGCTGAGCAGCGGGGTGCGTGGACGGGCCATCGCGGCGGGTTCCTCCGGTTCCTCCGGTCGGGTGTGCTGGGGACCGATTCTGGCAGGTGCCCCTTCCCAGCGCGGGCCGGGCGGGGCTACAGTCCCCCCATAAAACTTGCAGCGCTAGTTTAATGGGTCGGCCCCAGACGCCGGACCATGGACGCCGGATTCGGGAGCCGCCGTGAACCTGGAGTTGTCCGAGGAGCAGAGCGCCGTCCGGGACCTCGCCGCCTCCTTCACCGACCGCGAGATCGTGCCGTACGCCGCCGAGTGGGACCGCGCCGAGTCCGTCGACCTCGCGATCATCGGCAAGCTGGCGAAGGTCGGCTTCCTCGGGCTGACCATCCCGGAGGAGTACGGCGGCAGCGGCGGCGACCACCTCGCGTACTGCCTCGTCCTGGAGGAGCTCGGGCGCGGCGACTCGGCCGTGCGCGGGATCGTCTCGGTCTCGCTCGGCCTGGTCGGCAAGTCGGTCAACGCCTTCGGCACCGAGGAGCAGAAGCGGCACTGGCTGCCCCGGCTCACCTCGGGCGAGGCGCTCGGCTGCTTCGCGCTCACCGAGCCGGGCACCGGATCGGATGCCGCCAACCTCACCACCCGGGCCGTCCGGGACGGCGACGACTGGCTGATCAGCGGCGCCAAGACGTTCATCACCAACGGCACCTGGGCCGACGTCGCCCTGGTCTTCGCCCGCACGGGCGGCGACGGACCCGACCGGCAGGGCCACCGGGGCATCACCGCCTTCCTGGTCCCCACCGGCCTGCCCGGCTTCACCCGCACCGGGATCCACGGCAAGCTCGGCCTGCGCGGCCAGGCCACCGCCGGACTCTCCTTCGAGAACGTCCGGGTGCCCGACAGCGCCCGGCTCGGCGAGGTAGGCAAGGGGTTCACGGTGGCCATGGCCGCCCTGGCCAAGGGCCGGATGTCGGTGGCGGCCGGCTGCGTCGGCATCGCCCGGGCCTGCCTGGAGACCGCCGTCCGCTACGCCGGCGAGCGCGAGCAGTTCGGCAAGCCGATCGCCTCGCACCAGCTCGTCCAGGAGCTGCTGGCCGGCATCGCCGTGGACGTCGAGGCGGCCCGGCTGCTCACCTGGAAGGTCGCCGACCACATCGAGCGCGGCCTGCCGTTCGCCACCGAGTCCTCCATCGCCAAGCTGTACGCCAGTGAGGCCGCCGTCCGGGCCACCAACAACGCGCTCCAGGTCTTCGGCGGCTACGGGTTCATCGACGAGTACCCGGTCGGCAAGTACCTGCGCGACGCGCGGGTGATGACCCTCTACGAGGGCACCAGCCAGATCCACCAACTGCTCATCGGACGCGCCCTCACCGGCGTCAACGCTTTCTGACCCCGCCACCAGCACCCCCGCCACCAAGCACCCCTGCCACCAGCACTCCCGCCACCCGACAAGGAGCCCGACGACGTGCGTCCCGTCTACTTCGCCGCCGCCCGCCGCACACCCATCGGCCGGCTGCGCGGCGCGCTCGCCACGGTCCGCCCGGACGACCTCTCGGCCACCGTGCTGCGTGCCCTGCTCGCCGACGTGCCTTCGCTCGACCCGGCCCGGATCGACGACGTCTACTGGGGCGCCGCCAACCAGGCCGGCGAGGACAACCGAAACGCCGCCCGGATGGCCGTCCTGCTGGCCGGCCTGCCGGAGACCGTCCCCGGAGCCACCGTCAACCGGCTCTGCGCCTCCGGCCTGGAGGCCGTCACCCTCGCCGCCCGGGCCATCGGCTCCGGCGAGGCGGACGTGGTGCTGGCCGGCGGCTGCGAGTCGATGACCCGCGCCCCCTTCGTCCTCCCCCGCCCCGACGAGGCGCTGCCGCACCGGATGGAGACCTTCGACACCCGGCTCGGCTGGCGGCTCACCAACCCGCGGATGGCCGAACTGCACGGCGTTCTCAGCATGGGCGAGACGGCCGAGGAGGTGGCCACCCGGTACGGCATCGGCCGGGAGCGCCAGGACGCCTTCGCTCTGCGCAGCCACCAGCGGGCCGGCGCCGCCCGCAAGGACGGGCACTTCGACGCCGAACTCGTCCCGGTCGAGCGGCCGGACGGGGTGACGGTGAGCCGGGACGAGGGCATCCGCGAGGACACCAGCCTGGCGAAGCTCGCCGGCCTCAAGCCGGTGTTCCGGCCCGGGGGCACGGTCACCGCCGGGAACGCCTCGCCGATGAACGACGGCGCGGCCGGGCTGGTCCTGGTCAGTGAGGAGGCGCTGCGCGACCTCGGGCTCCGGCCGCTCGGCCGGTACGTGGCCGGCGCCTCGGCCGGGGTGCACCCGGACGTCATGGGCATCGGCCCGGTCCCGGCCACGGCGAAGGTGCTCGCACGGGCCGGCTGGTCGCTCGCCGACCTGGACACCGCCGAGCTGAACGAGGCCTTCGCGGCCCAGGCGCTCGCCTCCGCCGACGGCATCGGGTTCAGCCCGGAGCAGGCCGAGGAAATGGTCAACCCCAGCGGCGGGGCGATCGCACTCGGCCACCCCCTGGGCGGCTCCGGTGCCCGCATCCTCACCACCCTGCTGCACCGGATGCGCCGCACCGGCGCCCGGCGCGGGCTCGCCACCATGTGTGTGGGTGTGGGGCAGGGTACGGCCGTGCTGGTCGAGAACGTCTGACAAACCGGCGGCGGCGGGTGGCTGATGGCGGAGGACGGCGAACGGATGACAGGTAACAGATGTTGAAATCTGTCATCTGTTATCTGTCATCCGTCGGATGCCGGCCGTCGCCTGCCGCTCGTCGCCTGTTGATCCAAACTTCCAAGGAGTTCACATGACACGGTTCGCTGGGAAGGTCGCCGTGGTGACCGGCGCGGCGCAGGGCATCGGAGCGGCCACCGCCCGTCGGCTGGCGGAGGAGGGCGCGGCGGTCGCCGTCGTCGACCTCACCGCCGAGCGGGCGGCCGGAACGGTCGCCGAGATCACCGCCAAGGGCGGCACCGCCCGGGCGTACGGCTGCGACGTGGCCGACTACGACGCCGTGGAGGCGGTGTTCGCGCAGGTCGCGGCGGACCTCGGCGGGGTGCACATCCTGGTCAACAACGCCGGGATCACCCGGGACAACCTGTTCTTCAAGATGCCGAAGTCCGACTGGGACGCGGTGCTGACGGTCAACCTGACCAGCGCGTACAACTGCAGCCACGTCGCACAGAAGTACATGGTGGCGCAGAAGTACGGGAAGATCGTCTCGCTCAGCTCGCGCTCCGCGCTCGGCAACCGGGGCCAGGCCAACTACGCGGCCGCCAAGGCCGGCATCCAGGGCCTCACCGCGACCCTGGCGATCGAGCTCGGGCCGTTCAACATCAACGTCAACGCCGTCGCGCCCGGGTACATCGCCACCGCGATGACCGCGGCCACCGCCGAACGGGTCGGCAGCAGCGCCGAGGACCACCAGGCCGAGGTCGCCGCCCGGACGCCGCTGCGCCGGGTCGGGCAGCCGGAGGAGATCGCCTCGGTCGTCGCCTTCCTGGCCAGCGAGGAGGCCTCGTACGTCAGCGGGCAGACGCTGTACGTGAACGGCGGGGCGCGTTAGCGCTGTCCTGACTGGTCGTCACCGAATCGTCCCAGGCGGGGGGTTACCTTCCCCTGGGACGACCTTTACCTTTTCGCGTGGCCGAGCATGACCATGGCCTCTACCATGGGACCCCACCAATTGACTATGGCATGATCATGCAGCTCTCGATGGGATGGCCGGACCGACCCGACCGAGCCACGTCGGGCCCTGCGCCCCAAGGAGCCCCATGGGCAGCCCCGCCACCCTCCGCCGCGCCCTGGCCCTGTTCGCCGTGGGGGCCACCGCCCTCACGGCCGGCACCGTCGCCGTGCCGACCGCCGGCACCGCGATCGCCGCCCCCGCGCACGACCTCGCGGGCGTCCACGTCCGCCCCGCCTCCTTCGGGCACCACAACGCCCAGGGCCGCGTCGCCCCGCTGAGCACCACCCAGTGCGTCAGCCAGATCGGCATCCACTGCTACTCGCCGCTCCAGTACCGGACCGCCTACAACCTGAACCCGCTGTACCAGGAGGGCATCACCGGCAAGGGCCGCACGATCGTCATCGTCGACTCCTTCGGCTCGCCGACCATCCAGCACGACCTGGAGGTCTTCGACAAGCAGTGGGGCATCCCGGACACCAACGTCGAGGTGGTCAAGTGGGGCAACGTCCCCGCCTTCGACCCGAAGAACCCCGACCACACCGGCTGGGCTGGCGAGACCACCCTGGACGTCGAGTACGCCCACGCGATCGCCCCCGACGCGCACATCATCCTGGTCGAGACCGGCGTCGCCGAGACCGAGGGCACCACCGGCCTGCCGGAGATGATGGACGCCGAGAAGAGCCTCATCAAGCAGGGCCGGGCCGACGTCATCTCGCAGAGCTTCGGCGCCACCGAGAACACCTTCCCGGGCTACGACAAGGGCGACTTCAAGTCGCTCACCGACCTGCGGTACGCCTTCCAGGCCGCCGCCGACCACAACGTGACCGTGCTCGCCGCCTCCGGGGACAACGGCGCCACCGACGCCAAGGAGAACGGCACCGACCTGTACCCGTACAAGGTCAACTCCTGGCCGTCGTCGGACCCGCTGGTCACCTCCATCGGCGGCACCCAGCTCACCCTGGACGACTCCGGCAAGCGCACCGCACCCGACAAGGTGTGGCACGACAAGTCCGGCGCCGGCGGCGGAGGCGTCTCGGGCGTCTTCGAGCGCCCGTGGTACCAGGCCGGCGTCGCCGACGTCACCGGCAACCACCGCGGCACCCCGGACATCAGCATGAGCGCGGCCGTGGACGGCGCCGCCTGGACCTACGAGTCCTACGACCCGACCTCGGTCGGCTGGCACCTCACCGGCGGCACCAGCGAGGCCACCCCGCTGTTCTCGGGCGTCGTCGCGCTCGCGGACCAGCTCGCCGGCCACCGCCTCGGCCAGCTCAACTGGCGCCTGTACGGCCTGAACCTGCTGCCGGGCAAGTGGAGCGGCATCGTGGACGTGAAGCAGGGCGACAACGGCTGGGACGGCGTCACCGGCTACAACGCCACCGAGGGCTACGACCTCGCCAGCGGTCTGGGCACCATCGACGGCGCGACGTTCGTGCACGCGATCGCCGGTCGCTGAGCGGGCGTGTCACCGGACACCGAGTGACAGGTAACAAATGACAGCGAACAGCTGACAGATTTCGAAATCTGTCAGCTGTTCGCTGTTTTCTGTTTTCTGTCTGCTGTGATCCGTCCGCTGTCTGCTGTTCCCCGCCGGCCTTCGGCCGTCTGCCGTCAGCCGGTGGCGGCCAGCTGGGCAAGATAGCGCTCGGCGGCACGGAGCTTGCGGCCGTCGGGGCCCGGGAGGTAGGCGCGCAGTTCGATGATCTCCGGGGCGATCCGGATGGCCTCCGTACGATCGGTGATCGCGCGCCAGCAGGCCTCGGCGTTGGTGGCCGCCCGCTGGGTCTCCGGGTGGTCCGGCCCCTGCGAACGCAGCAGCGTCAGCGCCACCTCGCGGTAGATGTCCGCGGCCTCGGCCGACCGGCCCGCGAGCCGGCAGACGTGCGCCCGGACCTGCCGGACCTGCAACACCGTCTCGGAGACGGCACCGTGCTCGGCGATCGCCTCCAGTTCGAGGGCGAAGGCCAGGTCGGTGGCGGCGGCGTGGTCCCCCACGTCTGCGCTACGGACGATCCGCCCGATGACCTCGCGATAGTCCGCGCGGGGCTGGCCGGCCGCAGCGGCCTCGCCGGCCGGGGCTTCGCCAGAGGTGCCGGCCGGGGTGTCGGCCGCGCTGTCGCCGGGGGCGGGCGGCGCGTCGGCGGGAACCTCGTCGGCCGCTACTGCGTCCTGCGGCACGGCGTCGGCCGGCACCTCGTCAGCAGGTGCCGCGTCGGCCGGAACGACGTCAGCGGGCGCCTCGCCGGTCGACACCTCGTCAGTCGGCACCTCCTCGGCCGGCACCTCCCCGACGGGAGGCTGCTCGGCGGGCGCCTCGTCCGTCGGCACGGGCTCCACCGGGACGGAGTCCCTGGGCTCCTCCACGACCTCGGGGACCTCGGCCTCGGGCCCCTCCACGACCTCAAGCCCCTCCACGGCCGCGGACGCCTCCTCGGCGACCTCCCCGGTCGCATCCTCGCCCATCTCCTCGGCCACCGGCTCCACCGTCGCCCCGACCGCCTCCACCTCAGCCTCGGCGGCCACCATGGCCTCCTCCTGCGGGAGTTCGGGCTCCGTGACGGCATCGTCCGCCGGCTCCGGCCCGGACTTGAGGAGCGTGACGCCCGCCAGGGGTGCGCTGTCCTCGGGCGCGGCGTCGGCCGGGGTCGGCTTGCGCAGGGTCACGCCCGGTGCTTCAGCGGCCTCGCCCGCCTTCAGCAGGCTGACCGGGCGAGCCGGCCGCGGCGGGGTGGGCGGCACCCCCGGCTTGACCAGGCTGACCGGACCGCCTGCGGCCACCGGGGAACCCGCGGACTCGGTGGACCCGACAGACTCGGTGGACCCGACGGACGGCGCGGGTACCGCAGCCGGGGTCGGCACCGGCCGCTCGGGGACGGCGTCCCGCGGCTCCGTCGGACGCGGCAGCGACGGTGCCGGGGGCGGCGGCATGTCGGAGGGCGCGGCACCGGCGGCCGGCACCGGCGGCACCTCGGCCGACGGGCCCTCGCCGCGACGGGCGGTGTTGCGGAAGACGGGGCGGTCCGGGGCGTGCGTGGCCAGGATGACCACATCCGGCCGCAGCACCGAGTACACCTGCTGCCGCAGCTGCTCGGGTGCGAGCACCTCGCCCGCGCCGGGCCGGCCACCGTGCAGCGCCTCGATCAGCGCGCGGGTGAAGGTGCCGATCTGCTCCGGGTCCGGGCTGACCACCGCCCACAGCGGGATGCCCTCGCTGAGCGGCGAGACGGTGCCCTGCAGGTACGGCCAGGCGTTCTGGTCGGCGCTCAGGTCAGCAATGACGAGGGTCTGCCACTCGGCCGGACGGTGACTCAGCTCGGCGGCGATGGCCTGCCAGGGCAGGCCGTCCTGCTTGGCGTCGCGCAGGGTCAGCTGGAGCTGCCCGCCGCGCTTGTCGGCGACGACGTGGCCACCCAGGTGGATCAGCAGCGGTCCGGGGTGCCGGGAGGCGGCGCGCAGGTGGGCGAGGACGGTGTGCGGGTCACCGGCCCCGGGGAGGTGGACGGCGTCCACCGCGTCCGCGGCGAGGAGCACCTGCGGCGAGACGGCGGCGAGCATCGCTGAGAGGACCGGTGCCTGGGTCGGGCCGCCACGGCCCCAGGTGCGGCGGCCGGAGTTGCCGTACCCGCCCTCGATCACCAGGATCCGCCCGCGCGGAGCGGCACCGAGCCCGCCCGCCCCCGGCCCGCCCGCGCCGACGGCCTCGGCACCCCGCGCCGCGCTCTGGACCGGGAACGGCGGCAGGGTCGCAGAGGAGGCGGCCCCGGCGGCCGGCAGCCCGGTGAGGGTCCACCCGGTGGGCGGAACGGGCGGTGCGGCCGGGGGCGCGGGCGGCGGTGTGGGCGCCTGCCCGACCGGCGGCACGCCCCCCTGCGCGCCCAACCCGAAGGCCGGTCCGGCGCCTGGTACGGCAGCGGCGACCGGAGCGGGAGCGGTCGGGGGCGCCGGCGGCGGCTCGTACAGCGCGGCGGGACCGGGCGGGTGCTCCTCGGCCGGGAGTCGCGGGGGTGGCGGTACGGCGTCCCAGGGACCCGAGTCGGCTGCCGGGTCGGGACCTCCGGAAACCGCTGTCGTCTCCGCCATCTCCTGGTCACCGCCCCGCCCCGCCGCTCCCGCGGCGTCTGATGCCCTTGCCTGCATGGTGCCTGCCACCACACTCCGTGCGCGCCACCCTACGAGATCCCGGCTCACCCGTTCCAGGCCGGGTGGCCGATCGGCGCGCCGGACCACCCACCCCACCCCGCTAAGGTGCCGTCATGATCGATACCGATCGTCCCTTGCTGTTCCTCGACGTGGACGGCCCCCTCATCCCCTTCGGCGACCCGCCCCACGGCGGCTACCCCACCTACCGCAGCCCGCACGTCCCGCCCGGCACGACGCCGGGCGGGAACCCGCTGATCGCCCGCGTGGACCCGGAGTTGGGGCCGCGGCTGCTGGGCCTGCCGGGCGAGCCGGTGTGGGCCACCACCTGGCTGGAGGACGCCAACGAGTGCCTCGCGCCCTGGCTCGGCCTGCCCCGACTGCCCGTCGTGGACTGGCCGGTGGACGACCCGGACGCCACGGGAGAGCCGGACGGCGTGCACTGGAAGACCCGTGCGCTGGTCGAATGGGCTGCCGGACGGCCGTTCGCCTGGGTGGACGACGAGATCACCGAGGCCGACCGCCGCTGGGTCGCCGCCCACTCCCCCAATCGCGCCCTGCTCCACCGGGTGGACCCCCGACGCGGGCTCACCGAGGCGGACTTCACCGCCCTGGACGCCTGGCTGCGGACGGTCTGACCAGCCGCCGGGCCCCGCCGATCGGCGGCCGCCCAATGCGCGCCGACGACATCCGTACGGGATTCCCACAGGGCCGCCACATCCGCCGCCGGCCCGTCAACCCGACTGCCCGGCCACCCCCGTGGGAGTGGCCGGGCAGTCGGCGGTCCGCGTCAGGAACCCGCGAGCAGGTCCCGCAGCAGCGCGACGGTGTCGGCGTCCAGGTCCCGGCCGGTACGGCGGCTGAGTGCGTCCAACCGGTTGACGGCACGCAGGAGTTGGTCCCGGGCGCCGGCCGAGGCGTAGGCGTAGAAGAGGTCCCGGTGCAGCAGTTCGACGTCCGGGGCGACGGCGAGGCCGCGGAAGACGGCGGCCTCGGCGCTGCGGTGGTCGCCGTACTGCAGGCGGCGGGCGGCCAGTTCGTGGGCCGTGTCGACGATCGCCGCGATCATGTCCTGCCGCTCGGCCTCGGCCCAGCCGTACGAGGCCGGCGGGGCCTCCGCGAACGGTGCGCCGCGGACCAGGGCCAGCGCATGGGCGAGGGCCGCGTCGGCAGTGGCACTGGTACTGCGCATGCCGCGCCGGTAGAGGCTGCGGAACTCGTCCCAGTCGCAGGTGACCGCCGGAGCGAAGGAGTAGCCCTCGGTGCCCTCAGTGCCCTCGGTGGGCAGGAAGGCGCGGCCCTCCGGCGAGGTGCCGAACCAGGCGGCCAGGTCGGCGAGTTTGGCCGGCAGCGGGCTCTTGGCGTCGGCTGCGGTGGGGTGCGGGTCGAGGTGCGCCGCACCGGGGTGCAGGTCGTGGTCGAGAGCGTGGCGGCCGGAGCCCGGGCGCAGTGCCAGGTAGACGGCCAGCTCGGTGAGCCGTGGCAGTGCGCCGGGTGAGGCGGTGCCGAGGACTCCCGCGACGTCCACCGGGCCTAGCAGCCGGATCCGAGGGGCGTTGCGGGGGGCGTGCGCCTCCGGGGAGCGGAGGATCGCGAGCAGGTCGTCGCTGTCGCTGCGGCCTGGCGCGGTCCGGGCGACCGGGGCGACGGCTGCGGGGCCGGGTTCGAGCGCGGCGGGGCCGGGCTCGACGACGGGCTCGGGTTCCTCCGCACCGGTGGCATCCGCGGTTTCGGCGGTCTCCGCGGCCCCGGTCGGCCCATTCCCGACGGCGACGGCGGGTTCGGGAGCGGGCTCCGGAGCGGGATCGGCCGACGGCGACGGATCCTCGACCGTCTTCGAGGCGGTCGGCTCCGCCACGGCCGGCTCCACCACGGCCGACTCCGCCACGACGGGCTGCGGCACGACCGGCTGCGGCACGACCGGCTGAACGGCGAGCACGACCGTCGCCGTGGACTCCGAGGAGCTGTCCCCCGGCTCGGCCGCCCCCTCGCCCTCCGGCAGGCCGGGCCGCCGCAGGTCCCGGGTGGTCTCGTCGCCGGCCGCCTGCCGCCCCTGTCCGTTGACGGCGAACCGCGCCGGACCGGCCGGAACCGGAGCCGGTAGGACGGCAGGAACCGTAGCAGGAGCAGGCGTCACCGGATCGGTGCCCGCGAACGGGCTGGCCCCGGTGCCGATGACCCGGGCGAGCAGCCGGGGGCCGGCAGCCGCGTCCGCGCCCTCCTCCGCCGCACCGGCCGAAGTCCCTCCGGCCGAGCCTCCGCCGACCGAGGCCCCACCCGCCAGGGCGCCACCGGCCGAAGCCCCGGCGACCGAGGCCTCCCCGACCGAGGCCCCGACGGCGGCCAGCACCGGTACGGCAGCGGGCAGTTCGGTGGTGTCGGCGTCCTCCGGCCCGTCCAGGGTCCAGGCCGGGGCCGGGTGCTGGGTGGTGTCGTCGGCGACCCGGAGCAGTTCGGCGACCTGGTCGTACTGCTGGCCGCTCAGCCGCTGCAGCTCGACCGTGAGGTGCAGGCCCGGAATCGCGGCCTGCCCGGAGGTCGGCAGGGTCCAGCGGGCGACCGGGCCGGTGCCCCGCTCGGGGGCGCGGGTGATGACGGCGACGCAGGTGCGCGGACGGGCGTCGAGCAGGCGCCCGAGCTCGGCCGGGATGTCCCCACCGGGCTGGTGGGCGCAGAGCACGATCTCGGGCGTCCAGGACTCGTCGGCCTGGCCCCGGCTGCGGGCCTCGCGCGGGCTGGTGGCCTCGGCTGCGACCAGGGTGGCGCGGGCCTTGGCGGTGCGCGGGCCGAGGGCGGCGAGCGCGGCCTCCAGGGTGGGATGGCGGTGCACGCGTTCGGCGGCCGGGCCGCTGATCGGCACCTCCTCGGCGAGGTCCACCAGGTGCAGGTGGAGCCGGTCGGCGAGCGGGCTGTGGGCCAGTTCGATGGCGAGGGTGCGCAGCACGTCGCGGGCGTCGTCCGGGTGGCCGGACAGGTGGAGCAGCCGGACGGCCTCCAGGTCGGCGAGGACCACCGAGCCGTCCGGCGAGGTGCCGAGGGTGACCAGCGCGGGGTACGGCGCGGCGGTCTTCCGGGCCTGGCCGGGGCTGAGCAGGTCGCCGGAGTCGGCGCCGCACCACCACACGTTGGCGGCATGCGCGGCGTGGAACGGCGCGATCGGGGTGGCCGGGCCGGACAGGTGCAGCTCGATCGTCCGGCCCTGGGTGATCCGGGCGGCGACGATGGCGGGCAGCCTCTTGCCGCCGCGCACGGTGTTGCGGGCCAGGGTGCGCAGGGCGCGGTCCAGCAGTTCCAGTCCGGCCTGGTCCTGCCGGGCCAGCAGCTCGTTCTCGAAGGCGGCGGCCTCGGCCTCGGGCATCGCGATGCGGTGCCGGGGGCGGCGGGCGCGCTGCTGGGTGCCGCGCTTGTGGGCGACGGCGCCGACCATGATGGCGGCGAGCAGGACGCCAACGGTGGAGGCCGAGAGGGCGACGGTGTAGTCGTCACTGGGGGCCGGATCGGCGTGCGCGGCGGGAGCGGGAGCGTGGGTCGGCGCGTGCGTGGGCGCGGGCACCGGGGCCGACTGCGGCGCGCCCTGCGAGGGAGCGCCCGGCGCCGGGGTCTGTGCCGGAGCCTGGTCGACGGGCGCCGGAGCCGGTGCGGGAGCCGGAGCCTGGTCGGCAGGCGCCGGAGCGGCGGCCCCCGCCCCCGGCACCGTGAGCACCATCCCCGGCACCACCACGTCCGGGTCCGTCAGCTGCTCCCCGTCCGGCGCCTGGGCCCCCTTGTTCGCCTCGAACAGCTTCGGCCACTGCTCGCCGTCCCCCAACTCCCGCTGGGCGATGGCCGACAGGCTCTCCCCGGCCTGGACGGTGACGGTCCGCTGAGCACCCGAACCACCCGCACCACCGGCCCCCCCGGCCTCCGTGCCGGACTGCGGAACGTTCTGCGGCGTCCCCTGCGGCGCGCCCTGTGCCGCGTCCCCGGAGGGAGCCGGGGCGGGAGCCGGTTCCGGCGTCCTCGCCTCGTCCGGCTTGGCGTCCGCCGGCATCAGCAGCTCCCAGCCGGGCTGGATCGGCCGGTCGGCGTCGAAGCGGACACCCGAATCGCCCATCACCCGGCCGTCGTTGAGCTTGGCGATCTCCACCCACCGTTCCCCCGAGCCCAGTTGGCGCTCGGCGATGGACCACAGGCTGTCGGCCGGCCGGGCGTCGCGCACCGTGTACGTGGTCTGCTGCTCGGCGGCCGGGGTCAGGGCCGGCGCGGCCTGCGCGGCGGTCAGTGCGGCGCGCTGCACGCCCGGCGTCAACTGCGCCTGGACGACCGGGCTGTGGTTCAGTTCGGGGACGGCGGCGAAGGCCGAGCCGGCCACCGGCAGCAGCGCGAGCACCGAGCCGACCAGCCCGGCCGCGAGCCGCTGGCTCCAGCCGAAGGCGGGAATGCGGCGGGCGATCCGGCCGCGCAGCTGGGCGGGAACCTCCAGCAGGACGGACAGCGCGAAGCACGCCCAGGCCAGCCAGCCGACCACCACCAGTGCCCACAGGAACAGTCGTCCGTCGTCCGGACTGGTGAGCGCCTCGCCCACCCCGCCCGAGGCGACCTCGCCCATCCCGGCGACCGCTTCGGTGCCGTACAGCAGCAGCGCGGGGACGCCGAACAGCAGGGCGAGCAGGGTGACCAGCGCGCCGAGCGCGGTGATCACGGCGCGCCCGCGCCCGCGGGGTGGTCGGGGCGCCGGGGTGGTGTGCCTTCGGACACCTCCGGCTCGATGGGAGGTCCCGGCCCGGCCGGTACGGGCCTGGGCGGTACGGGCCTGGTCCTTGGCACGTGGCGCGGCCATCAGTCGGTCTCCGCTTTCTCGACTCCGTGGACGAGGGTCGCACTGCCCTTGCCCGTTACCTTCCGTTCCCCGAGGGCGCCCAGCAGGACCGGACGGTAGTCGGCCCGCACCGTGACGGTGACGACCTTGCCGTCACCGGAGAACTCGACGTCGCCTGCCCGCAGGCCGTACAGGCCCAGGTAGGCGTCGGCGGCGTCCCGGACGTACTTCTCCTGGACCTTGAAGCCCTTGCCCTGCAGGACGGCCGCCTGGTCGAGCTGCTGGCCGCCGACCCGCGCGGCCTCCAGGGCGTAGGCGTCGGTCCGTTCGGCGACCCGCAGCCGGCCGCCGGCGTCGATCACCAGGGCGATGACGAGCACGACGTAGGCCGCGCAGATCGCCACGAAGAGGGCCACGGCGCCCCGGTCGGACCGGCGCGCCGACAGCCGTCGCCGCAGACGGCTCACCACTTCCGTCCCCTCCCCCCACGTCGCACGCTGTTCTCCCCACCGGCCCCCACCGGGCGCCACTCGGTACCGCTGTGTCATCCCCCGGGCGCTCTCCGCTTGCGTCTCCCCCGCACGGGCCTTCTCCAATCCCCCGTCTTCCCGGTGACGGCGCCGCGCGCCGTCATGTGCCCCGGTAACGGTCCACCACCGAGGTGAACTCGCCGACGAGGTGCTTCGTCACGGGCACCCCGGACGGTCCGCCGAGCAGGTCGGCCAGTTCCACGTCGCAGACCACCGTGACGGTGACGGTCGTGACCGGTCCGCCCGGCAGGTTCAGCTCCCCCTTGCCGACCCGCACGTCCCCGTCGCGGCAGGACACGCCCTGCTGGCGCAGCGTCGCGAGGGCGGAGTCCCTGGCCGGCTGGTCCATCCCGTCCACGCTGCGCTGCAGGGAGGCGGTCCGGGCCCCGGCCCGGGCGGCGGCCTCCACGGTGCCGGCCGTGGTCTGCACCCGCCCGGCGGCGATGGCCACCAGGACCAGTCCGACCACCCCCGGCACGACGATCGCCGCCTCGATCGCGATCCCGCCCCGGTCCCGTCGGCGCGGCCGCACCCGAAGCCGCTGCCGCCAGTGGCCCGGTGCCCGCGGCGCGCCCCTCACGGCTTCACCACCGGCGGTACGAAGCGCTCGCGCGGAGCCTCGGCGAACTGGGTGACGGCGGCCTTGAGCCCGGGTATCAGCAGTGGCGGGCTCAGCTGCACGGTGACCCGGATGGTCTCCGCCGTGCTGCCGTCGGTCCGCACCGTGTACTCGTGCACGCCCTGCCGGTCGAGGAAGTCGCGGGCCTGCCGCTGGGCCGCCTCGTTCTTCTCGCCGTCCGTCGCGCTGCCCTGCACCCGCCCGGCGTCCACGCCCTCGCGGGCGGCGGTGAGCGCGACCTGCCGGTCGTACCACCACAGCGCGGCCTGGACGACGAGCAGCAGGAGCAGCAGGACGACCGGGAAGACGATGGCGAGGCTCACGCTCATCGACCCCCGGTCGCCCCTGCGGCGGAGAGCAGGACGCATCACTTGGTGGCGCCGCCCGCGCCCGCGCCGCCCGGCATGTTCGGGTCCTGCTCGACCTTCTGGACGACCTTGTCCTTCAGCAGGTAGAGCGCGGTCGCCACGGCGCCCGCGACGAAGACCAACGCGATGATGGCGAGGGCGAGTTCGATGCTGATCGCGCCGCGGTCGCCGCGCGCGCGGGCGGCCCGCAGCCGGCCGAGCCGCAGGGTGAACAGCAGCAGTGCGAACTGGACCGGTAGCAGGACGGGGCGCAGCGCCCGTCCGGCCAGCTGGGCGAGTCGTACGGTCATCGGGTTCTCCCGGGGGATGTGGCGGTGTGGTCTGGTGGTGGAGCCGGCTGCTCTGATACGGCTGGTGGTGCTTGCGGAGGCTGGAAGGGACCGGAAGGGGTCCGGGAGCGCGGTCAGTTGAGCATCTGGTGCAGGGCGGGGAAGACGATCAGAACGGTCATCAGCAGGGTGAGTGCGGCCCCGGGCGCGACCATCCGCTCGCTGTCGGCGTTCGCACGGGCGAGGTCCTCGGCGAGCAGTTCCCCGCGCAGGCCCTTGGCGCGGGCCCGCAGGGTGTCGTACACGGCGGCTCCGTCGGTGCCGGACAGCCGCATGATGTCGGCCACGTCCTGGAGCGGGCTGAGGCCCAACTCCTCGGCCAGAGCGTCGAGTCCGGCCCACGGCGGGAGCCGGTCGGTGGCCGCGCGCTCCAGGGCGTCGCGGATCCGCAGGAACACCGCGCCCTGCCCGACCGAGGCGGCCCGGCGCAGCGCCTCGGCGGGGCCGCAGTCGGCGGCCCGCTCCATCGCGACGAGTTCCAGGTAGGCGGCGATGCCGTGCAGGTACTCGGTGCGCGCCTCCTTGGCCTCGCCGCGCACGACGGCGTCCGGGACGAACCAGAGCAGTCCGGCCAGCAGCGGCCCGGCGACCAGCGGCAGCGCGAACGGCAGGCCCACGTCCATCAGCACGGCCATCGCACCCAGGTAGGCGGGCAGCATCAGGCCGAGCGCGGCGAACAGCAGCTTGTGCACCATGAACCGGGCCGGGGTGCGGCCGATCAGGGCGAGTTCGCGGCGCGGGACCGAGACCCCGCGCAGGTGGACGGACCGCTCGCCGATCCGGTCGTACCAGCGGGGCCGCTCGTCCGGGTCCTGCTCGCGGTCGGCGGGGGTGGCGTGCAGCCGGTCCAGCGCCTGGCGCAGGTCCGGTGGCGCCGGCCGCAGTTCGGCGACCAGGAGGGCGAGGCCGCCGGCCGCGACGGCGCCGGCCAGCACGGACCAGGGGGAGATCATCGGACCTCCCCGAGCTGCTCGGCCGGCTCCGGCCCGGTCGCCGGTGCGGCGGACCGCCGCCCGCTCCTGCTGCGCCGGTCCGGCGTCAGCAGCCGGGGCACCGGCGGGTGGGAGGCCAGCGCCCGCATCCAGGCGATGATCGCCACGAACAGGGCGGCTACCACGGCGAGCACCACCTGGCCGAGGAAGGTCCCGTACGGCCGGGTGTACTCGGTGTTGAAGGAACCGACCGTGACGACCAGCACGATGATGCCGACCAGCCAGCGGATGGTGGTCCGGTGCTTGGCCCGGTCGGCCTCGATGGCGCGGCGCTGGCGGACCTCCTCGCGCACCGAGTCGGCCATGTCGGAGAGCGTGCGGGCCAGGCCGGGGCCGCTGTCCCCGGCGCGCAGCACGAGCGCGGCGAGCACCTTGTCGGCGGTGGCGTCGGCGAGGCTGTCGGCGAAGGCGCGCAGCGCCTCCTCGGGCCGCCAGCGGGCCTGCAGCCGGGCGGCCAGTTCGCCGATCTCGTCCTCCAGGGCGGCCGGGGCCGTGCGGCGGCTGGTGACGATGGCCTGGTTGAGGCCGACGCCGAGCAGCAGCACGTCGGCGATCCGCTGGGTCCACTCGGAGAGCGCCTCCAGCCGCTCGATCCGATGGGTGTCCGGGCGGGTGGTGTCGAACAGCCAGGGCAGGCCGAAGACGGCCAGCGGCACCAGCAGTGCGGTCAGCGGGATGCCGGTGAACAGCCAGGCCAGCGGCGCGCCGACGAGCGCGAGCGGCAGCTGGACGCGGCGCAGCCGCACCATCCGGTGCGCGGCCGCCCCGGGGGCGCCGTACCAGAACACGTGGACCCGGCCGGCCAGCGGGTTGGCCGCCCGCGCGGCCCCGTCCTCGTCGCCGGGCTCACTGCCGCGGGCCCAGGCCACCAGGGCGACCAGGCCGCCCGTGACCGCCAGCCCGCAGAGGGCGAAGAGCAGCATCACCGCGCGCCACCGCCGATCCGCAGCTGGAGCGGGGTGGCCCAACTCCCGTACCGGGAGCCGAGCAGCGAGGCGTCGAAGCCGGCCCGGCGCAGGTCGTCCAGGCACTGCGGCGGGGTGTGCGGTACGGCCCGCGGCTCGCCGAGGTCCGGCCGGGGGCCGAAGACGGTGTTCAGCGCGGGGCGGCCGCTCTCCCCGAGGCCGGTGACCTCCAGGACGTGGGAGACGAAACGGTGCCGGCGGCCGCCGACGGCGGTCTCGTCGACCATGGTGACGTGCACGATGAGGTCCAGAGCGTTGGCGGTGAGCCGGTAGGCGAGCGAGTCGGTCATGTGAGAGCCGTACTCCAGGCAGAGTTCGGCGATGCGGTCGACGACCATGTGCGGGCCGCGGGCGTGCAGGGTGCACATCGAGCCACCCTCGCCGTTGGTCATCACCCGCAGCATCGGGACGACCTCGCCGGAGCGTACCTCCCCGACGATGATCCGTGAGAGTGTCATGCGCAGCGCGGCCGGGATGAGGTCGCCGATGGTCAACTCCCCGGCCAGGCGTCCCTCGACGCGCTCGCCGTTGCCCTCGCGGGCCTCCATCGGGACGACCTGGCGCAGGTGGCCGAGGGTGTGCAGCCAGAGCTCGAACTCCGACTCCAGGGTGCCGATCCGCTCGTCCGGCGGGATCTCGGCGGCCATCGCGCGCAGCAGGCTGGTCTTGCCGACGCCCTGGGTCCCGGTGATCATCACGTTCTTCCGGGCCCGGATCGCGGAGGCCAGGAAGGCGGCCAAGGTGGCGTCCAGGGTGCCGAGTTCGACCATCTCGGGCAGCGTCGCGGAGGCCACCCGGTGGCGCCGGATCGCCACGTACGGGCGGGGCGTCACCTCGGTGAGCGCCTGGAGGCGCATGCCGCCCTCCAGCCGCAGCGCGAGGGTCGGGCTGGCGGTGGACAGGCTGCGCTCGCCGCCGCCGTGCTGGCGGGCCAGGTCCTGGAGCAGTTCGATGAGTTCGGCGTCGCTGTCGGCCACCGGCGGTACCTGGCGCAGGGGTTGGTGCACCTTGGAGACCCAGACGTCGTCGCAGCCGTTGATCAGGATGTTCTCGATCTCCGGGTCGTCCAGGTAGGGCTGGAGCCGGCCGGCCCGGAACAGCAGGTCGAAGACGGCCTCGGCGAGGGCGCGGTCCTGCTCCCGGGTGGGCGGGATGCCGTGGGTCTGCGCGTAGGCGTCGGACCACCGGGCGACGGTCTCCTCGATCAGCGCCCGGCCGCGCTGGCGGCGGGTGGCGCGGTCCGGCTCGGAGCCGGAGGTTGAGGTCAACCGGGTGATCTGCTGGTGCAGTTCGGCCGCGACCTGGCGCTTGAGCTCGCGGGCGACCTGCGGGTCGACGGCGGGCCGGGTGGCGGCGCCGCGCAGGTCCAGCGAGGGCAGCTGGGAGGGCACGGCGGTGGGCCCCGCCGCGCCGGGCGCGACGGGCTGCGGCGGGACGGGCTGCGGTGTGACGGGCTGGGGCGCGACCGGGCCGGGCTGGTAGCCGTGCGGCGGGGCGACCGGGCCGGGCGTGGGCGTCGGCGCGGACACCGGCGCGGTCCAGGGCAGTGCGGCCGGATCGGAGGCGGGACGCTGGTGCAGGGGGCTACCGCGCACGGAGCACCTCCCCGGGGTTGTGCGGGTACGGCCCGTGCAGGTCGTCCTGCCGGCCCGTCACGAGCGGCTGCTGGAGCGGGTACCGGTCGTCCGGCTCGCCGTGCGGGGCGGACTGGACGTGTGCCGGGAACGGCGCCGGCGCGGCCGGCTGCGGCGCCAGCCCGGCCAGCGGCGCCACCGGGCCGGTGGTGATCACCGGCGGGACGGGCTGCGGCGGGGTGTACGAGGGCTGCTCGCCCGCGGTCGTCCCGTAGCCGGACCGGCCGTGCCCGGACTGGCCGTGGGCCGCCGAGCCGTACCCGCCCTGCGCGTACGGGGCCTGCGCGTACGGGGCCTGCCCGTGGCCGCCCGGCCCGTAGCCCGGCTGACCGTACCCCGACTGCCCGTACGGGCCCGGCGCGGGCGCGGGCCCGGCCGCCGGCGCGGGCGTCGACGGCTGCGGCGCCACCGGCCCGGGCGGGGTCGGTATCGGCGGGGCCGGCACCGGAACTGTCGAAATCGGAGGCGTCGGGAGCGGAGGCGTCGGCACGGCCGCCGTGACCGGAGCCGCCGCCCGGCCGCCCGCCGTCAGCTGGGCCGGCGCCGCACCCGGTGCGAGCCGCTGACGCCGGCGTTGGATCAGCAGCTGCACCTCGTCCGCGGCCGACCGCGCCGTCCGCATCAGCTCCGAACGGATGAACCGCCGGTCGGTGGTGTCCCCGCCGTCGGAGAGCACCCTCGCCGTCCGGGTGGCGTGCGGCAGCACCCCGAGCACCGGCAGCCCCAGCTCGCGGGACACCTCCGCCCGCGCGTACGGCCCCTCGGCCACCAGCAGAAGTCCGAGCGCGTCCGCCCCGGTACCGGTGGCGGCCAGGTCCTCGGCCAGGGCGGCGAGCCGGGGCCGGACCGAGCTCAGCCCGCGCAGCGTGGTGCGCACCGTCGCCACCACCACGTCGGCGCGGCGGGCCAGCACCGCGCTGTGGCCGGTGGCGCCGGAGCGGCCGAGGTCCACGATGACGTCGTAGCCCTGCTGTTCCACGCCGTGCAGCAGTTCGGCGAGCGGCTCCCAGGTGTAGGCGAGGCCGGGCGCCTGGGTGGGGTCGGTCAGCCCGGGCAGCAGCAGCCGTTCGGCGTTGCCCTCGGGCGAGAGGTCGATCAGCTGCTCCCAGATGGTCTGCGCGAGCAGCCCGCGCCGGTCGGCGACGGCCAGGTTGCGCAGCCCGTACACCGCCTCGACCCGGCCCTCCAGGGCTCCGGCGAGCACCGCGCCGCCGTCCGGGTCGGCCTCGACCAGCACGATCCGTCGGCCGGGCGACAGCGGCCAGGACAGCAGCAGTGCCAGGGCGGTGGTGGTCGCTCCCGGTGCGCCCGGGCCGCCGACCACCGCGATCACGGCCATCAGGCGCCGCCCGTCGCGCCCGGGGTCCCGGGTGCGGCACCGCCGGGGGTGGCGGCGCCCGGAGTGGTGGCCCCGGGGGTGGCGGCCCCGGGGGTGGCGGCCCCGGGGGTGGCGGCGGCCGAGGGCGCACCGCTCGGCGCCGGGCCCGGTCCGGTGGCTCCGGGGCCGCCCGCCGTCGCACCGCGCGGTGCGAGCAGCACCTGGATCCGACCGCTCGCCACCCACTGCGCCAGCCGGGGCCCGTCCGCGGTGCCGACCGCCACGTCGATCACCTGGCTGCCGTCGGTGTCCACCCGGCCGACGGTGATCACCGTGGCGGGCAGCGAGTCGGCCCTGCCGTTGTCGGGGGTGAAGACGATGACCAGCTGCACGCCGGGCTGGAGCCGGCTGGCGGGCAGTTGGCTGCGCTTGGCCGACACCCCGACCACGATCTGCCCGGGCTGCACCGACAGGCCCTGCGCGAGGTCGGAACCGGTGAGCATCGCGCCGCGCTTGAGGTCGGTGGCGGCCCGCATGCCGACCGCCTTCGCCCGGTCCTGGGCCGACACCGGGCGCAGCGCCGGGTCCCCCGCGATGCGGGCGACCACCAGGTCGTCCTCGGTGATCACCTGCCCCCACGGCACGTCCCGGGCCAGCGCCAGCACCGCGACCCGCTGGCCGGTGCTGTTGTAGAGGACGGCCCCACCCAGCCCGCCGGCCGCGATCAGTGCCACCGCCATCGCCAGCACTGCCGGGCGCCGCCGCCGCGCCCGCATGGTCCGCCCGGGCGCGTGCGGCACCGCCCGTCCTCGGCCCTTGCCCGGGCCGCCCTGCTCCGGCTGCTCCGGGAGCGTCGCGGACGCCGCGGTGCCCGCGGAGGTGCCGGATCCCGGCGTCGCGAACGTACGGTTGTCCACCGGGTTCCGCCCTTCCCTCGTTCGTCTCTGGCTCGTCTGGCTGGTCGGTGTGCGAATCGCCGCGCGGGCGGGATCGGTCGAGCTCGATCAGGTGAGCTCGATCAGTTGAGCACCTGCATCTCGGCGACCTTGAGGTCGAAGGGCTTGCTGCTCTGGTTGATGCCCGAGATCGTGAACTTCCGCGGGTTCGACCCGCCGGTGACCACGACGGTGGCCTCCCAGCGCATCGTCACCGTGGCGCTGAAGACGCCGTTCTTCTCGCCGGCCGAGCTGGTCCTGAACTCGTAGCCGCAGTCCGGGGACTTCGCGTCACCGTACTTGGGGTCGTACGGCGTGCCGGGTGTGGTGCAGGAGGTCTGGAGGTGGTCGCCGAAGCTCCAGTCCGCCTTCACCAGCCGGGGTGTGACGGTGACCGAGATGCCCGCGACCGCCGCGCTGCCCGGCGCGGGCAGTGCGGCGTCGTCCGCCCAGAGCCAGACCGGGGCGTTGACCACCGCCGTGTTCTGGGGCGCGGCCCGGCCCACCGGCGGCCTGAAGCGGACCCGGTCGTAGGCGTTCTGGATGGCCGTGGCCTCCGCGTTGACGTTCTGCCCGTCCGGCGCGGTGGGTTCGAAGACGATCTCGGCGCCGCCCATGCCCCCGTCGGTCTGCGGGCAGACCTTCGTGTAGAGCGCGCCGTCCTTCGGGTCGTGGCCTTCCCACTTCGGGTCGCCCGCGGGCGGCGGGTCGTCCAGCGGCCGGAAGTAGCAGCCCTTGTCGCTGCTGAACCAGCCCAGCTGGGGGTCGTGGCAGGCCCATGCGGCGTCGTGGTAGCTGCACAACTGCGGTCCGGTGTCGGAGCCGCCGCCACCGGAGGGCTTGGAACCGCCGGGCCCGGGGGTCTTTCCGCCGGAATGGGCGTCCACGCAGATCACGTTCGTCGTGCACTGCTCGGCCCCGCCGCTCGGCGGTTCGTCCGCGGTCGCGCTCACCGCCGAGGACAGCAGCAACCCGGCCGACATCGACGCGGCGACCGCGATTCGCCGGGCCGGTTTCCGCGCGTTCAGCATGTCCGGTCCACCTCCCGCTTGAAGTCGTAGATCAACCAATGCGCTTGGAACCAGCGCAGGGACGCGGTTCCGACGTACCGGTACAGGCGTGATCCGGGATCCCTGGCGGCCCCGGTGACGGCATCGACGCGGTGCCAGCCCGACAGGTCGACGCAGTCCTCGATCACGGCGGTTTGCGGATCGGCTTTCAGATCAATGGCCTTGACCACCGCGGAATTGCGCGGCGTTCCGGCCATCACCACTTTCGCGTCGCGCAGTTGCCGGAGGCTGACCAGGCTGTCGGACAGCGCACGCCCGGAGGAGTACTGCTCCAGTCCGTAACCGTCCGAATCCGACCGCCCGAAGACCTCGGCCTGAGTCTGCCACCAGTCCTGATACGCCTTCAGGGCCAGTCGCCCCATGGCCCCTTCCGGACCGCTGGTCGGCGCGATCGAGCCGTTTACCGAACCACTCGAAGGAGTTAGCGGGTTCACTCCCGCGACGGTGGGCGCAGCCGACCCGATGCGATCGACGGAACCGCCCGCACCTCCGCTCGCACAAGCACCGAGCAGCAACACCAGAACCGCCCCACCGACCCCAACCGCCCCAGGGCGCAACACATTTCCGCGCTGCCGCATGGCCCCACCTCGTTGCGACCGACCCGATCCGTGATCCACGGCCGCCAGGAGAATTCCGCCGTCCCGCCGGTGTTTCCGCTGGGGATCGATTCTTCGCCAACCCACCCCATCACGGCAACACCTCAGGCCCCCTGACCTTACGCGGAAGGCGGTTCCTTCGGGGCACTTTCCCGCCACAGAACGGCCAACAGTTCTTCGGAAAGCGACAATCCGGCCAATGCGCCCCGAACCGCGGCCCGATTGCGCATCAGGAGACGTCCGGCGTACGGCGGATCGAGCAGGCGCGCGCCAGGCGCACCCGAACTACCGGCCGGTTCTCCACCGTCCGTCAGCGCGGCCACGGCCGACTGGAGATCGAGCGGGGCGACGGCCGCGGGGGCACCCGGGACGCCCTGGCGCAGGACGGTGGTCAGGGCCCGGCTGAACGAGCCCTCCCCGCCCGGCCGGACGGCGTCCCGGCCGCGTCTGCCCGGTGTGTAGCGGCTACCCGGGGTGTAGCGGCCGATCCGGCCCCACAGCGGGACCCTCGAATAGCTCAGCAGTTCGCCCGCACCGTCCTCGCCGCGCTCCAGCGCCACCCAGGTGTCCCGGTCGACCACCGCGTCGACCAGCAGCAGCGCCTCCTCCTGGTTCCCGTGCACCATCGCGCTGACCACCCAGTCCCAGGCCAGGCCCCGGCGGTAGGCATTGTCGGCGGTGCTGCCGGCGGTGACCAGGGCGAGCCGGCGCCCCCGCGGGTCCGCCACCATCTGGCCGACCAGGCAGACCAGCAGCCAGCGGCCCGGGTGCTGGGCGGCGTCCCGGACGGCGGTGAGCATCGTGTTGGCGTCCGCGTCCGGCGGCACCGCGGTGAGCCGGCAGCCGGCCGCACCGGTGTCGAAGAACATCCCGGGCAGCACGTCGGCGAGCAGCCGGGCACCGTCCGGCGCGAGCGCCGCACCCCCGAAGGCCCGGTCGGGCCCGCCGTCCGCCCCGATCACCACCAGATCGACCCCGCCCGCCATCCGGCCGCCCCCTCCTCCACCATTCCTCCACCGCCGGGCAGGCTACCGCCCCGGACGGCCGCCGACGGGGCTCCCGTCCCGTCCGCTCAGGGACCATGGGCCCTATCGACGCGCGCACCGACCGTGGACGATCGGATGCATGGAGCGTGAGGACCGTGTGGAGACCCTGAGCGAGGCCGAGTGCCTGCGACTGCTCAGCACCGTGCCCGTCGGACGCGTGGTGTACACCGAGCACGCGCTGCCGGCCGTCCTGCCGGTCTCCTTCGAGGTCCTGGACGGGCGGCTGGTGCTCGCCGTGCGCCGGGGAAGTGCCACCGCGCGCGGGCTTGACGGCACGGTGGTGGCCTTCCAGGCGGATCTGCTGGACCCGGTCACCCGCACCGGGTGGAGCGTACTGGTCCACGGACGGGCCGACGTGGTGAGCGACCCCGAGCAGGTCCGACGGGTGCTGCGCTCCGGCCTGCGGCCCTGGGTTGGCGATCCGGAACCGCTGTTCGTCGCGCTGGTCCCGGAGCTGGTCAGCGGCCGCCGGCTGTTCCCGACCTGGCCGGGCGCCCCGGGCCGCCAGTCGCGACAGCCGATGAACGCCGGGCCCGTGAACGCCGGTTTTCCGTTCGACTCCTGACAGATACCAATGGGTAGGCATACGCTTCCGGCGTCCTGATCCCTCCCCGGGTCCGTCCCCCACCAGGAGCGCACCGTGACGACCTTCGCCTCCCTCCCCGAGCTGACCGCCGCCGTCGGCACCGAGCTGGGCACCAGCCAGTGGCACACCATCGAGCAGCGGCAGATCGACCTGTTCGCCGAGGCGACCGGTGACCACCAGTGGATCCACGTGGACCCGGAGCGGGCCAAGGAGAGCCAGTTCGGCTCGACCATCGCGCACGGCTACCTGACCCAGTCGATGATCCCGGTGCTGGCGAAGGAGTGCTACGCCGTCGAGGGCGTGCGGATGGCACTGAACTACGGCTCCGACAAGGTGCGCTTCCCGGCGCCGGTGCCGGTGGGCACGGCGATCCGGGCCACCGCCGAGCTGCTCTCGGCCACCGAGGTACCGGGCGGGGTCCAGGCGGTGGTGCGGTTCACCGTGACCAGCGAGCGGAGCGCCAAGCCGCACTGCGTCGCGGAGACGATCACCCGCTTCTACGCCTGACGGAGAGCGGTCCGACGGGCGTTCGAGCCCGGGGCGGGCGGGCGTTCGAGCCCGTACCGAGCAGGAACCGAGCCCCGGGCCGGGCAGGAACGAGCGGGCCCGGGCACCACCGGCCGGCGCCGCCCTCCCGGGTACGCCGATTGGACCGCGCCGGGCTCTCCACCAGGTCCGGACGGCCCACGGCGAGTAACCTCCGACGAGATGGTTGTCGTAACGCAGCGACCCTACCCACTGCTGCGCTTCGCGCCCCGGCACGCCCGGTAGCCGTGACCGTCCCTGGAGGAGCCGTGCCCCGCCCCGCCCCGTGGTTCTCCCGCCTCGCCGGTCTGTCCTCGCAGCTCGTCCCGCCGTCCGCCGGTCCCGCCGCCGAGCGCGCCGTCCCCGGGCTGGCCGGACTGCCCCGGGCCGCGTGGCACCGGGTCCGGACCGACGCCTTCGGCGCCGAGCCCCGGGGCGAGCGGCTGGCCCGCATCCGCCGCTCCCCGCAGTTCGCCGACGGCGCCTTCCGCAACCCGGTACCGACCCGCCGCCTGGTGTACGAGCGCAGCCCGCTGGAGATCACCCGTGCCCAGCTGACCGGCGACAAGACCCGCCGGACGCCGACCGCCGCCGTGCCGGTGCACCGACTGCTCCCGGTCGACCTGGCCGCGCCGCCGGAGTCCGGGCTGCGGCTGACCTGGCTGGGGCACGCCACCGTGCTGGCCGAGATCGACGGACGGCGGGTGCTGATCGACCCGGTCTGGGGCGAACGCTGCTCCCCCTTCTCCTGGACCGGGCCCAAGCGGCTGCACCCGGTGCCGCTGCCGCTGTCCGAACTCGCTCCGGTGGACGTGGTCGTGATCTCCCACGACCACTACGACCACCTCGACATGGGCACCGTCCGGACGCTGACCGGGACGGACGCGGTGTTCGCCGTCCCGCTCGGGGTCGGGGCGCACCTGGAGCACTGGGGCGTACCGGCCGAGCGGATCGTCGAACTGGACTGGTGGGAGTCGGCCGAGGTCGCCGGGCTGACCCTGACCGCCACGCCGGCCCGCCACTACTGCAGCCGCGGTCCGCGCACCAGTGCGCTGTTCCTGTGGGCGTCGTGGGTGGTGGCCGGCGGCGGACACCGGATCTTCCACAGCGGGGACACCGGCTACTTCCCCGGCTTCGCCGAGATCGGCCGCCGGTTAGGTCCGTTCGACGCAACGATGATGCAGGTCGGCGCGTACAGCGAGTTCTGGCCCGAGGTGCACATGACCCCGGAGGAGGGCGTGCGGGCGCACCTGGACCTGGGAGGCGGGCTGCTGCTGCCGATCCACTGGTGCACGTTCAACCTCGCGCTGCACCCCTGGGAGGAGCCCGCCGATCGGGTGGTCACCGCCGCCCAGGCACTCGGCGCCCGGCTCGCCGTGCCCCGCCCCGGCAAGCCCTTCGAGCCCGCCACCCCGCCCGCCGTGCGCCTGTGGTGGCGCGCCGTCGCCACGACCCCGCGCGACATCTCGCCGCTGGTCGGCGAGCGGGCGGAGGAGGCGGCGGCTCCGGTCGCGGCCGAGGCTCGCGAACAGACGACGACGTTCAGCGAACAGATTTCAAAGTCTGTTCGCTGAAAGTTGTCGTCTGAAAGTTGTCAGCCGAAAGCCGTCACTTGTTCGCCTCCGCCGGCACGGCCCCCCGGCGCCGGATCAACGCCCACGCCCCCTGCTGGACGAGCAGGGTCAGCACCCCGGCCAGCACGATCCCCAGCAGGTTCAGCAGCAGCTGGACGCTGGAGCCCCAGAACTGCCTGACGTCGCCGTAGCCGAGCGCGACGGCCGCGTTGGCCGCGGCCGGGACGGTGGTCACCGAGATCGCCACCCCGACCAGGGTCCCGGCCTTCGAGGAGGTGAGCGAGAGCAGCCCCGCGATGCCCGCCAGGAAGGCGACCACGAAGGAGGTCGCGTCGGGCTGCCAGATGAAGGAGGTGTTCGGCCGCGCCGCGTCGAACTTCGCCTCGGTGAACAACCCGAGACCGTCCATCAGCATTCCGAAGCAGACAGTCAGGGCCATCGCCACCACGAAGCCCGTCGCCAGCGCGTTCAGCGAGCGCAGTGCCGGGCGCAGCCGTCGCTGGACGACCGCCACGCAGAGCCCGGCCAGCGGCCCGAACTCCGGCCCGACGGCCATCGCGCCGACCACCAGAATCGCGCTGTCCAGCACCGCGCCGCAGGCCGCGAGCATGGTGGCGACGGTGAGGAAGGCCAGGAACACCCAGGTGAGGGTGGATTCCTCGTGGGTGATCTCGGAGACCGACTCCCACACCAGCGCGTCGGCCCCCTCCCCGGGGGCCAGCCGCTCGGCCTCGTCGGCCGCCGCCGAGAGGGTCAGCTCGACCGGCGAGACGTCGATCGCGCCGCGCTCGGTCAGCCCCGTCCCGCGCAACGCGCCCAGGACCTCGTCCGCCGCCTCACGGGCCACGTCGCAGAGCACCACGTCCCCGGTGGGCCGGACGGCCGCGTCCGGGAGCAGGATGACGTGCGTCACCCCCACGACCTCGTCCAGGCAGTCCAGCACGGCGTTCCGAAGGTCAGGCGGGACGATCAGACGAAGGTGCAGCACGGGCGCTCCGGTGGGTAGGGCGGACGGAAGTCCCGCCCACCCTAGGCCCGCGCCCACCCTAGGCCCGCGCCCACCTCAGGCCCGCGCCGAGCCGAGCCCCGTGCCACCCCGGTCCCGCCCCCGCGCCCCCGCGCTGCGGGCCCGCCGCCCGCCCCTCAGGCCGCGAGGACGTCCCGCAGCGCCCGGGCCTCCTTGACCACCCGGCCCGAGCCGCCGCGCTCGGCCACCGCCGTCACCTCGGCGACCGGTCCGCGGGCCCCGGTGCGCCGGGCGCAGTCGGTGGCCAGCGCGATCAGGTCGCCCAGCCCGCGCGTCGACAGGTCGGCCCCCAGCAGGCCCGGCAGCGCCGGCCCGAGCACCGACCAGACCGTCCCCCGGGCGCCGGTCTCCGCCGCCAGGGTGAGCGCCGCCCCCAGCCGGCCGGCCATCACCGTGCCGCAGGCCACCAGGGCGCCCAGCTCGCGGCCGAGCAGCGCGCCGTCCAGGTCGCCGCGGGCGGCGAGCACCAGCAGGGCGTCCACCGCCGCCGTCCGGTCCTCGGTGTGCCGGGCGCCCAGGCCGTACGCCAGCGCCAGGTGCAGCGCGAGCCCGGCCGGACCGCCGGCCTCGGCGAGCAGCGGGAGGTGGCGGGCGGCGCCGCGTTCGTCCCGGTCGGCGCACTCGGCGAAGGGGTCGAGCCAGCGCGCGGCCAGCTCCTCCCGGTGCCAGGGGAGCATCGCGAACCAGTGGTCGATGGCCCGCCAGCTCCAGTCGTACACCTTGCGGGCCCGGGCCACGCTGGGCTCGGTGCCGTCCAGCAGCGCCCGCAGCTCGGCCGTGAGCCGCTCGCCGTCCGGCCCCTTCGGCCCGGCGCCGATGCCCGGCTGGGCGACGGCGATCCGCTCGATCTCCTCCCACCAGCGGTCCCCGTGCACGTTGGCGCGCCGCAGCCCCTTGCCGGGCGCGAACAGCACCCGCTCGGAGGGCTGCCCGGGCAGCCCGCCGGTGCGCAGCCAGTGCGCCAGCCGGCGCCCGGCCGGGGAGGTGAGCGCGTCGGCGGCCTTCAGCACCGTCTCGTCGGTGGCCGGGCCGACCCGCAACAGGGCCTGGGACAGGTCGGCCTTCCCCGGCTTGACGTCCGCCGCCTCGTACCCGGCGATCCGCTCGACCAGGACGGCCGCGCCCAGTGCGCCGGTGGCGTCGGTCGGGGTGGCCAGCAGGTACGGCAGCCGGGCCTGAAGAACCTGCCAGGCCGCCTCCTCCAGCCGGACGGCGAGGACGGCCCCGTGCACCGTGGTGCGCGCGCCGCGCAGCGGGGAGCGGCCCTTGGCGAGGTAGTCCCAGAGTTTCCACGGCGGCGTCTCGCCGGCCACCGCGGCCACCACGTAGAGGATCTCCCGGGGCGTGCAGTCCCCCCAGCTGCCGGTGCCGCGCCACGGGTGCACCCGGCGGACCGGCTCCATCGCCTCGGCCAGGGCCTTCCGGTCCCGGTGGGTCAGCCGGACCAGCCCGTCCAGCACCCGCTCGAAGGCCGCCACACCGGGCTCGCGCGAGGCGAGCAGGGCGGACAGCTCCTCCGCGAGCTCGGCCGCCGAGCCGATCGGCGCGCCGAGCGGGCGCGGTTCGGGGGCCGGCGGGAGGAGTTCGTTCCACCCGGTGTCCGGGTCGTCCTCGTCACCGCCGACCGGCGCGCCGAACAGCTCGCCCGCGCGCTGGTGGTGGACCGGGTTCAGCGTCTCGGCGGCGATCCGCAGCTCCGCCACCACCGCCTCCCCCGCCGTCTTCAGGTGACGGGCCACCACGTTCAGCGCCCGCTCCTGGACGGCCGCGTCCGGGTGCCCGAAGGCCTCGGCCGCAGCCAGCACCACCGGGCCGGAGCGCTCGGGCGCGCGCCGGGCGGCCTTCTCCAGCCAGGCCAGCTGGGCGCGGACCAGCTTCTTCTCGCTCCGGAACAGCACGACCGCCGAGGCCTCGGTGAGCACCTCGGGCTCGATCAGCCCGGCCTCGTCCAGCCCGGCGAGCACCTCCTGGGCGTGCCCGGCGAGCACCGACGGGCCGTCCAGCAGCGCCACCACGTCGCGCACCCGGGCCGCGTACTCCTCGGGCGTCGGGTCGAGTGCCCGCAGCACCTCCAGGAACGCCCGCTGGTCGGCCGGCTTGCCGCCGCGCAGCAGCCGGGCCAGGCAGCGGTCGAGCACCTCGGCCCGGTCCACCACGCCGGCCGCCGCCAGTTCGCCGATCGCCTCCGTCCAGACGTCGCCGGGGCGTGGGCTGAGCCGGAACGTCAGCGGCCAGCTGATGTCCGCGAGTTCGAACAGCTCGGGCACCAGCACCGGGGTGAAGGCGTCCTCGCGCAGCTTCTCGGCCAGCGGGGGACGCGCGCCGCCCAGGTCGTTGGTGCGGTCCATCCAGCCCCGGACGAAGGCCTCGCCGCGCGGCACCTCGCAGCCGGTGCGCCGGACCACGGCCTCCATCACCGGGTACATCGACGAACCCCAGGAGCGCACCGGCCGGGCGGCGAGCCGGGTGACCACCTCGACCTGCCACTCCACCGGCTGCGCCTCGACGACCTGGTGCAGCACCGAGTTCCGGGCCCAGTCCCGGGAGCTGAAGTCGCTGCCGGCCAGCCAGGTGGCGGCGCCGGCCGGGCCGGCGTGGCAGCCGACCCCGGCCACCAGCAGCCTGGCGCTGATCTCGGCCCTCTCCCGTGACCAGTCCTGGCGCAGCTCCTTGCGAAGCTCCTTGAGGGCGGGCAGGCAGGCCCGCCGCTGGGCCGCGTCCAGGGCGGCCAGCAGCTCCGGTATCCACGCCAGCCGTCCGGACCGGACGGCCGTCAGCAGCTCGTCGACCGGCCCCTGCCGGTCGGCACCCGCCGTCGTGTTCACGCTCCGGCCCCCTTCGCCTCCGTCGCCCCGGCGGCCGACTCCCGCACCATCCCGACCGCCAGCGCGTGCTTGCACGGCCCGCGTCCGCCCCGGTACTTGCCCCACCACAGGCAGGTGCAGCTCAGCCGCCCCGACTCGTCCGTCCGCACCCGCTGGATGTGGTCGTCCACCGTGACGACGGCCGTCGCCCCGCCCTCCTCCAGCCGTACCGCGCCCGCATCGACCAGCGCCCGGGCGGCCCGCAGCCGGGGGTTGGCCGCCTCGGCCCGCCCGGCGTCGTACGGGAGCTGCCGGTGGAAGTACGCGGCCTCGGCGGCGTCGTAGCCGATCTGCCCGGCGGTGCCCAGCCGGGTGAGCGCGGCGCGGACCCGCTCGGGGCTCAGCCCGGACTGCGCGGCGAGGTCCCCGACCTCGATCCGGGGCTCCCAGGCGAGCAGCACCGCGATCAGATCGGCGTCCTGCTCGGCCGTCCCGGTGGCGAGCGAGTCGAGCACCCCGCCCTCGCCGGAGAAGCCCCGGGAGGCGTTCGGCGACAGCGTCAGGGTCAGCCGCATTCCGGGCAGCACCGCCTCCCAGGCCGAGGCGGTCGGCTCCCCCGCCGCCACCGGCCCGTACACCCGCAGGGCGAGCGCGTGCCGCAGCACCCGCTGGAGCGCCACCAGCCGCTCGGGCCCGGGCAGGCAGACCGCACCCGGCACCGGCCGGGTGGTGGGCCGCAGCGTCTTGCCGGCCTGGACGACCCAGCCGACGCCGGCCCGCCCTCCGCGCCCGGCCCGCGGCAGCGAGCGCAGGAACCGGACCGCCTCGGCGGCGGGCAGCTCGGCGCGGAGCTCGAAGCCGGCGGCGACCACCTGGGTCTCGGCGAAGCCGCGCAGCCACCGCTCCGGCAGCGGGACCTTCTTCTCGACCAGCGGGCCGTCGAAGCTGGTGGCCTCCAGCGCGTCCGGCCCGACCGCGAGGTGCAGCGGGTCGGCCGGGCCGATCCTGGTCAGCGCCTCGCGCAGCGGGTTGTTGACGTCCACGTTGGTGGTGCCGTGGCCGATCTCGTCCCCGTCGAGCCCGGCCTGGAGCACGTCGAGCCGGGCGTAGACGCCGCAGCACCCCGAGAAGGACTCGAAGCGCAGCCGGTCCCCGTTGGCGGTCACCACCGGGTCGAGCGAGGCGCGCAGCTGCGGCTGGTAATAGCGCGCGGCGGCGACGTCCGCGACCGCGAGCAGCGCCGCGGCGGCCGGCGCCGGATCGGCCAGGAAGCCCGCGAAGAAGCGCGGGTTGGCGGCGGCGCCGAGCGGGGTGGCGCCGCCGGAGGTGGCCAGGTCGAGGCGCCGGCCCTCGGCGCCGTCCAGGACGGCCGACGGGCGCAGATAGCCGTACGCGTGTGCGGATTGCGTCATGCCGAGCACGCTAGGTGAGGGCACTGACAATCCTCCGGAAGGACCTCTGACTGGAACGTGTTCTATCCCATTGCCCGGGCGTGGAGCGGCGTTACCCAGGTCACACCGTCGCACCGTTGGCTTCTGCCACTATGGCTCCGTGAACGACCTGACTGAACCGCACGTCCGGGCCGAACGGCACGCCCGGCCGGCCTCCCCGTTCGCCGGGATGCTGGAGATCGAGCAGCTGAACGAGAACACGTTTCTCGGCCACTGCCATGCCGGCGCCCCGATGCGCACCTTCGGCGGCCACGTCGCCGCGCAGGCGCTCGTCGCCGCCGGGCGCACGTGTGAGGACCGGCGCCCGGTGCACTCGCTGCACGGCTACTTCCTGCTGCCGGGTTCCCCCACCCGGCCGATCGACTACCTGGTCGAGCGGGTCCGCGAAGGCATGTCGTACACCACCCGCCGGGTGACGGCGGTCCAGGAGGGGAACGAGATCTTCACCCTCTCGGTCTCCTTCAAGCACCCCGAGCCGGCCGCCGACCGGCAGCGCGCGGTCCCGCCGCTGCCCCACCCGGAGTCGCTGCCGGACGCCGTCGCCCAGCTGCCCGAGCAGGTGCGCCGGGCCGTCGCCGCGACCGGCGGCTTCCACGACCTCGACGTGCGGTTCGTCCCGTCGGACACCCCGGGGCTGCCGCCGGCCGCCCCCGGTCTGCTCCAGCAGTTCGTCTGGATGCGCACGGCCTCCCCGCTGCCGGACGGCGACCCGCTGCTGCACGCCGGCGCGCTCACCTACCTGTCCGACCTCACCCTGGCCTCCACCGCCGGGCTGAACGTGCAGCCGAGCTTCTTCCAGCGCACCGAACCACCCCGACTGCTGATGGCCTCCCTGGACCACGCGATGTGGTTCCACCGCCCCTTCCGGGCCGACGAGTGGCTGCTGTTCGCCCAGCGCAGCCCGTCCTCCTCGGACGGCCGGGGCCTGGCGCTCGGCGAGTTCTACGACCTGGACGGCCGACTGGTCGCCTCCGCCGTCCAGGAGGCGCTGATCCGCGATCCCTCGTGACACCCCCGGCACCCCGGTGACCTCCGGACGAACGGAAGGGGGCCGGACGGCGTCATACTCCTGAGCGGCCCCGGCCCGTATCATGGTGCGGGTGACCAAGGTTGACCTGTCACCACGGCCGGTGGAGGCGATGTCTCCGCGCCAGCTCGAACGCCGCGAAAGCCTGATCGCGGCTGCGCTCGCCCTGGTGAACGAGATCGGCGTCGAGCGGATGCAGATGAAACAGGTCTGCGAGCGGTCCGGAGTCGCCCTGGGGACGGCGTACCGCTACTTCTCCTCCAAGGACCACCTCCTGGCAGCGGCGATCGCCGAGTGGCATCGCCTGCTGCTGGCCGACCTGGTGGCCGAGCTGCGCGGGCCGAGGGCCGGGCTGGGTGCCACCGACCGGGCGGTCCGGTTCGTCCGGGGCGGGATGCGGGCCTACCAGCGGCAGCCGGAACTCGCCCGGCTGCGGGTGGCCGTGGCCGCCTCCACCGATCCGTTCGCCAGCGAAGCCCTGCAAGGCATGGCCCGGGCCGACAGCACCGCCCTGCAAGCGGTGACGGCCGAGGTGCCGGCCGCCGCGAGCGACCTGGTGCGGCACATCGTCGCCCACGCCTGGCAGGGCGAGCTGACCGCCTGGGTGACCGGCCGCACCACCCTCGGGGACGCCCGGCGGCGGCTGGAGGACGTGGTGCGGCTGGTGCTGACCCCGTACGAGACGCGGTACCCGGCCCCGTACGAGGCCCATTCCACCGGCTGAGCGCGCGTCGGCTCGCCGGCCCGCGGCTCAGACCACCGTCACCGGGTGGGCCACCACCGCACCGAACAGGTAGCCCTCCCGGTTGAACACCGCCCGCTCGGGCTGGGTGTCGCCCCGGTCGTCCGTCGCGCGGGCGCGCAGCTCGTACGGCCCGGGCCGCTCGGGGCGCCAGTCGACGCTCCAGCGCGTCCAGCCGTCGGCCTGCGGCTCGTCGCGCAGTTCGGCGCGCCGCCAGGTCCGGCCGCCGTCCGTGCTCACCTCGACCAGGCGCACCGCCGCCGATCCGGACCACGAGCGCCCGTGCAGCCGGTGCTCGCGGCCCGCCGCGAGCCGCGCACCCGCGGCCAGCTCGAAGGCGCTCTTGACCACCTGGGTGGTGAGCGGGTCGCCGCCGCCGGGCGGGTAGTCCGGGCCGAACATCCGGTAGAAGTCGGTGTTCCACGGCGAGTGCAGCGGATGGTCGGCGACCTCCACGCCGCCCACCCACTTGATCGAGGCGATGCCCACCCAGCCGGGCACCACCAGCCGGGCCGGGGCACCGTGGTCCGGGGTCAGCGGCTCGCCGTTCATCTCGTACGCGAGCAGCACGTCGTCCAGCGCCTTGGCGATCGGCAGCGGGCGGCGCACCGGACCGTAGTTGGTGCCGCCGACGACGTAGTCCGGGTCCAGGCCCGCGGGCAGCACGTCCACCGCCGCGCCGGTCAGCCCGGCGGCCCGCAGCACCTCGGCCAGCCGGACGCCCCGCCAGCTCGCCGAGCCGACGCCACCGAGCGTCCACGGCGTGCCCGGGACGGGCTGGCCCTGCTGGCTGCGGTAGAAGCTGCGGCCGTTGCCGGCGCACTCGATCAGCGCGCTGATCCGTGTGGACGGCAGCTCCCGCAGGTCGTCCAGGCCGAACTCGACCGGGCGCTCGGCCGTCGGGGCGCCGCGCAGGCCGCTGCCGAACAGCTTGAGCCGCCACGTGTCGGGGTCGATCAGCGGGGTGCTGGTGTGGTTGCGGACGAAGAACCGCTCCACCGGCACGTGGCGGCCGATGACGGCATCGCCGTCGGCGTCGCGGAAGGCGTCCCAGCGCGTCTCGGCGTTGGTGCCCCGGGGCACGAACCACTGCGCGGGCAGCGGTTTGACGATCCCGGGCACGGGCCCGGGCACCTCCCCGGCGGCGCGTGCACCGTCCCGGGCGTCCGGCGCCGGGGTTCCTTCGTCCGGAGTGCGGACCTCGTCGTCCATGAACGGCGTTCCTTACGTTTCAGCGTGGGCGGTTCGCGGTGCGCGCGACCACGGCCGGGGCCCGAAGGCTGCCCTGGACGGGCTTCCGCTCCCCGGCTCGGCCTTCTCACCGGTGTGAACTCCTACCGTTCCCGCTGCCGGCGAAACCCGGCCGGCGGAGGAGCCACCCGTATCAGTCACCCCACTCGCCCGGATCGTCCAGGGCTCGGGCCCGGAGCTGCCGCCCGCCCACGGCGCCGGTGGCAGCGCCGGCAGTTCCGGCCGGCGGCCGAAGGCGCCCCCGGCGCGCCTGGCCGAACTCACCAGCGAGCACCGTGCCGGTGGCCGAGGCGCTGCCCGAACTACGCGACGTGTTGCCGGAGTTCCTCACGAGCCGAGCGCCCATCGGGAACACCCCGGCGGGCGGCGGCGTTCGCCCGGTCATGCGCATCGGAGAACTCTCCCGCCTGACCGGGGTGTCCACCCGTCTGCTCCGCTACTACGAGGAGCAGGGCCTGCTCCGGCCGGACCGCACCGCGGCCGGCTACCGCGAGTACGGCGAGGAGCACTTCGTGCGGGTGTGTCAGATCCGCAGCCTGCTCGCGGCCGGCCTGAGCACCCGGATCATCGCCGTGCTGCTGCCCTGCGCCACCGGTCCCGTCCCCGTCCTGGAGGCCTGTCCGCAGCTGCTCGCGACCCTGCGCGACGAACTCGCCGACCTGGACTCCCGGATCGAGGACCTCACCCGCAGCCGCCGGGCGCTCTCCCACTACCTCGCCACCGCGCACGACTCCGGGCACGACTACGGCGAGGAGCACGCGGCCTGACGGGACCCGGCCGCCGCCCCCACCCGCCGCACAGCCTGCGGGACGCCGCCCGGGCCACCGTGGGCGAGGCGGACACGCGCCCCTGACCAGCGCATACGCCCCGTCCGGCGACGGGTGGACGTACGCGGCCAACCGACGCCCAACCCCCGTCCGGACTTCACCCGCGCGTACCGACCGTTCACACCGCCCTGGAAACCTTCCTGTCATGAACGCCAGCCCTCAGGCGCCCTACCAGGAACCGCGCTTCCCCCTGCCCCAACGGCACCGCCGGCTGCTCGCCGTCACCGCCGTCCTCGCCTCCATCGCCCTCGGCACCCTGGGAGTCGGCGCCACCGTGGAAACCGTCGAACACGGCCCCGTCGCCAGCGCCTCCGCCAGCAAGTAACACCCGCCCCACCCAGCACCGCGGTCCCCACCCCGGACCCGGTGCTTCTTGCTTCCCGCCCTGGGCGGCGGGCCGGGCACCGCCCGCTCGCACGGGCGCCCGCGTTCTCGACACGGGTGAGCGGCCCCCGCTCCGCGCGTCGACCGGACCGCCCGGCACGCGGCACGGCTCCGGCTACGCCCGCTGCTCCGTGCGGGGGCCGGCCGGGGGCGGGATCAGCGGGCCGGGGCGGGAGTGGCGGCCCCGGCCGGGGGTGGGCTGGAGGTCGGGGGCCGGGGCGTAGCGGGCGGCCGGCGGGCGCAGGCGCCAGGCCGGGGGGCGGGTGGGATGGGGGGTGGGGGCGATCAGGGCCAGGCGGTGGAGCAGGTCGAGGGCGTCGCGCCGCAGGGCGGTGCGGTCGGAGAGGTAGCGGGCGGGCAGGCCGTACTCGTCCGCGATGTCGCCGAGGACGCCGTCTATCAGCGCGTCCGGGATCGGAACGTCGCCGGCCACCGTCTCGCCGGGCAGCGGGCGGACCTCCTCGACCAGGCGCTCGACCAGCAGCAGGGCGGCCTGGGCGAGGGTGCCGGCGCCGGGCAGGGCGAGGTCGGTGAGTTCGGCGGCCGGGTCGAGCAGGGCGACGCCCTCGGCCCGCAGTTCGGCCTCCAGGCCGAGGAACTCGGCGAGCGCAGCCGGCCCGCTGAGCCGGTGCTCCTGCAGCCAGGCGCGGTGCTCCTCGGGGAGGTCGACGGCCAGGACGGCGGGCGTCTCGGCGAGCAGGCGGCGGACGGCGGTGGCGGGCTCGGCCTCGGCGGCGCGGCGGATCAGGTCCGCGGCGTCGTCGGCGAGGGCGGGCGGGCCGGCCGGGACGGCACGCGCGAGTTCGCGGTCCACGGTCAGCACGAAGGAGTCGTCGGCCGGGTCCGGCAGCTCGCCGAGTACCTGCCAGCCGGCCAGCGCGGCCAGCGCCATGGCGAGGTCGGCCGGTTCGGCGGCGAGTTCGGGAGCGGCGGCACCCATCGCGTCCAGCAGCCGCCGGTAGCCCAGCTCCTCCGGGGCGTCGACCAACAGGGCCAGCGCGAGGGCGAGTTGGGCGTACCCGCCCGGGGTGAACGGCTCACCCGTGATGGGGTGTTCGAGGCGGCGGGCGGCGCCGGGGCCGAGGCCGGCCTTGCAGAGCCGGGCGTGCCAGGGACCGACCACGAGGCGGTAGCCGAGCAGGGCGTCGAAGCGCTCGGCGAGCCAGTCGCGGTGACGGCGGATCAGCGGGAAGCCGTCGGCGTGCGGACCGGAGGCGGTGACCAGCGGATGGGCGAGCAACAGCCGTGCGGCGATCCGGCGTTCGGCGGCCGGGAGCTCCTCGCCCGAACGCCCCTGTGCGACCACGGGAAGCGGCGTCACCCGCGTGCGTTCGGGCCTGCGGTGCCGGCCCGGCCCGCCCGGCTTGGCACCTGACCGGACGACGGGCAGCGCGGCGTCGTCGCGCCGGGCGCGGCGCAGGCCGCTCTCGGTGCGGTCCTCACGGGGGCGTACGGGCGTGGCGGCGTGCGCGGTGGGGCCGTGCCACCAGCTGACGCCGGGATCGGCGGCGGGTTCGGCGGTGGCGCCGAGGTGGCGCGCCGGGTAGAGGCCGAAGGAGGCGGTGCAGAGGTCGTCGGCGGTGCCGGGGGCGGCGACGGCGAACCAGTGGGCCAGGCGCAGCAGCCCCGGGTCGGGCGAGAGCATCACGTCGACGGCCGGACGGTCCGGCACCTGCGAGTCGTCAGCACCACTCCCCGCAGCCGCCCCGGGTTTCCTGTCAGCGGGACCGGCTCCGCGTACGGCGAGGACGGCGGCGGCGGTTCCCCGCCCTGCCCCGCCCTTACGTCCGTCCGGCCTGCCGGCGGCCACCCGGGTGGCGCCGACCGCGTAGTCCTGCTGATCCATGTCGGGGTCCAGACTAGACGGTGCCCGGGTCACCCGAGGGCAGCAACCGCCCTCCTGAGGAACTCTCCGCAAGAGCCCTCGAAGCGGGCGCCCGCGCTCCGCCGGCCGGCCACCCCGTCATCCGCCGCGCCCCACCGGGGTTACGCACCGGTAACCCGCCCTTCCGCCGCCGGTTCGACTCCTCTAGGGTCGGTCCGAAGCAGCAGATCACCGAGAGGCGCACGCATGACTGTCCGTACCACCGCCCGCGCCGGCCTCGGGGCGCGGGTGCGCTCGGCGACCGCCCTGCTGGGCGGCTTCGCGGCCACCTCGGCGGCGCACCTGGGCGCGATCGCCTCCGGGGCCTCGGTGCTCCAGAACGCCACCAAGCCGGCCCTGATGCCGCTGCTGGCCGCGCACAGCGTGGCGGCGGCCAGGAAGGCCGGGCGGGAGGCGCCGAAGCTGCTGGCGCCGGCGCTGCTGCTGAGCGCGGGCGGGGACGTGCTGCTCCAGCTGAAGAACGACCCCGCGTTCCTCGCGGGCATGGGCTCCTTCGCGGCGGCGCACGTCTGCTACGTCACGATGTTCGTCAAGCGCGGCGCGCTCACCGACCGCCGCCGGGCCCTGGTCGTCGCGGCCGCGTACGCAACGGCCTGGGTGGCCCTGGTCGGGCAGCTCTGGCCGGACCTCGGGGACCTGCGGGTCCCGGTGGCCGGCTACAGCCTGCTGCTCGCCTCGACGGCCGTCACCTCGGCCGGGCTGGGCTGGCGGACCGGGCTGGGCGGGGCACTGTTCCTGCTCTCCGACACGCTGATCGCCACCCAGCTGGCGAAGTGGCGGGAACTGCCGGGCCATCAGTTCTGGATCATGGCGACCTACGTGCTGGCCCAGTACCTGCTGGCCGACGGCACCCTCCGGCACCAGGACCGGTTCCACCACGAGGGCGCCGAGCCGCGGACCGCCTGACACACCGCCGCGCCGCCGGTCCCGTCGACGGTCCCGTCGGATTCCAGCGGCATGGCACAGGGCGCACAGGGGCGCACGGGGGCGAGGCCGTCAGGCACCGCGCCTCCGCAGCAGCCAGAAGCCGCCGACGCCGCCCACGACCAGCGCGAGGCCGCCGGCCAGCTCCGCCGGGCTCGCCGCGACCGAGCCGCCGAGGCCGGTCTGCACGGAGCCGTGCGGGGCGACCTGCCGGCTGCCGACGCCGGACTGCCCGAGCGAGCCGGCCCACTCCCCCGCGGCCTCGCCCCACTCGCCGAGGCTCTTGTCGGAGCTCTTGCCGAGGCTCCCGCCGGAGGTGCCGGCGACCGTGACGGCGGCGGCGAACGCGCCGCCGTCCGGGCAGGTGCCGTCGACCTTGCTGTCCCCGGCCTGCCGGCCGGCCAGCCGGGCGGAGCCGCTGTGCTTGCCGTCGGGGCCCAGGGTGAGGGTCGCCGGACCACCCTCGAAGGCGTCGGAGCGCGCGGTGATGGTCTTGGCCTCGGGCTTGTCCGACTTCTCGCACGAGACCGTGACCGTCACGGTCTGACCCGGTGCGGCACGGGACGGGCTGACCGAGGCCGCACCCTCCCTGGCGGATGCGAGGGGGGCCGTCAGACCGGTCAGCGCCGTCGCGCCGATCAGGGCGGCGGCTGCCGTACGCATGGGGCGCATGCCGGAACCTCCGGGATTCTCGGGCGCAGCCAGGGACTCCCATGTCCACGTGGTCGATCAACTGCGCCCGGTCATTCACCGACCGTAGGAACCCGCCCCGTGCTCGGCCAGCGCTCAGGACCGTTCGGGTTACGGCTCGTCACCCAGCGTGATGCCCGCCCGTGCGGCTCACAGGTCGAGGTCCACCACGACCGGCGCGTGGTCCGAGGTGCCCTTGCCCTTGCGGGCCTCGCGGTCCACGTAGCTGTCGGTGACGGCGTCGGCGAAGGGCTTGTTGGCGTAGGTGAGGTCGATCCGCATGCCCCGGTTCTTGGGGAAGGCCAGCTGGCGGTAGTCCCAGTAGGTGTAGGGACGGTCGTACTTGAGCGGGCGGGGCAGCACGTCCTGGAGGCCGATCTCGCCGAGGGCCGTCAGGGCGGCGCGCTCGACCGGGGTGACGTGGGTGAGGCCCTCGAAGGCGGCGGCGTCGAAGACGTCCTCGTCGGTCGGGGCGATGTTGAAGTCTCCGAGGACGGCGAACGGGCGGGAGCCGGCAGCGTCCTCAGTGGCGGCCTTGCGCAGCGCCTCCAGCCACTCCAGCTTGTACTGGTAGTGCGCGTGGCCGACCTCGCGGCCGTTGGGCACGTAGACCGACCAGACCCGGACCGGGCCGCAGGTGGCGGCGATGGCGCGCGGCTCGACCTCGGGCAGCAGGGCGCCGTCGGCGAGGTAGCCGGGCTGGCCGGGCAGGCCGCGCACGACGTCGTCCAGGCCGAGCCGGGAGACGATCGCGACGCCGTTCCAGCGGCCGTTGCCGTGCGCGGCCGTCTCGTAGCCGAGCTCGCGGACCGCCTCGTACGGGAAGGCGTCGGCCGCGCACTTGAGCTCCTGGAGGCAGAGCACGTCGGGCTTCGCGCTCTCCAACCACTCCAGGAGCTTGGGCAGCCGCGCGGTGACGGAGTTGATGTTCCAGGTGGCGATGCGGACGGTCACGGCGGGCGGCCTTCCCGGTGGTTCGGTACGGACGGGGTGGGCCGCCCCTCGCGAGGGGGACCCACCCCGAACATACCGCCCGGCACTGACAGGCCGTCCCGATCAGCGCGCGGGCCGGACCACCGCGGCCGAGCCGCCGCCACGCCGCACCGGTTCGGCGGCGGCCACCCAGCGCCCGTCCGGCAGCCGTTCCACACCGGTGGCGGCACCTATCTCGCCGCCGTTGACGAAGCTGTGCCCGATGCCCTCCAGTGCAGCCCGCTCGGGCAGTGCCAGGAAGGCGGGCTCGGCCTGGGTCGAGGCGCTGTTGCGCTGGCTGGCGCGCGGCGCGGCGATCGCCTGCTCCAGGCTCAGGCCCCGGTCGAGCCGCCCGAGCAGCACCTGGAGGGTGGTGGTGATGATGGTCGCGCCGCCGGGGCTGCCGGTGGCGAGCAGCGGTTCGCCGTCGCGCAGCACGATCGTCGGGGACATCGAGGAGCGCGGCCGTTTGCCCGGGCCCACCAGGTTGGGGTCGGGGACTCCGGGGGCGAGCGGGGTGAAGTCGAAGTCGGTCAGCTCGTTGTTGAGCAGGAAGCCCCGGCCGGGGACGGTGATGCCGCTGCCGCCGGTCTGCTCGATGCTGAGCGTGTAGGAGACGATGTTGCCCCAGCGGTCGGCGACCGTCAGGTGGGTGGTGTTGGGGCCCTCGTACGGCTCGGCGACGGCCTGGCCGGTGTCGGCGCAGGGAACCGGGTGACGCGGGTCGCCGGGGGCGAGCGGGCTGGTGAGCGCGCGGTCCGGGCTGATCAGGCAGGCCCGGGAGGCGGCGTAGCGCTCGGAGAGCAGCTGCCTGGTGGGGACGTCGCTGAAGGCCGGGTCGCCGACCCAGCGGTTGCGGTCGGCGAAGGAGATCCGGGAGGCCTCCAGGAAGTGGTGGTAGTACTGCGCGCTGCTGTACGTCGAGACGTCGCCGCCGTCCTCCAGGATGTTGAGCGCCTCGCCGACGGTGGTGCCGCCGGAGCTGGAGGGGGCCATCGTGTAGACGTCGTAGGCGCCGTGCGAGACGTGGGTGGGCGCCTGGTCACGGACCCGGTAGGCGGCGAGGTCGGTGGTGTCGACCTTGCCGGGGCGGGCGTTGCGGCCGGAGGCCGGGTCGACCGGCGGGTGCTGCACGGTGTTGACGATGTCCCCGGCCAACTCGCCCTGGTAGAACGCCTTGACGCCGTCCTTGGCGAGCAGCCGGTAGGTGGCGGCGAGGTCGGGGTTGCGCAGCACGCTGCCGACCTCGGGGGGCTTGCCGTTCGGCAGGTAGAGCCCGGCGGTGGCCGGGAAGTCCTTGAACCGGGCGTAGTTGTCGGCGGTCTGGGTGCGGAAGGTGCCGTCCACGACGAAGCCGTTGTCGGCGATCCGCTCGGCCGGTTCGAGGTTCTGGGCGAGCGAGCGGGTGCCCCAGTGGCGCAACGCGGCGTCCCAGGTGGCGGGGGTTCCGGGGACGCCGACGGACAGGCCGCTGGTGACGGCGTCGGCGAAGGCCAGCGGTTTGCCGCCCTCCAGGAACAGACCGGTGTCGGCGGTGCGGCCGGCGGTCTCGCGGCCGTCGATGGTGTGCACCCGGCCGGTGGCGTGGTCGTAGTAGACGAAGTACCCGCCGCCGCCGATGCCGGAGGAGTACGGCTCGGTGACCCCGAGGGCCGCGGCGGCGGCGACGGCCGCGTCCACCGCGTTGCCGCCCTTGCGCAGCACCTCGATCCCGGCGGCGGTGGCGTCGGCGTCGACGGTGGCCACCGCCCCGCCCCAGCCCACCGCCTCCGGCACCTTCGACGGCGGGGCCGCGGCGCCGGCCGGCCCGACGCCGGACCAGACCAGGGCGGTGGTGAGTAACAGCGACGGCGCGAGACGGGTCCGAGCCCTCATCCGAGTCCTCCTGAGTCGACGTCAACTCATCAGTTGTTCCACAGGAGTCATCATCCGACAACCACACCGTGCTGCTACCAATGGGTAGTTGACGGGGCGGCAGGGTGCACGGGCACAGCAGACAGCCGACAGATTTCAGATAACAGAAAACGAAATCTGTTATCTGAAATCTGTCGGCTGAACCCTGTCCGCTGAAATCTGTCCGCCGGCGCCGCTACAACGCGCTGCGCTCCACCCGCCGTCGCTTGATCGTCCGGAAGCGCCGCGCCACCTGCCGGGCGAGGTCGGCGGCGCCGACGAGGCCGGCCTCGTTGCCGAGGGCGGCGTGCACGATGGTGGCCTCCGGGCGGAAGCCGCGCCCGGTGAGGGTGCGGCGGAAGGTGTCCCGGGCCGGCCCGAGCAACAGGTCGCCCGCCTCCGAGACCCCACCGCCGATCACGAAGCGGCCCGGGTCCAGCGCGGCGGCCAGGTTGGCGATGCCGACGCCGAGCCAGGTGCCGACCTCGTAGAGCAGCTCGGTCGCGGTCGGGTCGCCGTCCTGGGCGGCCTCGGTGACCAGCGGGCCGGTGATGCCCTCGACCGCGCCGCCCGCCCGGGCCAGCAGCGGCTGCACCACCGGGGACTCCTCGGCGACCAGCTCGCGCGCGTCGCGCACCAGCGCGTTGCCGGAGGAGTACTGCTCCCAGCAGCCGCGGTTGCCGCACGGACAGCGGTGGCCGCCGGGCAGCACCTGCATGTGCCCGAACTCGCCCGCCAGACCGTACTTGCCACGGTCCACGTAGCCGTCCCGGACCACCGCCCCGCCGATGCCGGTGCCCAGGGTGAGCATCACCATGTGGTCCTCACCGCGCCCGGCGCCGAAACGCCACTCGGCCCAGGCGGCCGCGTTGGCGTCGTTCTCCACGATCACCGGGAACCGCAGCCGCTCGCTGAGTGCCTGCTGGAGCGGCTCGTTGCGCCAGTTGAGGTGCGGGGCGAACAACACGTTGGAGCGGTCGGCGTCGACCCAGCCGGCCGCGCCGATCCCGACGGCGTGGACGTCGTGCCGGTCGGCGAGCTGGAGCACCAGCTCGACGATGACGTCCTCGACCACCTTGGGGCTCTTGCTCTTGTGCGGCGTGTCCGTACGCAGCTTCTCCAGCACCTTGCCCTCACCGTCCACCACCCCGGCGACCACCTTGGTGCCGCCGATGTCGATGCCGATGGTGGGCAGTCGCAGTATCCCGGCGGGCAGGGCGCGGCGGCGGCGCTCGGCGCGCGGGCCGAGGCCGAGCAGGGTGGGCAGGACGGGCGGGCGGGTGCTGCCCTGGGAGCTGGTCACGGCTGCGGACGCTCCTCACGGGGGTCGGAACCACTGGGGTCGGAAACGGAGGGGTCGGAAACGGAGGGCCGGGCCAGCTCGTGCGAGAGCTCGGCGAGGTCGGAGCCGCCGGCCATCTCGGTGGTGAGCTGTTCGAGGCTGATCTCGGCACGCGGGTGGCTGCCCGCCATCCGGCCCCGCTTGAGCAGGGTGAAGTGGTCGCCGACCAGGTACGCGTGGTGCGGGTTGTGGGTGATCAGCACGACCCCGAGCCCGGCGTCGCGGGCGGCGGTGACGTACTTGAGCACCACCCCGGACTGCTTGACGCCGAGCGCGGCCGTGGGCTCGTCCAGGATCAGCACCTTGGCGCCGAAGTGCACCGCGCGGGCGATCGCCACGCACTGGCGCTGCCCGCCGGAGAGGGTGCCGATCGGCCGGTCGACGTCGTGCAGGTCGATGCCCATCCGGGCGAGCGCCTCACGCGTGGTGGCGCGCATCCCGTCGGCGTCCAGCCGCAGGCCGCCCCAACGGCGCATGCCCTGCTCGGAGCCGAGGAAAAAGTTGCGCCAGACCGGCATCAGCGGGACGACCGCGAGGTCCTGGTAGACGGTGGCGATGCCGCGGTCGAGGGCCTGGCGCGGGGAGTCGAGGCGGACCTCCTCGCCCTCCACGGTGTAGCGGCCCTCGTCGTGCTGGTGCAGCCCCGCGATGATCTTGATCAGGGTGGACTTGCCGGCCCCGTTGTCACCGAGCACGCAGCTGATCTCGCCGGCCCGCAGGGTCAGCGAGACGTCCTGGAGCGCCCGGACGGTGCCGTAGCTCTTGCCGACGCCGTCGAGGGAGAGCAGTTCGTCGCCGGTCGGAACCCCGGTACTCATGCGCCCACCTCGCTCCGCCCGGCAGGGGCGTCCGCCCACGCGCACCTCTTCATGATTCCCTTCCAGCCTCCGACCTGGGGGCACCTCCCGGCCGCCAGGCTGGGGGCGGGTACCCCCGTGCTCCGCTCGCTCATCGCGGCCCCCGTTCGGCCCGGCGCTTGACGTAGGCGTTCAGCAGCGCGGCCAGCAGCAGCATCGCGCCGAGGAAGAACTTGAACCAGTCCGGGTTCCACTGGGCGTAGATGATCCCCTTGCTGGCCATGCCGAAGATCAGCGCGCCGAGCGCGGAACCGACCACCGAGCCGTAGCCGCCGGTGATCAGACAGCCACCGATGACGGCCGCGACGATGTAGATCAGCTCGTTGCCGACGCCCTCGCCGGACTGCACGGTGTCGAAGGAGAACAGCAGGTGCTGGCCGAGCACCCAGGCGCCGAAGCCGACTCCCAGGTAGAGCACGGTCTTGGTCCGGGCGACCGGCACGCCGACCGCGCGGGCCGCGGCCGCGTCGCCGCCGACCGCGAAGATCCAGTTGCCGAAGCGGGTGCGCAGCAGCACCCAGCTGCCGACCACGAGCAGGCCGAGCCACCACCAGACGGTGGCCTTGATCGCCAGCCCGCCGACGGTCACCTCGGAGGCGAACAGCCAGCGGCAGGAGGCGAAGCCCTCCATGTCGGAGATCGGCTTGGTGGAGACGGTGCCGGAGATCGCCTTGGTGACGCCCAGGTTCGCGCCGGTCAGCATCAGGAAGGTGCCGAGCGTGACGATGAAGCTGGGCAGCCTGGTGCGGCCGAGCATCCAGCCGTTGAACCAGCCGACGGCCAGCGTCGTCGCCAGCGAGACCAGCACGCCGACCCAGGTCACCGCGGTGAACTGGTACGAGACCATCGAGGAGGTCAGCGCGGCGGTGGTGACCAGCACGCCGGCCGAGAGGTCGAACTCGCCGCCGATCATCAGCAGCGAGACCGGCACCGCCATGATCCCGATGGTGGAGGCCGCGTACAGCACGGTGCCCAGCGAGGAGACCCGCAGGAAGGGTTCGGCGAGCACGGCGAAGACCACGAAGACCGCGACGGCGGCGATCAGCGAGCCCAGCTCGGGGCGGGCGAGAAGCCGCCGCAGGGCCGCCGGGCGCCCGTCGACCAGGCCGTCCTGGGCGAGGAGGTCGGGGGTGCTCACCTGGTCCCCCTCGCGACGTACTCGGCGAGCGCGTCGGCGTTGTCCTTGGTCAGGATCTGCGGGCCGGTCTCGACAGGCTTGCCGCCGCCGAGCATGTTCAGGTTGTACTTGTACAGCCAGAGCAGGTCGACGCCGGTGTAGCCCTGGAGGTAGGGCTGCTGGTCGACGGCGAATCCGACGCTGCCGGACTTGAGCCCGGACACCACCTGCGTGCCCAGGTCGAAGGTGTCCAGCTCGACGCTGCGGTGGGAGTCCTGGACGGCCTGGAGGCCGGTGGCGGCCATCGGGCCGGAGAGGGTGAGCACGGTGTCGATGGCCGGGTCGGCCTGGAGCTTGGCGGAGATCGCGGCGCGGGCGTCGGGCATGTCGACGCCGTTGACGTAGAGCACCTGGAAGGAGCCGCCGGCCTTGGCCCGGACGCCGGAGCAGCGCTGCTCCTGGCCGACGTTGCCCTGCTCGTGGATCACGCAGAGCACGTTCTTGCGGCCGCGCGAGGCCAGCTCGGTGCCGGCCGCCTGACCGGCGGTGGCCTCGTCCTGGCCGATGTGGGTGAGCGCGCCGAACTTCTGCGAGTACTCCTGGCCGGAGTTGATGGTGATCACGGGGATGCCGGCGGCCTTGGCCTTGCCGAGGACGTCCGCCATGGCGTCGCCCTTGGCGAGGGTGACCAGCAGGCCGTCGACCTTCTGGTCGATGGCGGCCTGGACGAGCTGGACCTGGTTCTGGGTCTGCGCGTCGTTGGAGTACAGGAAGGTGATGTTGTCCTTGGCGGCGGCCTGCTCGGCGCCCTTGCGCACAGTGTCCCAGAAGGCGTCGCCGGCTCCGGCGTGGGTCACCATGGCGACCTTCCAGCGCGGGGTGGTGACGGCGCTGCCGCCGGTGGCCGCGGCCTTGGCGCGGGCCTCCTCGGCGCGTCTGCCTCCGGTACTGCTGCAACCGGCCGCGGTGACCGCGAGTGCCAGGAGGGCACACACGGGCCAGAAGCGGCGGGACGGGCGAAAGCGGGTGATGCTCATCCCCATAGTCTCCCTGCCCCGGTCGCGCGGGATCGCACCGCCTCGCCCAGCAGCGCGCACGGCCTGGGAGGTAAGGTGCCCCGGGGGACCGTTCCTGGTAGTTCGCTGGGCAGCCCGTCCGGACGGCGTCCGTCCGGGTGGCAGACTAGGCGCCGATCCGAAGTGGGTTCATCGCGAGAACGTGATGTTCCTCTCAGGTTCCGCACAGAATCGGACGGCAACCGATCACCGGTCCATCGCCGTCCAATGCCATTGACGTGCGTTCGGGCGAGTGGGGCCCGGGCGGCGTGCGACCCGGATACGAGAACTCGATGGAACTGACAGGTACGCCATTCTTCCTCCTCACCGTCATCCTGGTGCCGGTGTCCATCGCGGTGGCGCTGCTGTTCTGGGGGAAGGTCGGCGGCCCGCAGCCGGTTCGCTATCTCACCCGGATCATCATGATCATGTTCTGTCAGGTCACGGCCGTCCTGATGGTCTTCGTGATGGTCAACAACGCCAACCTGATCTACGGCAACTGGGACGACCTGCTGGGCACCGGCGACCACGTCCGCGCGGTGCCCAAGGTGGCGCCGATCGACCCGGCCGCCGTTCCGGGCCAGAGCAATGACGCCGCCAAGGAGCCGCCGAAGGTCAAGCAGAGCTTCGGCGGCGTGAACGACCCGCTCGTCCCGGGCGACGTGCAGAAGACCGAACTCAAGGGACAGGTGTCCGGGGTCGACGGCGAGGTGCTGGTCTGGCTGCCGCCGCAGTACAACGACCCGGCGTTCAAGGACAAGAAGTTCCCCGTGGTCGAGCTGATCCCGGGCTACCCCGGCTCCTCCTCCACCTGGTACGGCACCCTCAAGGTCTCCGAGCAGCTCAAGCCGCTGATGCAGCAGGGCAAGGTCGCGCCGTTCATCCTGGTCTCGCCCCGCACCAAGCTGCTGAACAACCAGGACGCGGGCTGCACCGACATCCCCGGCAAGGTCAACGCCGACGCCTGGGTCACCCGCGACGTCCCGCAGATGGTGCTGGACAACTTCCGCGCCGACCCGTCCGCGGACCGCTGGGCGATCGCCGGCTACTCGGCCGGCGCGCACTGCGCGGCCAAGCTGTCGCTGTCCCACCCCAACCGGTACCGGGCCGCCATCGCGATGTCCGGCTACAACGACCCGGCCCGGGAGCCGGACTCCCTGGTCGGCAAGGACGCCAAGCTGCGCGAGGCCAACAACCCGGTCAACATCCTGAAGGCCGCCCCGCAGCCGCCGAAGGTCGCCCTGCTGGTCAGCGGCTCCAAGGGCGACGGCTACGAGGACGGCGAGGCGATCCGCACCGCCGCCAAGGCCCCGACCACCGTCCAGGTCGAGGAGGGCTCCGGCCCGCACACCACCGAGCAGTGGAAGAAGATGGTCCCGGGCGCCTTCGAGTGGCTGACCTCGGTGATCCCGGTGCAGTAGCGGACCGGCAGTAGCGGACCGTACGACGAGGGCCCGCCGCGACCAGTGGTCGCGGCGGGCCCTCCCGCGTGTCGGGGCGTGCCGTCAGGCCAGTTCCAGCGCCAGGTAGAAGTCCACCCGGTCCTCCAGCCGGGAGAGGTCACGTCCGGTCAGCTCCTCGATCCGGCCGATCCGGTACCGCAGGGTGTTCACGTGGACGTGCAGCTGCGCGGCGCAGCGGGTCCAGGAGCCGTCCGAACGCAGGAAGGCCTCCAGGGTGCGGACCAGGTCCGCCTGGTGCTCGATGTCGTACGCGATCACCTTGTCCAGCAGCCGGCTGCGGAAGGCGCGGCGCACCTCGTCCGGGACGGCGGCCAGCAGCAGCACGTGCGAGGCGAGTTCCTCAGGGCCCGCGACGCAGACCCGGCCGACCCGGGAGGCCGCGATCCGGCGGGCGTGCCGGGCCTCCTCCACTGCGCCGCGCAGGCCGCCGGCCTCGGAGGCGGGGGCGGAGACCCCGAGGGTGATCCGGCCCTCCGAGCCGAGCCCGGCCTCCAGCGGGGCGAGCAGTTCGCGCAGGGTGTCGGCGGGCACCGGGCCCTCCAGGGCGGGCAGCACCACCACCGCGCCGAGGCCCGTCCCGGCGACCAGCGCGCGGTCGGTGACACCGCCGAGCGCCTCCTCCAGCACCGCCCGTACGGTGCCCTCCGGCAGGCCGGTGCCCTCGGCGCTGAGCACCAGCCAGGAGCCCTCCTCCGCCCGGGACTTGGGCTCGGGGATCTCGTAGCGGGCGGCCATCGCCGAGGAGGCGTACAGGGTGCGGCTGATCTCGGCCGGGTCGGCGTCGCGGCGCAGCAGGGCGAGCACCTCGTCGGCGAGCCGGCGACGCAACCGGCGGCCCTCGTCGCGGCGGTGGCGCTCGGCGGCGACCAGCCGGGCCAGGTTCTCGGCGAGCTGCTGGCGCTTGGTGGTCCACTCGGTGACGTCGCCGGCCACCGCGAGCATCCAGTCGGCCAGCGCGCAGTCGGCCTGCGGCTCGCCCTGCTCGGCGGAGGCCGGGGCGGGCAGCAGCGAGTAGGAGCTGGCCGCCAGCCGGACCCGGTGCGGGGGGCGGCGGCGCTGGCGCTGGGCGGCGAGGTGGGCGCGGACCAGCTGGTCGCGGTCGTGGACGGAGAGCCGGTCCGCAGGGCCGGCGATCACCGCGCCGGTCGGGGTGAGCACCCAGCAGTCCAGGTCGAGGTCGCCGCCGAGCAGGTCCAGCACCGCGTCCAGTCCGCCGCCGCCGGCCGCCGAGACCAGCAGGCGGTGCCGGTCGACCAGGGCGGCGAGGTCGGCCGCGCGATCGGCGGAGACCTGGCGGCCGATGAACTCGGTCACGGTGCCGAAGGCGATGTCGTCGGGGACGGCGAGCAGCGGCATCCGGTGCCGGCGACAGGCCTCGACCAGGTCCTCGGGCACCGGGCCGACCTCGGCCTCGCCGGCGGCCAGGGCCACCGCGCCGCCGGCCGCGAGGGTGCGGACGAAGCGCTCGGAGTCGGCCGGGACGGTGCGCCAGAGCATGCCGGTGAGCACCAGTTCGCCGCCGTGCAGGTAGCGGCCCGGGTCCTGGAGGTCCGTCGTCATCACACCGCCGACCTGCCGGTCCAGCTCTTCCTCGGCCGCGAGCAGGCGCAGTCGCGGGGCGCCGGGGGCGAGCAGGTCACGGACGCGCATCCGCGGACTCCTTAACGGGGCTGGGGGGAGGGATGAAGGGGTAACGATAGGGCCTGGCCGAACGGGTGTGCGCCCGGGCCCGTAGCCCGCGCGTCACGGCCGGATTACGGTCGTAGGTAGCACCCGGTGAACACCTGGGCTGCGAGATTCTCCTCCTTAGAGGAACGTACAGGATGCCGGGCGGGCTCACAGCCGGGGCTTCATGCCATCGGTGACTGCCAGTGGGACGCGTCACAGCGGTTCACTGGGCGACACGCCGCCGGACACCCGGCGGGCGACGACTTGAGGAGACACCCGCATGGAGTTTCTTCGGCCCGCCACCTGGGACGAGGCGCTCGCGGCGAAGGCCGAGTACCCGACCGCACTGCCCGTCTCGGGCGGCACGGACGTCATGGTCGAACTGAACTTCGACGTGCACCGGCCATCCGCGATTCTCGACCTGAACCGCATCGCCGAACTCGCCGAATGGTCGAACGACGGCAGCGTCGTCAGGCTCGGCGCCGCGGTCCCGTACGCCCGGATCATCGCGGAGCTGTCCGCTCCGCTGCCCGGGCTCGCGCTGGCGGCCCGCACCGTCGGCTCGCCGCAGATCCGCAACCGCGGCAGCGTCGGCGGCAACCTCGGGGCGGCCTCCCCGGCCGGCGACTCGCACCCGGCGCTGCTGGCGGCCGGGCGGGACGTGTTCGTCGAGGCGGTCTCGGTGCGCGGCACCCGGCTGATTCCGATCGACGACTTCTACGTCGGGGTGAAGCGCAACAGCCTGGAGGCCGACGAGCTGATCCGGACCGTGCACATCCCGGTCGCGGACGGACCGCAGCAGTTCTCGAAGATCGGCACCCGCAACGCCATGGTGATCGCGGTCTGCGCGTTCGGCTTCGCCCTGCACCCCCGGAACGGAACCGTCGGCACCGGTATCGGTTCGGCCGCCCCCACGCCGCGGCGCGCCGTCGAGGCCGAGGAGTACCTCCAGGGCGTGCTCGCCGAGCGCGGCCTGTGGGAGTCCGGGGAGCTGCTGGGCACCGAGGTGGTCCAGCGCTTCGGCGAGCTGGTGAAGGCCGCGGCCTCGCCGATCGACGACGTCCGGGGCACCGCCGACTACCGCCGGCACGCGCTCGCCGTGATGGCCCGCCGCACCCTCACCTGGACCTGGACCGACTACGGCAAGCAGATCAGGAGCGCGGCATGAGGGTCACTTTCACCGCCAACGGCAAGCCGGTCGAGGCCGACGACGTGTGGGAGGGCGAGAGCCTGCTGTACGTGCTGCGCGAGCGGGTCGGCCTGCCGGGCTCGAAGAACGCCTGCGAGCAGGGCGAGTGCGGCTCCTGCACGGTCTACCTGGACGGCGTCCCGGTCTGCTCCTGCCTGGTCGCGGCCGGCCAGGTGCAGGACCGCGAGGTGCGCACGGTCGAGGGCCTGAGCACGGAGGACGGCGAACTGGGCCTGGTCCAGCAGGCGTTCGTCGACGCCGGCGCCGTCCAGTGCGGCTTCTGCACCCCCGGCCTGCTGGTGCAGACCGACGCGCTGCTGGAGGACGACCCGCAGCCGAGCGACGACGACATCCGCGAGGCGCTGTCCGGCAACCTGTGCCGCTGCACCGGCTACGAGAAGATCATGGACGCGGTGCGGCTGGCTTCGGCCCGCAAGTGCGCGGGGAAGGCCGGTGCGGCGTGAACGAGCGGACCATCCAGCGGACCATCCAGGGGCAGAAGAACCTCCAGAACATCAACCAGGCGTCCAAGGACGGCATCGGCGGCTCGCCGCTGCGCCCGGACGGCAACCTGAAGGTCCGGGGCGAGTTCGCCTACTCCTCCGACCTGTGGCACGAGGACATGCTCTGGGGCACGGCGCTGCGCTCGCCGCACCCCCGGGCGAACATCCTCTCGGTGGACATCTCCGAGGCGCTCAAGGTGCCCGGGGTGCACGCGGTGCTGACGCACGAGGACATCCCCGGTTCCAAGTACTACGGCCTGGAGATCCAGGACCAGCCGGCCCTGGCCATCGACAGGATCCGGTACCACGGCGAGGCGATCGCGCTGGTGGCCGCCGACCATCCGGAGACGGCCCGCCGCGCGGTGAAGAAGATCGCGGTCGAGTACGAGGTGCTCACCCCGATCGTCACCGAGGAGCAGTGCCTCGACCCGGAGACGTACGGGTACGTGCACGAGCCGCACGAGTACAAGTCCCATGCGCACGGCAACATCTGCCACGAGCAGAAGCTCGTCTCCGGCCTGGGCGTGACCGACGAGGTGCGGGCGCTGGCGGACGTGATCGTCAGCGGCGACTACGAGGTCGGCATGCAGGACCAGGCCTTCCTCGGCCCGGAGTCCGGCCTCGCGGTGCCCGCCGAGGACGGCGGCATCGACCTCTACATCGCCACCCAGTGGCTGCACGTCGACCGCCAGCAGATGGCGCCGGTGCTCGACCTGCCGGAGGAGAAGATCCGGCTCACCCTGGCCGGCGTCGGCGGCGCGTTCGGCGGTCGCGAGGACCTGTCGATGCAGATCCACGCCTGCCTGCTGGCCCTGCACACCGGCAAGCCGGTCAAGATCGTCTACTCCCGGGACGAGTCCTTCTTCGGCCACGTGCACCGCCACCCGGCACGGATGCACTACGAGCACGGCGCGACCCGGGACGGCAGGCTGGTCTTCGCCGACTGCCGGATCGTCCTGGACGGTGGTGCGTACGCCTCCGCCTCCCCCGCCGTGGTCGGCAACGCGGCCTCGCTCGGGCACGGCCCGTACGTGATCCCGAACGTGCGGATGCACGCCATCGCGCTGTACAGCAACAACCCGTCCTGCGGGGCGATGCGCGGCTTCGGCGCGGTGCAGGCGGCGTTCGGCTACGAGTCGCAGATGGACAAGCTGGCCGCCGAACTGGGCATGGACCCGGTGGAGTTGCGGCAGCTCAACGCGATGTCCGAGGGCGACTTCATGCCCACCGGACAGCAGATCGACTCGCCCGCGCCGGTGGCCGAACTGCTCCGGCGGGCCAAGGAGATGCCGCTGCCGCCGCCGCTGGACACCGAGCACCCGGACCTGCGCCGGCTGCCCGGCGCGCTGTCCAACACCTCGCACGGCGAGGGGATCGTGCGCGGCGTGGGTTACTCGGTCGGCATCAAGAACGTCGGCTTCTCCGAGGGCTTCGACGACTACTCCACCGCCCGGGTGCGGCTGGAGGTGATCGGCGGCGAGCCGGTCGCCATGGTGCACACCGCGATGGCCGAGGTCGGCCAGGGCGGCGTCACCGTGCACGCCCAGATCGCCCGCACCGAGCTGGGCGTCGAGCAGGTCACCATCCATCCGGCCAACACCGAGGTGGGGTCGGCCGGTTCGACCTCCGCCTCGCGCCAGACGTACATGACCGGCGGCGCGGTGAAGCTGGCCGCCGAGGCGGTGCGCCGGGAGCTGCTCGACAGGGGCCGTCGGCGCTACGGCTGGACCCACGACGACCTGGCGCTGGCCGGCGGCAAGGTGGTCTCGAAGAGCGCCGGGGTGCTGGTCTCCATGGCCGACCTGCTCGGCGACGAGGCCGTCGACCTCACCCGCGAGCACCACCACCGGCCCACCCAGCCCTTCGACAAGGAGACCGGTCAGGGCTTCGGCCACGTCCAGTACAGCTTCTGCGCCAACCGTGCGGTGGTGGACGTGGACGTGGAGCTCGGCCTGGTCAAGGTGGTCGAGCTCACCGCCGTCCAGGACGTCGGCAAGGCGCTCAACCCGCTCTCCGTGGTCGGCCAGATCCAGGGCGGCTGCACCCAGGCACTGGGCCTCGCGGTGATGGAGGAGATCATCGTGCGGGACGGCAAGGTGCGCAACGCCTCCTTCACCGACTACCTGATCCCCACCATCCTGGACACCCCGCCGATCCCGGTGGAGGTGCTCGAACTGCCCGACCCCAACGCGCCGTACGGGCTGCGCGGGGCCGGCGAGGCGCCGACCGTCTCGGCGACGCCGTCCATCGTGGCCGCCATCCGCAACGCCACCGGGCTGGCGCTCAACCGGATCCCGGTCCGGCCGGAGCACCTGACCACCGAACGGCCGGGCTGACGACCGAACGGCCGGCCTGAGCGCCGAACGTCCGGGAACAGCCTGCCCGTTGGCATTTCCCCGGGGTGGTGACCGTCTTCCCCGCCGCCCCGGGGCACCCCCACCCCCATCCCCACCTCCGCTGCCCTGCCCGCGCCGGGGTTCGCAGCGGTGCGCACCACGCTCGGATGCACCGCCGGCACTCCCCTCGTCTCGCGAGTGCCCCCAGTGAGTCGATACGTCCCCCTACGCCGCTTCGTTGACCGGCAGTCAGGTCGGCTCGCCCACCCCAACCCCCTTTGACACTTGGGAGTGGACATGCCCAGGATCCCCACGGAGCCCGGCACCACCGAAGACAGAACCGCCGAGGACGACACCCACCCGTCGCCCCCGGCACCACGCCCCACCGGCGCACTGGACGCCTACTTCAGGATCTCGGCCCGGGGATCGACCCTCGCCGGCGAACTGCGCGGTGGACTCACCACCTTCATGGCGATGGCGTACATCATCCTGCTCAACCCGCTCATCCTGAGCGGCGCGGACGTCACCGGCGTCAAGCTGGACCACGCCGCGCTGACCACCGCCACCGCGCTGGCCGCCGCCGTCACCACCGTCCTGATGGGCCTGGTCGGCAATGTGCCGCTCGCCCTCGCCGCCGGGCTCTCGGTCTCCGGCGCGGTCTCCGCGCTGGTCGTCCCGCACACCACCTGGCCCCAGGCCATGGGCCTGTGCGTGATCTACGGCCTGCTGATCGTGCTGCTGGTGGTCTCCGGACTGCGCGAGAGGATCATGAACGGCATCCCGCTGCCGCTCAAGCACGCCATCACCATCGGCATCGGCCTGTTCGTCACGGTGATCGGCCTCTACAAGGCCGGGTTCATGCACACCGGCGGTCCCACCCCGCTCTCGCTCGGCCCGACCGGCGAGCTGGCCGGCTGGCCGGTGCTGGTCTTCTGCGTCACCCTGCTGACGATCTTCGTGCTGATGGCGCGCGGTGTCCGCGGAGCGATCCTGATCGGCATCGCCGGCGGCACCGTGCTCGCGATGATCGTCAACAAGGCCGCCCACGTACCGGCCGAGGCCTGGAAGAACTCGGTGCCGGTCTGGCCCGGCGGCCCGGTCTCCGCGCCCGACTTCAGCCTGTTCGGCGACGTCGACCTGTTCGGCGCGTTCGGTGGCCGCGGCATGGGCGCGATCAGCGCCTCGGTCGCGGTGTTCACCCTGGTGCTGGCCGGCTTCTTCGACGCGATGGCCACCATCATCGGCGTCGGCACCGAGGCCGGACTGGCCGACCGGCAGGGCCGGATGCCCGGGCTGTCCAAGGCGCTGTTCATCGACGGCGCGGGCGGCGCGGTCGGCGGCCTGGCGGGCGCCTCCGGGCAGACCGTCTTCGTCGAGTCCGCCACCGGCGTCGGCGACGGCGCCCGCACCGGGCTCGCCTCCACCGTCACCGGCGCCCTGTTCGCGCTGATGCTGTTCTTCTCGCCGATCGCCGGGATCGTCCCGGTCGAGGTGGCCTCGGCCGCCCTGGTGGTGATCGGCTCGATGATGATGAGCCAGGCCCGGCACATCGACTGGTCCGACCGGGAGGTGGCCATCCCGGCCTTCCTCACCTGCGCGCTGATGCCGTTCACGTACAGCATCACCGCGGGCGTCGCGGCCGGCGTCATCTCGTACACCGCCATCAAGGCCGGGCTGGGGCGCCCGCGCGAGCCCGGGCCGCTGATGTGGATCCTCACCGCGGTGTTCGTGGTGTACTTCGCGATCACCCCGATCAAGTCCTGGCTGGGCGTGCACTAGCCGTCCGCGCCGCCGGCCGGGCGCCGCCGCACTGGGCACCACCGCCGCCGTACGGGATCGTTTCCCGTACGGCGGCGCCTCCCGCTACTGTCGAAACCGTGTAAGGAGCCTCCCCATGCAGGACATCGCCGAGCAGCTGCGGGCCTGGCACGCGTCCGGGCGCTCCTTCGCCGTGGCCACCGTGGTCGGCGTCTGCGGCAGCGCTCCGCGCGACCCCGGGGCGGCGCTGGCCGTGGACGCGGACGGCGAGGCGGTCGGCAGCATCTCCGGCGGATGCGTCGAGGGCGCGGTGTACGAGCTGTGCCAGGCCGCGATCGCGAGCGGCCGGCCGGTGCTGGAACGCTTCGGGTACAGCGACGAGGACGCCTTCGCGGTGGGTCTGACCTGCGGCGGCGTCCTGGACGTGTTCGTCCAGCCGGTGGTACCGGGGGCCGACGCCGGGCTGGACGCCGGGATCGCGCACATCACGGCCGGCACGCCGGTGGCGCTGGCGCGGGTGATCGCCGGGCCGGGCGGGCTGGTCGGGGCCACGCTGGCGGTCACCGCCGACGGCGTCGCCGGCGCGCTCTCGCCGACGCCCTCGACGGTCGGCGGGCTGGAGCGGGCGATCGTCGCGGAGGCCCGGGCGATGCTGGAGGCCGGACGCACCGGCCGGCTCGTGCTCGGCCTGGACGGACGCCCCTGCGACGAGCACCGGCAGGGCACCGTCACCTGCTTCGTCGAGTCGTACGTGCCCGCGCCGAGGATGCTGGTGTTCGGGGCGATCGACTTCGCGGCCGCGGTGGTGCGGATCGGAAAGTTCCTGGGCTACCACGTGACCGTCTGCGACGCCCGGCCCGTCTTCGCCACCGCCCGCCGCTTCCCCGAGGCCGACGAGGTGGCGGTCGACTGGCCGCACCGCTACCTGGACTCCCAGCTCGGCCGGATCGACGGGCGGACCGTGCTCTGCGTACTCACCCACGACGCCAAGTTCGACATCCCGCTGCTGGAACGCGCCCTGCGGCTGCCGGTCGGCTACGTCGGCGCGATGGGCTCGCGCCGCACCCACCGGGACCGCGCGGCCCGGCTGCGTGAGGCGGGGCTCACCGAGGCCGAACTGGCCCGGCTGCGCTCCCCGATCGGCCTGGACCTCGGCTCGCGCACCCCGGAGGAGACGGCGGTCTCGGTCGCCGCCGAGATCATCGCCCACCGGCGCGGCGGCAGCTGCCTGCCGCTGAGCGCCTCGGACGGGCCGATCCACCACGACGTGTCGCGCACGGCGACGGAGGGTGACGCCGCGGGCGGCCCGACGCAGCGTACCCACGCGGCCTGAGCCGCAGACGGCTCCGGCGCCGCTCACGTTGCGTGCCCTGCCGGAGGTCGCCACCGAGGCCCGGGCAACGGCCCCCCGATCAGTCGGTCAGCGCCAGCTTCACACCGAAGCCCACCACGACCGCGCCGGTCACCCGGTCCATCAGCCGCCGGGCGGCCGGCCGGCGCAGCCAGCCGCGCAGCACCTGGGCGAAGCCCACCAGGACGGTCGACCAGAGCAGGCCCTCCACGACGTGTACGCAGGTCAGCGCCACGCCGGCGGCGAAGTGCGGGGCACCGGCCGGGACGAACTGCGGCAGCACGGCCACGTAGAAGACCCCGACCTTGGGGTTCAGCAGGTTGGTCAGCGTGCCCCGCCGCCAGCCGTGCGCGAACCCGCCGTCCTCCGGCTCCTCCTCGGCCGCCGCCTCGCCGCCCCGCTTGCGCAGCATCCCGATGCCCATCCACACCAGGTACGCGGCGCCCGCCCAGCGCAGGATCTCGTACGCCACCTGCGAGGCGGTCAGCAGCGCCGTCACCCCGGCCGAGGTCAGCGTCCCCCAGAGCAGCGTCCCGGTCTGGATCCCCAGCACGACCCCCCACGCCTGCCGTCGGCGCCCCAGGGCCGAGGTCCGCAGGATCAGCGCGGTGTCGAGCCCGGGCGTGAGCGTGAGCAGCCCCACGACAAGGGCAAAGGACCACAGGGCCGTCGTCATCTCCATGGGCCTCGATGCTCTCACAGCCCCGGGCGGCGCTGCGGGCCACCCAGGGCGTATCGGCCGGTGGCCGGGTCAGGTGACGTTGAGGCGGGCGGCGAGGCGCAGGAGGCCGGGGCTGAGCCGGGAGAGCAGCCGGGCGGCCTTGGCCTCGGGGGTGACGGGGACCACGGGCCTGCCGGTGCGGACCGCGGTGAGGATGGCGGTGGCGACCTTCTCCGGCGGGAAGCCGCGGCGGGCGTAGAGCTTCGCGGCGCGGGCCTGCTTGGCGGCCTGCTCGGTGGAGGTGGTGGCGGAGAAAGTGGAGGTGCGGGTGATGTTGGTGTTGACGATGCCGGGGCAGATGGTGGAGACGCCGATGCCGTGGCCGACGAACTCGGCGCGCAGGCAGTCGGAGAGCATGAACACCGCGGCCTTGCTGGTGGCGTAGGCGGTGAGCGCCTTGGAGGGCAGGTAGGCGGCGGCGGAGGAGACGTTGACGATGTGGCCGCCCTGGCCGCGGTCGGCCATCAGGGTGCCGAAGGCGCGGCAGCCGTGGATCACGCCCCAGAGGTTGACGTCCAGGACCCGCTGCCACTCCTTCTCGGTAGTCTGCAGGAACGTCCCGGAGTGGCCGATGCCCGCGTTGTTGACCATCACGTCGGGCACCCCGTACTCGGCGGCGACGGTCTGCGCGAAGGCGTCCATCGCGGCGCCGTCGGAGACGTCCACCCGGTGGGCGTGTGCCTTCGGACCGATCAGCGAGGCCAGTTCGGCGGTGCGCTCGGCGGCCGCGAGGTCGAGGTCGCAGACCACCACCCGGGCACCGTCCTCGGCGAAGGCGAGCGCGGTGGCCCGGCCGATGCCGCTGCCGCCGCCGGTGACCACGACCAGCCGGCCGTCGCCCTCCGCCGGTCGGGACTGCCCCTCGTCGATGCGGGCGGTGAACTCGCGGACCAGTCCGGCCACGGTGGCTCCCTTCTCCAGCAGCGCCGACCAGTGGCCGGCGTGCAGCGTCCTGCGGGTCAGCTTGGTCACCCAGCGCTCCAGCCCCTCGGAGAGGTAGGTGCCGACGTACCGGTCCCGGGTGAGGGTGATCAGCTGGACCGGCACCTCCGTCCGCCGTTCGCGCGGACGGCCCAGGGTGGGGCGGAAGTTGGCCCGGTACAGCTCGATGCCGCGGACCGCGTCGCGGCGCAGGGTGGGCTGCGGGTGGTCGGCGCGCGGGGTGACGTGCTCCAGGTCGCGCAGCACCCGCGGCCAGGCCCGGGCCAGGCCGAGGCGCCAGATGCCGGGGGCGAGGTAGGGCAGGTGGAAGGCGGTGATGTACCAGGAGTGCAGGCCCTGGTGCAGCAGCTGCCCCAGGTGGCGCGGGGTGGGGCGGCGCAGCCGGTGGCGCAGCCAGTGGCCCATGTGGTCCAGGCTGGGGCCGGACAGGGTGGTGTACGAGGCGATCCGGCGCTCGGCGCCGGGTGCGGTGACGGCCTCCCAGGACTGGATCGAGCCCCAGTCGTGGGCGAGCAGGTGCACCGGGCGGTCCGGGCTGACGGCGTCGGCGACGGCGAACAGGTCGTCGGCGAGCTGCTCCAGGCGGTAGCCGGACCGGTCGGCGGGGGCGGCCGACTCGCCGGCGCCGCGCACGTCGTAGCGGACCACGTGGTGGTCGCGGGCGAGGTCGGCGGCGATGTCGTCCCAGACGACGTGGGTGTCGGGGTAGCCGTGCACGAGGAGGACGGTGGGGGCGTCCGGGTCGCCCTGCTCGAAGACGGCGAGCGGGAGGCCGCCGGAGTGGACGGTGCGGCGGCGGACCGGGGGCGCCGTCGGGCGCTTCGTCCGGCTGGTCGTCGGGTGCGTCATCGGGTGGCCTCCGGGGTGGTCGGCTCGGCAGCGGTCTGCTCGGTGGTCTGCTCGACGGCAGTCTGCCCGGTGGTGGCCCGTTCGGCGGTGGTCCGCCCGGTGGTGGCGGTCCAGCGGCGGACGTGCGGCAGGTCGTCGTCGAGCCAGTAGGCGTCGTCCTCGGTGACCACCAGCAGCTCCTCGAACTTGATGCCCACGCCGCGGAAGCCGATGTGCGGCTCGACCGCCCACAGGCCCGGGGTGGGCGCGTGCCGGGAGGAGCGACCGTCCGCCCAGAGCGGCGAACGGCCGTGCAGGCGTTCGGATATGAGCTCGCGGCCGAGGGTCTGGAGGGTGCGCACGCCGAAGCCGAAGACGTTCACCCCGGCCGGGCCGCGCGCGGTGTTGCGGGTGACCTGATGGCCGATCACCCGGCCCGGGTACACCTGGTGGCGATTGTCGTAACCGTGCGCGGCGAGCTGGGCGTCCACCGCGGCGTACACCTCGGCGAGCGGTTTGCGGGCCCGCACCTCGGCGAGGATCAGCTCGCGGTAGACCTTCAGGTCGGCGGCCAGACGGTCCCAGACCCGGTTCTCGCCGACCTTGCCGCCGTAGCCGATGTCGGCGGTGTAGCCGTCCACCACGGGCGCGCAGTCCAGTACGTACGGCATGCCCTCCTCCAGCCGTCGGTTGCCGGCGAAGAACTGCAGCGGGGTGTGGAAGTGCCGGAACGCCGTCCGGTCGCCGAACCAGGCGAAGGGGACGTGGAAGAAGTCCTGGACCCCGGCGGCGACCAGGCGGCGGCGCAGCTCGGCGGTGGCCTGCCGCTCGGTGACCCCGGGTTCGATCCAGGCGGCGACCTGTTCGGCGCAGTCGTAGGCGAGCTGCTGGGTCTCGCGGAAGCGGGCGAGGTCGCGCTCGGTGTAGCGGAAGGCGGGGGTCGCTTTCGCCATGGCAGGACTCCTTCTAGAGGTCGAGCACGAGGGTCTCGCCCTCGGCGGCCCGGGAGACACAGGGCAGCAGGGCGCCGGCGGCACGCTGCTCGGGGGTGAGGCGGCGGTCCCGGTGGTCGGGCGAGCCGGCCAGCACGCGGACCTCGCAGGTGCCGCAGAAGCCCCGGTGGCAGGAGTACGGGAGGTCCGGTCGGGTCTCGCGCAGCACGTCCAGGGCGGAACGGTCGGCGGGGACGTCGAGGGCGGGGCCGTCGGTGCCGAGGCGGACGGTGAACGGCTCGCCGCCGGTGACCGGGGCGGCGCCGAAGCGCTCGAAGTGCAGGGAGGCGGCCGGGGAACCGTCCAGGGCGCGCTGCACGGCGGCGAGCATCGGGGCCGGGCCGCAGCAGTAGACGGCGGCGCCACGGGGGGCGTGGGCGAGCAGCTCCGGGCCGGTGGGGACGCCGCCGTGCTCGTCGTCGGTGCGCAGCACCACCCGGTGCGGGTCGAGGGCGCGCAGCTCGTCCGCGTACGGGAGGGTGTCGGCGCTGCGGCCGACGTGCACCAGGCGCCAGTCCAGGCCGTGCCGCTGCGCCTCGCGGGCCATCGGGAGCAGCGGGGTGATGCCGATGCCGCCTGCCAGCAGGAGGACGGCGGGCTCGGCGCAGAAGGCGAAGCCGTTGCGCGGGCGGCGGGCGGTGAGCCGGGTACCGGGGTACAGGGCGTCGTGGACCTCGACGGACCCGCCGCCGCCCTCGGGCAGCCGCCGGACGGCGATGCGGTAGGCGGTGCGGTCGGCCGGGTCGCCGCAGAGGGAGTAGTGGCGCTCGCGGCCGGAGGGCAGGGCGAGGCGCAGGTGGGCGCCGGGCTGCCAGCCGGGCAGCGGGCCGCCGGAGGGGTCGACGAGTCGCAACTCGATGACGTCGACGGCCAGTTGGCGGCGCTCGGCGACGACCAGCCGGAGCGGCTGGGTCGGGCGGCTGAGCGGGCGGCGGGGGTTGCGGCGCAGCAGCGGGCCGCCGAGGGCCGGGGAGTAGCGGTCGCCGAAGGCGGTGAGCCAACGGATGAAGCCGTCGGCGCGGGGGCGGCCGTAGAGGTCGGGGGGCGGGGTGAGCAGGTCCATCCGGCGGGGTCCTTGGGCGTCGGGAGAGGGCGGGCGACGGGTGGCGGGTTTCAGAGTTCAGACTTCGGAGTTCAGCAAACAGAGTTCAGCGAACAGATAACGTTTTCTGTTCGCTGAACTCCGACCCCTGTCACCCGTCAGCCACGCCCGGCGGCCACACGGGCGGCCGGGGAGGTGGCGAGGTAGCCCAGCGCCTGGCTGGACGAGCCCTCCTGGGTCGGGTGGTAGCCCGGCCGCAGGTAACGCAGCCCGGAGCGGATCGACTTGACCGGGTCCGGCAGCAGTCCGCGCCTGGCGATCCGGCCCGCCTCCCGCCAGGTGGGCTTGAGCCGCCCCTTCAGGGTGGGGTCGGCGGCGAGCAGGAAGCGGGCGCCGCGCACCCAGAGGTGGACCAGCAGCGGCCCGGAGAACACCATCCCGCGCACCCGGCGCAGGTAGCCCGGGTCCAGGTGCACCATCAGGTCGTAGGCGACGCTGCGGTGCTCGACCTCCTCCGCGCCGTGCCAGCGCAGCAGGTCCAGCATGGCCGGGTCGGCCTTGGCCCGGTCCAGGCCCGGGGAGTTGAGCGCCCAGTTGCCGAGGAAGGCGGTGAAGTGCTCGATCGCCGCGATGAAGGCGACCCGCTCGATGAGGTTCTCCCGCCGCCGGGCCGGCGTCAGCCCCGGCTTGTCGCCGAGGACGCGCTGGAACAGCCAGGAGATCTGCCGGACGTACGGCCGCGGGTCGAGCCCCTGGCCGAGCAGGTGGTCCAGGACCTCCTGGTGCGCCTCGGCGTGAATGGCCTCCTGCCCGATGAACCCGAGGACCTCCTCGCGCAGTTGCTCGTCCCGGATGAGCGGCAGCGCCTCCTTGAACACCTTGACGAACCACCGCTCCCCCTCGGGCAGCAGCAGGTGCAGCACGTTGATGACGTGGGTGGCCATCGGCTCGTCAGGGATCCAGTGCAGCGGCAGCTGGGCCCAGTCGAAGTGGACGTCCCGGGGCTCCAGGACGAGGCCGTCGTGCACGCGCGCCGCGGGGGCGGCGAGGGCGGGGACGGGGGTGGAACGGGGCATGGCAGGCCCTCCTGACCTGGGGGCGGCGGCTCGGCTCAGGGAAACGTACTCGCGGGTAGCCGCCGGGACAAGGGCTTCGGCGAGTCTTATCGACATCGAGTCTAATAAGTGCCGCGCACCGGCGGACACCACGGGAAACGCGCGAAGCCCCACCGACTTCCCGGCAGGGCTTCCCCGAACTCATGTGCGCGACCGTCGGCCGGCCGTCAGACCGCCATCGCCAGCATCAGCGGCGCCGCCCGGGCCGCGAGCAGCTCCGCGGCGGCCTTCAGTTTGTGGATGTTGTCCACGGGCATCGAGGTGGCCAGGCAGCCGACCGTGCTGCCCGCCGTGATCGGCACGGCCGCGCACACCGTGCCCAGCGCGTACTCCTGGATGTCCAGCACCGGCACCGTGGCCGGCTGCCGCTCCAGCCGGTGCATCAGCTGGTCGGCGTCGGTGACGGTGTGGGAGGTGAGCCGGGCGACCGGGTGCCGGGAGAGGTGGTCGCGCCGGCCGTCCGCGTCCAGCTGGCTGAGCAGGCACTTGCCGATCGCGCTGGCGTGCGCGGTGGCCCGGAAGTCCACCCATTCCTGCACGGCCGGCGCGTGGTCGGCGGCCGAGACCGCCTCCACCGTCAACTCACCGTCGTGGTACCGGCTGAAGTACACCGCGGCGCCCAACTCGTCCCGGAGTTCGGCGAGCTTGCGGTCGAGTCGGGCCTTCACCAGCTGCTCCCGGTTGTGCTGGCCGAGCAGGGCGAAGGTGCCGCCCAGCAGCCAACCCCCGTCCTGGCACTGGAGGTAGCCCTCGATCTCCAGGATCTCGGCGAGCCGGCGCACGGTCGGCAGCCCGAGCGAGGTCTCCCTGGCGAGGGACACCAGGGTGGCGCCGTCGGGGTGGCGGTCGACCGCCTCCAGCAGTCTGAGGGCGTGCTGGAGGGAGGTGAGCGGGCCCATCAGACCCTGGTCCAGCGCGGCGTGACGACCCGGGGCTGGTGTCGACATGTCGTCCCCTTCCGATGTCCCCCCACGGAGCGACCGCGGGCATCCACCAGCGTATCGACCCGGCGGCTCCGACGGCTGCCGTCCGTACATATCCGTGAACGTTCCGTGCAGCAGCCGCCGGGCCGTTGACTGGCCGTCAGTCCCTCGACGGCAGGGCCCCGCCGCTCTGGAGCGCCATGGCCTGGGGGTTGAACCAGCCGGTCGCCGCGCGTGGGAACGCCCGGTTCCCGGACGGCCGGATCCGGAAGGCCGGATCCGGACGACCACCGCCGGAACCGGCTGACGTCGGCGACACCACGGCGGGCCCCGCCCCACCGCCACGGAGGAGGAGCCCGTCGTTCGGAAGGTGTCAGCCCTCGTCGCCCGCCCGCAGCCTGGCGACGGCGGCGGCCAGCCGGGTGCCGTACTCCTCGTCCGCAGCGTGGAAGTGGGCGAGGTTCTTCTCCACCACGTCGTCACGCGAGACCTGCGCCAGGAAGCCCGCGATGTTGTCGATCAGACGGGTCTTCTCACCTGCGGACATCAGCCGGTACAGCTCGCCGGCCTGGAAGAAGTCGTCGTCCTTGGTGTGCGCCGGGGTGGCGTAGGTGCCGGTGTGGCCCGCCACCGCGACCGGCGCGGCCAGTGCGTCGCCGGTCTGGGCCGGGCCGTCGTACGAGTTGGGCTCGTAGTTCTTGCCGCGACCGGCGCTGTTGGCGGCCATGTGGCCGTCCCGGCCGTAGTTGACGGCCTCGGTGGCGCGCGGGGCGTTCACCGGCAGCTGGGTGTGGTTGACGCCGAGGCGGTAGCGCTGGGCGTCCGCGTAGGCGAACAGGCGGCCCTGGAGCATCTTGTCCGGGGACGGGCCGATGCCGGGCACGAAGTTGTTCGGCGAGAACGCGGCCTGCTCGACCTCGGCGAAGACGTTCTCCGGGTTCCTGTTGAGCACCAGGCGGCCGACCTTGACCAGCGGGTAGTCGGCGTGCGGCCACACCTTGGTGAGGTCGAAGGGGTTGAAGCGGTAGTCCGCGGCCTCGGCGACCGGCATCAGCTGGACGTAGAGGGTCCAGGACGGGAACACCCCGCGCCCGATGGCCTGGTGGAGGTCGCGCTGGTGCGAGTCCGCGTCGCCGCCGACCATCTCGGCGGCCTGTGCGCCGTCCAGGCAGCGGATGCCCTGGTTGGTCTTGAAGTGGTACTTCACCCAGTACGCGTCGCCGTCGGTGTTGACCCACTGGTAGGTGTGCGAGCCGTAGCCGTTCATGTGGCGGTACGAGGCGGGGATGCCGCGGTCGCCGAACAGCCAGGTGATCTGGTGGGTCGAGGCCGGCGAGTGGGCCCAGAAGTCCCAGACGTTGTCCGCCTCCTGCACGCCGGTGTACGGGTCGCGCTTCTGCGAGTGGATGAAGTCCGGGAACTTGATCGGGTCCTTGATGAAGAACACCGGGGTGTTGTTGCCGACGAGGTCGTAGTTGCCGTCCTCGGTGTAGAACTTCACCGCGAAGCCGCGCGGGTCGCGCACCGCGTCGCTCGCGCCCAGGTTGCCGGCCACGGTGGAGAAGCGCAGGAAGACCTCGGTGCGCTTGCCGACCTCGGAGAGGAAGCCCGCCCGGGTGTACCGCGCGACCTCGTCGGTGACCTCGAAGTAGCCGTACGCACCGGAGCCGCGGGCGTGCACCACGCGCTCCGGGATGCGCTCGCGGTTGAACCGGGCCAGTTTCTCCAGCAGCTGCTGGTCCTGGATCAGCAGCGGGCCGTACTCGCCGGCCGATGCCGAGTTCTGGTTGTCGGCGACCGGGGCGCCGGACTCCGTGGTCAGGATCTTGGACATGGAGGGTCCTTCAGGTGTCGATAACGGCGGTGCGTGGAGAGTGGGATGACGCACCGTCAGATTCAGGGTCGAGGAGCGCCGAGGAGATGGCGGTGGCGGCCGGTCAGTTGCCGAACAGGCTCCGGACGACGGTCTCGGCCGCGGCCGGCCCGGCCGCCGGGCGGGCGGCGGTCAGTGCGGCGGCCTCGTCGGCGCCGAGCCCGGCCCCGGTCAGGGCCGCGGCGGCCTCGGCGGCCGGGAGGGCGTTGAACCAGCGCAGCGCCAGGGCGGCGCGGCCGGCCCCGGTGAGGCGGCCGGTGAGCCGGAGGCGGGCCAGCCCGCCGTCCGGGTGGACGTTGATGCGCACGTGGGTCACCGCGCGGCCGGTGTCGAGCCGGAAGCGGTGCCGGGTGTCGGGCTGGAGTCGTGTGCGGGGCAGGAGTTCGAACCACTCACCGTCGGCCGGGTCGGCCCCGGTCGAGGCGTCGAAGCCGATCAGGTCGGCCCAGCCGGGGGCATTGGCGACGAAGCAGGAGGTGTCCACCTCGACGGCCAGGACCTCACCGCCCCCGGCCAGGGCGATCTGCACCCAGTCGTTGGCCTTGTCGCGCCGACGCCGGGTCTCCCAACCGTCGCCCATGACGGAGGCGCGGCCGGGAGCGTTCAGGTTGTGCGGGGAGGAGAAGTAGCGATCGGACGCCGCCTCGGCCACGCCGCCGTACTCCTGGGCGGCCAGGTCGAAGGTGAGGCCGTCCAGTTCGCGCGGGTCGGGCAGCACCTCGCCGTGCACCCGCAGCCGGGCGACGCCGCCGTCCGGGAAGATGTTCAGCCGCACGTGGGTGTAGCGGGTGCCGTCCGTGACGGCGAACTCGTGGGCGGTGTCGCCCCTCAGCGCGGTGCGCGGCACGATCGTCGTCCACTCGGCGTCCTGGAGTTCCTCGGGCGAGGGGTGGCCGGGGACGGACGCGGCCTCGACCGAGGCGGACTCCGGGTAGTTGCCGGTGAAGTGGGCGGTGTCCACGATCACACCGCGGACCACCCCGGCGGCACCGAGCCGGACGATCGTCCAGTCGTGGTCCTCGTCGGTGGGGTGCGGCTGGTCGGCGCAGACGCCGCGGCGGCGCTTGGACTCCCAGCCGTCCATGATCTGGCCCTTGTGGCCGAACGTGTGCGGGCGGAACTCGGCCGGCTTGGCGACCAGCAGGTTCTCGGCGTCCGCGAAGGTGTCCTCGTTCGTGGCGACGACGCCCGCGCCGAGCAGCCGTGAGGCCAGGTCGACCAGCTCGGTGAAGGGAGCACTCGGGTTGTCGGCAGTGGTCACTGACTCTCCTCTAGGCGCGTTCGGACGGGGTGGTGGCGGGGTGGGAACGGGGCCGGACGAGCTGCCGGCCGAAGGGGCGGGCCGCGGGGTCCACCTCGCGGCCGCGCAGCCAGGTGGTGCGCACCGCGCCGGTGAGGGTCCGGCCCGCGTAGGGCGTCACCGGGTTGCGGTGGTGCAGTCCGCTCGCCCGGACGGCGAACTCGCCGTCGGGGTCGAAGGCGACCAGGTCCGCGTCGTGGCCGGCGGCGATGGCGCCCTTGGCGCCGGTGAGGCCGGCCAGTTCGGCCGGTCCGGCGGACATCCAGCGCACCACGTCCGCGAGGGTGTGGCCGCGCCGGCGAGCCTCGGTCCAGACGGCCGGCAGGCCGAGCTGGAGCGAGGCGATGCCGCCCCAGGCGGCCGCGAAGTCGCCGCTGCCGCCGTACTCGGGCAGCAGCTTGAGGTCGGGGGTGGACGGCGAGTGGTCGGAGACGACGGCGATGAACTCGCCGTCCGCCAGGGCCTCCCAGAGCGCGTCCCGGTTGGACTCGTCGCGGATCGGCGGACAGCACTTGAAGGCGGTGTCGCCGTCCGGCACCTGCTCGGCCGCGAGGGTCAGGTAGTGCGGACAGGTCTCGGCGGTCACCCGTACGCCGTCCTCGCGGGCCTGCCGCAGCAGCGGCAGCACGGCGGCGGAGGAGACGTGCAGGATGTGCACCCGGGCACCGGTGCGCCGGGCCGTGTCGAGCAGGTGGGCGACGGCCGCGGTCTCCGCGTCGGCGGGCCGGGAGGCCAGGAAGTCCCGGTAGTGGACGCCGGGTTGCTGCGGGGCGGCGGCCAGCACGGCCGGGTCCTCGGCGTGGATGATCGCCAGCGCCCCGATCCGGGCCTGCTCGGCCAGCGCGGCCGTCAGGTCGGCGGCCTCGACGTGCGGGAACTCCTCCACCCCGGAGGGCGCGAGGAAGCTCTTGAAGCCGAACACGCCTTCCTCGTGCAGCGGTTCGAGGTCCGCGACGTTGCCGGGGACGGCGCCGCCCCAGAAACCGAGGTCGACCCAGGTCTGACCCTCGGCGGCCTTCCGCTTGACCGCCAGCCCCGCCACCGTGGTGGTGGGCGGGATCGAGTTGAGCGGCATGTCGATGATCGTGGTGACGCCGCCGGCCGCGGCGGCGCGGGTGGCGGTGGCGAACCCCTCCCACTCGGTGCGGCCGGGCTCGTTGACGTGCACGTGGGTGTCGACCAGCCCGGGCAGCAGGGCGGTGCCACCGAGGTCGACGAGGTCGCTCTCACCGGCCGTGAGCGAGCCGTGCGGGGCCGTCCGGGCGATCTTCCCGTCCTGGATCAGCACGTCCGCGGGGCGCTCGCCGTCGGGCAGGACCACCCGCCGGGAGCGGATCACCGTCGGTTGGCTGAAAGGCATGGGAGACCTCCGGAACCTGGGAGTCGTGGTGGTTCGAGGGCGCTTCGGGGGTACTTCGAGGGCACCGCCTCGGGGGCTGCGCCCCGGGGCGTCGCTTCGGAGGCGGTGGAACGCGGGAGGTGGCGAGGGATTGCCGGGAGCCTAGGCCCGCCTTCAACAAAACGTCAATGGATGAACGCACGAGGGTTCAGCGCGGCAACAGCCGGGCGGCCAGCTGCTCCCCCGCGAGTTCGGCCAGCTCGGCGGCCCTGGTCATGCTCTCCCCCGGCTGTTCGGCCAGGTCGGTCAGCGCGATGGCGGCGGTGAAGCCGGCGGCCCGCCACTCGGGCTCGGAGAGCTCCAGCCGACCCGCCACGGCGGCCACTCGAACCCCCGCCCGGGCGGCCGCCGCGGCGACTCCGGCGGGGGCCTTGCCGTGGAGCGTCTGCGCGTCCAGGCAGCCCTCGCCGGTCACGACGAGGCGTGCCCCACGCACAGCCCCGTCAAAGCCCAGCAGGTCGAGCAACAGCTCGATGCCGGGTCGCATGGTGGAGCCGAGCAGGGCGAGGGCGGCGAAGCCCACCCCGCCCGCGGCGCCGGCGCCGGGCGCCTCCCGGACGTCCCGCCCGGTGGCCCCGGCGACCAGGTCGGCGAACCTGGTCAGCCCCTCCTCCAGGACCACCAGGTCCTCGGCGTCGGCGCCCTTCTGCGGGCCGTAGACGGCGGTGGCGCCGCGCGGCCCGAGCAGCGGGTTGTCCACGTCGCAGGCCACCACGACCTCGACGCCGCCCAGGGCGTCGGCCAGCGGGCCGAGGTCGATCTCCGCGAGCCTGCGCAACGCAGCGCCGCCGGGCGGGAGTTCGCCGCCGTCGGCGTCGCGCAGCCGCACCCCGAGCGCCTGCACCATGCCGGCCCCGCCGTCCGTACAGGCGCTGCCACCGAGGCCCAGCACGATCCGCTTGACGCCGAGCGAGACAGCCTTGGCGATCAGCTGGCCGACCCCGTAGGACCCGGCCGCGAGCGGGGCGGTGCGGCCGCCGGGCAGCCGGGCGAGACCGGAGGCCTGCGCCAGCTCGACCACGGCGGTGTCGTCCCGGACGGCCAGTGCGGCGTCCACCGGCAGTCCGGTCGGACCGGTCACCTTGGCCGGGACCCGGCTGAAGCCGGCCGCGAGCGCGGCGGCCAGGGTGCCCTCGCCGCCGTCGGCGACGGGCAGCTCGCGCACCTCGGTGCCGGGCGCGGCGCGCCGGATGCCGGCGGCGATCCGGGCCGCCACCTCGGCGCCGTCCAGGCTGCCCTTGAACTTGTCGGGGGCGACGACCACATGGCCCTGGCGGGGAGTGGGGGGCATGGCGCGGTCCTCGCTTCCGTACGGGTCTGGCGGTGGTGGTGCGGCGTGCGTCCAGCATGAGGCCGGGCGGCCCGGGGGTGCGAGCTCCTCGGCCGCAGCGGCCGGGCGGCCGGGCGGCCGGGGCGGCCGGGGCGGAACGCTCCGAGGGAGTGCGCCCCCGTTCGGAGCGTTCCGAAGGGGTGCGGCCCCGTCCCGGGCGGCCCGGAGGTGCGACCCCCTCCCCGCCGTTCCACTCGTTCCGCTTCCGACGTACGAGAGGCTCCCCTCGGCAGGGAGGAGGCCGGGCGACGCGTACCAGGCACGACCGAAGTGCCCCCGGGGGGACGTGCGCGTCACCGGCTTGGATCGACCGGCGGGCGGGCGGATGAGCCCCGGCCCGCACACCGGTCGGGTCCGGCCTCCTGACGGCGCGGGCACGACCGGATGGGTACACGCCGCCAGGAGGAGCTCGGGCGGGGGCTCCGCGCGGGAACCCCTGGGGGTGTTACTCGACCTCGCGCCCGGAGAGCCGCTCGACGCCACGCAGGAGCGCCGAGTGGTCGAGCGAGCCGTCGCCGTTGGCCCGGGCGGAGGCGACCAGCTGGGCCACCACGGCGCCGACCGGCAGCGCGGCGCCGACGGCGCGGGCGGCGTCGGTGACGATGCCCATGTCCTTGTGGTGCAGGTCGATCCGGAAACCGGGGGCGAACTCGCGGTTCAGCATGTTCGCCCTCTTGCGGTTGAGCACGGTCGAGCCGGCCAGGCCGCCGCCGAGCACGTCCAGCGCGGCCGCGAGGTCCACGCCGGCGTTCTCCAGGAACACCACGGCCTCGGCGAGCACCTGGATGTTGACCGCGACGATCAGCTGGTTGGCGGCCTTGACGGTCTGGCCTGCGCCGGACGGGCCGACATGGACGACCGTGGTGCCCAACACGTCGAACAGCGGCTTGGCCTCGGCGAAGTCCTCGGCGGCGCCGCCGACCATGATCGACAGGACGGCCTCCACGGCACCGGCCTCGCCGCCGGAGACCGGGGCGTCCAGGGTGCGGATGCCCTTCTCCCCGGCGGCGGCCCCGACCTTGATCGAGGTCTGCGGGGTGATCGAGGACATGTCGATCACCAGGGTGCCGGGCCTGGCGTTCTCCAGCACGCCGCCCTCGCCCAGGACGACCTGTTCGACCTGCGGGTCGGCCGGGACCATCGTGATGACGACCTCGGCGTCCTTCACCGCGTCCGCGATGCTGGTGGCGCCGTGCCCGCCGGCCGCGACCAGGGCGTCGATCGGCGGCTGGGTGAGGTTGAAGCCGGTGACGTGGTGGCCGGCCTTGACGAGGTTGGCGGCCATCGGGCTGCCCATGATGCCGAGGCCGATGAAGGCGATCTTGCGGCTCATCGCGTCGAGTTCCTTACGTGTGCGGGTGGGAGGTCGGGTGGGTCCGCGGCGCGCTGCTCGGCGGCTCCGCTCGGCGGCTCCGCTACTTGGCGGCTCCGCTGTCCGGCTGCGCTATCCGGCTGCGCGCAGTTCGCGCGGCAGCCACCCGAAGCTGTCGGCGCTGACGCCGGTGGAGGGGCGGTACTCCAGGCCGATCGAGCCGGTGTAGCCCGCGGCCGTGAGCCGGGCGAACAGGTCCTCGAAGTCCAGCTCTCCGGTGCCGGGCTCGTTGCGGCCCGGGTTGTCGGCGATCTGCACGTGGCCGATGCGGTCGGCGTAGGTGTCGATGACGGCCGCCAGGTCCTCGCCGTTCCTTGCCAGGTGGTACAGGTCGCAGAGGAACCTGGCGTTCCCCAGGCCGGCGGCGGCGTTGACCTTGTCGACCACCTCGACCGCGGCGGCGGCCGAGACCAGCGGGTAGTCCGGCGACTCGGCCCTGTTCAGGGCCTCGATCAGCAGGACGGCTCCGATTCCGTGCGCAGCCCGCGCAGCGAGCACCAGGTGCTCCAGCGCGAGCGCGTCCTGCTCGGCCGGGTCGACGCCTTCGACCCGGTTGCCGTACAGCGCGTTGAGCGCGGTGGCGCCGAGCGAGGCGGCGAGTTCCACGGCCACCGGGACGTTGGCGCGGAAGCGGTCCCGTTCGGACGGCACCGAGACGGTGCCGCGAGCGCCCTTGCTCAGGTCGTCCAGAAAGTTGAGGCCGGTGAGCCGGACGCCGGCTTCGGTGAACGCCTTGCGCAGCGCGTCCAGTTCGGACTGCGAGGGGTCGTGCTCCGCCCCGAAGGGCCACCAGAGTTCGGCGGCGGTGAAGCCGGCCGCGGCGGCCGCGGCGGGGCGCTCCAGGAGCGGCAGTTCGCCGAACAGGATGGACAGGTTGACCGTGAAGCCGTGCTTGGCAGCCGCCGTCACGTCACTCACCTCTCATCTCTCTTCCTTCATCCGCAACTTCCACAATCCGGAAGAGGGATTCTGCGTGGTGGAAGAATCTCCGGCCCACCGAGCGAGTGTCAAGACAGTCGCAACATTTTGTTGAAGAAGCCCCGGGCGTGCGCCACCCCCGAGCGCCGGACCGTTCGATCACCCGGCCCCTGCCCGCTCGCACGCCTGCTCGCTACAGTGACCTCGTGCGATTGATGGTGGAGTTCACGACAGAACCGTTCGAACTGGACACGTTCCCGGAGCACGCCGCGGCGGCCCGCAAGGCCGTCGACGAGGCCGGCCTGGCCGTGTCGGTCGGCCCCTTCGGCACCGGTGCCGAGGGCGAGGCCGAGCAGGTCCTCGCCGCGGTGACCAAGCTGCTCAAGGAGACCCTGGACGCCGGGGCGACCCGGATCTCGGTCCAGGTCAGCCTGCTGGGCGAGGAGGGCGGTACGCCGTGACCGAGAACGTGGAACACCCGCTCGCCGCAGCGGTGAAGCCGCTGCTGGCCGCGGTCGGCGCGACGCCCGTCCCACTGGACGAGGCGAAGCCCGACGACGTGGTCCTGGAGTGGGAGGGCGTCCCGGCCCTGGCCGTCCGGCTGCCGCACCTGGGCAGCGCACTGGACCGGCTGCTCGCCGAGATGACCCGCCAGTTCGACGGCCGCCCGCTGGCCGAGCTCGACCGACTGGAGAAGCAGCGAGTCGTCGCCCTCCTGGAGGAGCGCGGCGCCTTCACCGTCCGCCACGGCGTGGAGACCGTCGCCTCGGCCCTGGGCGTCAGCCGCTTCACCGTGTACAACTACCTGAACCGCCAGGACGGCGCGAAGTCGTCCTGACGCCCCGGTTCGGCGCCCTCCGGGGCGCATGCGCCCCCATCCCGAGGGCTTCCGAACGGGTGACCCCGCCGACACGGCAGGACTGGATCGGCCTGCGGCGGGGCACACTTGGCGAATCACACACGAAAGGGCCCGACACCGCGGCCCGGTTCAAAACGTAACCACCAACCTTTCAACAAAGTGTTGACGGCCGGGTGGGGCCGATCTAGCTTTTCCGGGTGGCACCACTCTTCAGGAGGTCCACTCGTGACCAACCATCCCCACACCCTTGACGCCCTGGCCGCGGCCGACGCCGCGGAGTTGGAAGAGATCCTGCTGGAGGTGTGCTCCAGCCCCCGCTGGGCCACCGCGATCGCGGAGGCCCGACCCTGGTCCGACCGCGAGACCCTGCTCGCCGCCAATTCGGCGGCCATGGCGTCACTGACGACCGAGGACCTGCGCGACGCGATGGCCGGCCACGCCCGGATCGGCAAGCCCATGGCGGGCGACGCCACCTCCGAGCGCGAACAGGCCGGAACCCGGGGCGCGAACCAGGCGATCCTCGACGAACTGCACGAGGCCAACGCCGCCTACGAGGCCAAGTTCGGCCACGTGTTCCTGATCTGCGCGACCGGCCGCACCGCGGTCGGCATGCTCGCCGCCCTGCGCGAGCGCCACCCCAACGACGCCGCCACCGAGACGGAGATCGTCCGAGGGGAGCTGCGAAAGATCAACGACATCCGTCTCAACCGCCTGCTCGACAAATCCTGACGGCTCGTCAGGCGATTTCGCGCCGAACCGTTCCGGTTGCCCCATCAGGGAACTGACGCACCATCATGTCTGCCATCAGTAAGGTCACTCCACCCATGACTGGCATCTCCACCCACGTGCTCGACACCAGCCTCGGCTACCCGGCCGAGGGCGTCCCGGTCGAGCTCGCACTGCAAACCGAGGGTGGCTGGCAGGTGCTCGGCACCTCCTCCACGGACTCCGACGGCCGGGCCAAGGACCTGCCGGCCGTGGAGGCGGGCTCGGTCGTCCGGCTGCTCTTCGACACCGGCGCGTACCACGCGCTCAAGTCCTCCGAGCCGCCGTTCTTCCCCGAGGTCTCGATCGTCTTCACGGTCGCGCCCGAACAGCACCACTACCACGTGCCGTTGCTGCTCAACCCGTTCGGATACTCGGTCTACCGCGGAAGCTAGTGGACCGACCTTGAAAGCCTAGGAGCCACGTCATGGCCCACGTGCTCGGCCAGAACCAGTACGGCAAGGCGGAGAACCGCATCGTCCGGATCCACCGCGACTCCACCCGGCACGAGATCAAGGACCTGAACGTCTCGGTCTCGCTCCGCGGCGAGTTCGAGGACGTCCACCTCACCGGGTCCAACGCCAACTGCCTTCCCACCGACACCACCAAGAACACCGTCTACGCCTTCGCCAAGAAGTACGGCATCGAGTCGGCCGAGGCCTTCGGCGTCCTCCTGGCGCGCCACTTCGTCGACGACACCGAGCGCGGCGTCGTGCACAGCGCCCGGATCCGGATCGAGGAGTACGCCTGGGAGCGGATCCGGACCCCGGACAGCTCGGCCCGCTTCATCGGCTCGGAGGAGGTCGGTCACTCCTTCGTCCGCAGCGGCCAGGAGACCCGCACCAGCGAGATCGTCTACGACGGCGAGTCCGTCCAGGTGATCTCCGGTCTGAAGGACCTGGTCGTCCTGAACTCCACCAACTCTGAGTTCTGGGGCTACATCAAGGACGGCTACACCACCCTCCAGGAAGCCTACGACCGCATCCTCGCCACCCAGGTCACCGCCCGCTGGAAGTTCGGCTACGGCGGCAGGGACGGCGAGGCCCAGCCCAACTGGAACCGCTCCTACACCCAGGTGAAGCGGCACATGCTGGAGGCCTTCGCCGAGACCTACTCCTACTCGCTGCAGCAGACCCTGCACGCGATGGGCACCCGGGTCCTCAACAACCGCGCCGAGGTGGACGAGGTCCGGCTCGAACTGCCGAACAAGCACCACTTCCTGGTCGACCTGGAGCCGTTCGGCCTCAAGAACGACAACGAGGTCTACTTCGCCGCGGACCGCATGTACGGCCTGATCGAGGGCACCGTGCACCGCGAGGGCGTCGTCCCGGTCATCCCGGTCGCCTGACCTCCCCGCCCCACCACCAGGTGGACACCGCCCGGAATCGCCGCACCCTCCGGTCCCCACGGGCCGGTCGAGTCCGGGCGGGCCGCTCCACCGGCCCCACCACCGCACCACCGCGCGTTCCACCCGTACCAGCAGTTTCTCCACCCCCCACCCACCGGAGTTCGTGTCTGCCTCACGGCGGCCGGCCCGGGGCACTGGAGAGGCCGGCCGAGGGATCCCTGCACCGCCGTCCCGCCCTCGGTCACACCAGCACCAGCCGCACTCCAGCGCCACGGGCGCGCCGGGAGCCACGGGCACAAGAGGGGCTCGACATGGCACCCAGCAACACCAGCAGTACAGACGGCGGTTCCACCCCGGAAAGAGCGCACGGCCCGGACGGCGCGTCGGCACACCTCCCCGGCGAGCCGCCCCGGCCCGGGACCCACCCCGTGGACGAGTTGCTGCCCCCGGTGAAGCTGTTCTCCACCGGACTCCAGCACGTCGCCGCGATGTACGCGGGGGTCGTCGCACCCCCGCTCATCGTCGGCGCCGGCGTCGGGCTCTCCGCCGCCGAACTCGCCCTGCTCATCTCGGCCAGCCTGTTCACCGCCGGACTGGCCACCCTCCTCCAGACGCTCGGCATCTGGAAGATCGGCGCGCGCCTGCCGTTCGTGAACGGCGTCTCCTTCGCGGGGGTCGCGCCGATGATCGCCATAGCGAAGGGCTCCATCGAAGGAACGGGGGGCCCGAAGGACGCCCTCCCGGTGATCTTCGGAGCGGTGATCGTCGCGGGGCTCCTGTGCTTCCTCGCGGCGCCGTACTTCTGCAAGCTCATCCGGTTCTTCCCCCCGGTCGTCCAGGGCACCGTGATCACCCTCATCGGGGTGTCCCTGCTTCCGGTGGCGGTCAACTGGGCGCGCGGCGGCTCGCCGAGCGCCCCCGGGTACGGCTCCATGCGGGCCATCGGCCTCGCCGCGATCACCCTCGTCGCGGTGGTGCTCTGCAACCGGCTGCTGCACGGTTTCTGGCAGCAGCTGTCGCTGCTCATCGGCTTGGCGCTCGGCACCCTGATCGCCTTCCCGCTGGGGCTCGCCGACTTCGGCGCGGTCAAGGACGCGAACGTCTTCTCGCTCCCCTCCCCGTTCCACTTCGGCGCGCCGATGTTCGACGCCGCCGCGATCGTCTCGATGTGCATCGTCATGATGGTCTCGATGACCGAGTCCACCGCCGACATGCTCGCCCTCGGCAAGATCGTCGACCGCGAGGCGGACGAGCCCACCCTCGCCGCCGGCCTGCGGGCCGACGGTCTGGCCACCGCGCTCAGCCCCGTCTTCAACGGCTTCGCCGCCAGCGCCTTCGCCCAGAACATCGGGCTGGTGGCGCTGACGAGAATCCGCAGCCGCTACGTGGTCGCGGCCGGCGGAGCCATCCTGGTCCTGCTGGGGCTGTTCCCCGTGCTGGGCTCGCTCGTCTCCCTGGTCCCGCAGCCCGTCCTCGGCGGCGCCGGGATCGTGCTCTTCGGCACGGTCGCGGCCAGCGGCATCCGCACCCTCGCGGAGGCGGGGATGGAGTCCGGCTCGAACACCATCCTGGTGTCGGTCTCACTCGGTGTCGGCATCATCCCGATCGCCGTGCCGGCGTTCTACGACTCCTTCCCGGAGGCCGTAAGGACCCTGATGCACTCGGGGATCTCGGCTGGCTCCGTGATGGCCGTCCTGCTCAACCTGCTCTTCCACCACGTCGGGGCCGCCCGCGATGCCAGGTCCGGCCAGGCCTCCGGCGCGACGGTGCCGACGGCGACACCGTCCTGACCGACCGGGGAGGGCGTGCGCCCTTCGGTGCACGCCCCTCCCGGCCCTCCCCCCATAGGAGTCACGCCATGGCAGTCCAGCCCCCGCCCGCGGACCAGCGGATCGTGATCGAGAACGTCGCGATCGCCACCGTGGACGCGAACGACACCGAGTACGCCCGCGGCCACGTGGTCATCCTCGGCAACACCATCGAGGCGGTGGGCGACGGCCCCGCCCCCGCGTGGCTGGACAACGTGGTGCGCCGGATCAACGGCGAGGGCCACCTGGCCACCCCCGGCCTGGTCAACACCCACCACCACTTCTACCAGTGGATCACCCGCGGCCTGGCCCAGGACGACATCCTGTTCGACTGGCTGGTCGCCCTCTACCCGACCTGGGCGCGGATCGACGAGAGGCTCGTGCACGCCGCCAGCCAGGGCTCCGCCGCCGCACTGCTCAAGTCCGGCTGCACCACCGCCGCGGACCACCACTACGTCTTCCCCGAGGACGGCGGCGACGTGCTCGGCGCCTCCATCGAGGCCGTCCGGGAGCTCGGCCTGCGCTTCACCGCGCTGCGCGGCTCGATGGACCGCTCCAAGAAGGACGGCGGGCTGCCGCCGGACCACGCGGTCGAGGCGCTGGACGACATCCTGGCCGCCTCCGAGGCCGCCGTGGACCGGTACCACGACTCCTCCTTCGGCTCGATGCTGCACGTCGCCATCGCGCCCTGTTCGCCCTTCTCGGTCTCCACCGACCTGCTCCGCCAGTCCGCCGAGCTCGCCCGCCGCAAGGGCGTCCGGCTGCACACCCACGGCTCGGAGACGGCCGAGGAGGAACAGTTCTGCAAGGAACTGTTCGGCATGGGGCCGACCGACTACTTCGAGTCGGTGGGCTGGCTCGGCGAGGACGTCTGGATGGCGCACTGCGTGCACATGAACGACTCCGACATCGCCAAGTTCGCCGAGACCGGCACCGGCGTCGCCCACTGCCCGTCCTCCAACGCCCGCCTGGCGGCCGGCATCGCCCGGGTGCCCGACATGCTCCGGGCCGGCGTCCCGGTCGGCCTCGGCGTCGACGGCACCGCCTCCAACGAGTCCGGCGAGCTCGGCACCGAGCTGCGCAACGCCCTGCTGATCAACCGGCTGCACGGCTCCCCCACCGCGCTGACCGGGCGGCAGGCGCTGCGCCTGGGCACCATGGGCGGCGCCCGGGTGCTCGGCCGGCAGGACGAGATCGGCTCGATCGAGGCCGGCAAGCTCGCCGACCTGGCGCTGTGGAAGATCGACGGGATCATGCACTCGTCCATCGCCGACCCGGTCGCCGCGCTCACCTTCGGGGCGCTGCCGCCGCTGTCCGTGCTGTTCGTCAACGGAAACGCGGTGGTCGAGAAGGGGCAGCTGACCACCGTCGACGAGGACCGGATCGCGCGTGACTGCGCGCGGGCCGCCCGCGAACTGGCGGCCCGTCCGGTCTGACGCCCACCCGCACTCCGGGGGCACCCAGGGACGGTGCGCCCCCCGGACTCCGTACACCCCGGCGGTGTACGGACCGCGGCCCCGGACCCACGGCGAGGGTCCGGGGCCGTGGCGTGCCTCCGGCCCGCTCCCACCCCCGTGGGAAGCGGGCCGGACGACCAGGGGACCGCGGAGGGGGCCGCGGATCGGGGGCTCGTGGTCAGCGGGTTCGTGGTCGGCGGGTTCGTGGTCAGCGGGTTCCTGGTAGGCCGATGGCGGCCGGTTGCTCCGTGTGCCGGACGGCAGCCGGGAGAGCGGCACCCGCGAGGACGAACACCCCGGCCAGGACGGCCCAGCCGACCGCACCGTGGGCGACCACGGTCAGGCTGATCACCAGCGGCCCGATCACGTGGGCCGCCGCCTGGCCGCTCATGAACACGCCCTGGTACTCGCCGTGGGACCGCGGATCGGCCAGGTCCAGGCTCAGCGTCCAACCGCCGGCGGAGGTGAGCAGCTCGCCGAGGCTGTGCACCAGGGCACCGACCAGGACCGCCGCGGTGGCGACCGCCGCCGGGCCCGACCCCGCCACCGCGTAGAGCAGGCAGCCGCCCGCCAGCAGCAGGCCGCCCCGGGCACAGGCCCGGGCCGCCGAGGGAACGTCGTCCACCCCGCGACTCGCCCGCACCTGGAACACCACCACCAGCAGGCAGTTGACCACGTCGACCGCGGCGACCACCGCCGCCGGCGCGTCCGTCGCGAGCACGATCCACAGCGGGATCCCCACGGTGAGCACCGGGAGTTGGAGCTCCAACAGCGCGTGCAGCACGGTGACCAGCAGGTAGCGGCGGTCGCGCAGCACCGTCCGCCGTCCCACCGGGGCCACCGGGGCCACCGGGGCCTCCGGACCGGCGGTCCGGCGGACCGTCGGGTCACGGTCGGGCAGGCCGGCCAGCAGCGCCGTCGCACCCAGGAAGCTCGCGGCGTCCAGGACCATCATGGTGACGTACCCGGCGTAGCTGTCGGACTGCAGCGCCAGCGCCGCACCGCCGGACCCGACCACCAGCCCCGCGTTCATCACCGAGCGCAGCAGCGAGCGCGAACGCACCTGGGTCTCGGCCGGCAGTGTCCGGGCGATCAGGGCGCTGCGCACCGCCGCCGCACCGCGCTCCAGCACCGTCGCCACGCAGGCCAGGGCGACGAAGGCGGCGAAGGAGTGCACGAACGCGTAGCCGAGCACGGCGAGCGCCTCCAGCGGCCCGACCACCATCAACAGCCGCTTGCTGCCGACCCGGTCCGCGAGCCGGCCCATCGGCACCCCGGCGAACACCCCGCAGACGCCGGCCACGCTCAGCCCGAGCGCGATCCGGCCCGGGGTCAGGCCGACGGAGCGGGTCAGGAACAGCACGCTGACGGTCACGAACAGGCCGTTGCCGACGGTGTTCACCAGGCTCATCAGGGCAAGCCTGCGCAGCAGGGGGTCGGCCGGCAGCAGCCGTCGGACGGCGGAGGGAAGCACCGCGGTGGAGGTCATGGCAGTAGGACAGCGGGCTTCCCCCGGTGGCGGAACTCTTTTACCGTTGCGGTCAATGTTCGAGTTCCACTTGGGCGTCGACGACCTCGCCGCCACCTGGTTCGGCTACTCCGCCCTGCAGGAGGCGGTGTTGAGCCTGCGCGCCCGCCGCCGGCCCGGGCACTACCCGGCGCAGCAACCGTGGGCCGCCGGCTGGCAGGACCGCTACGAGACGCTGGACACCGCGCTGCTGGAGTCGATGATCGCGCCGGTCGGCTTCGTGCCTGACTTCCTGACGCCGCGTCCACTCGGCCCCCGCCCGGACTTCTCGGTCGAGCTGGCGCGGCTGGCGGCCACCCCTCCGGAGGTGGTGCGGGCCGACGTGCTGGAGGCCTACCGGGGCGGCGGGAACCCGAGCCCGCTGCCGCCGGTGCTGGCCGGGCTGATCGACGACCCGGCGGCGCTGGCCGCCCGGGCGGCCGAGGCGCTGGAGGCGTACTGGACGCGCTGCCTCGCCCCCGCCTGGTGGCCGCGCGCCCGCTCGGTGCTGGAGGCGGACATCGCCTACCGGGGGCGGATGCTCTCGGAGCGCGGGGCGGAGGGGCTGTTCGCGGACCTCGACGCCAGGCTGAGCTGGCACGCCGGGGTGCTGCGGCTCGTCGACCCGCACCCGGCGGTGAAGGCGGTGGGCACCACGGTGAACGTCGCCGGGCGCGGGCTGGTGCTGATCCCGACGCTGTTCGGGCTCGGCGCGCAGACCGACGTCACCCAGGACGGGCCACCGCTGGTCTGCTACCCGGCGCGCGGCAAGGCGACGATGGCGGAGGGCCTGGGGCCCGCCGGCGCCGAAGCGCGGGCGGCGGTCGACGGGCCGCTGGCCGGACTGATCGGCGCTCCCAGGGCCAGGCTGCTGGCGCTGCTGGCGACCCCGGCCAGCACGACGGAGCTGGCGCACCGGCTCGGGGTCACCCCGGGTGCGGTCAGCCGCCACCTGGGCGCGCTCGCGGCGGCCGGGCTGCTGGAGCGCAACCGGCTCGGCCGCAGCGTGCTGTACCGGCGCAGCCCGCTGGGCGACGCGATGGCGGCGGGGCGCCCGCACCTCGCGGCGGGGGGCTGACAGGTTTCGGCGGACGGATTTCAGCGGACGGACGACGGATAACAGATGACAGATGACAGATGACGAAAGTTGTCAGCTGTCATTTGTTCCGGCGCCGATCCCCCGGCAAGGCCTGTCGATGTGAACCGTGCCGCGCCGCGCCTCCCGCCGTCAGGCCTCGCGCCCGATCGTGGCGAGGTAGGCGCGCCAGCCGCCGTGGTGGGTGATCTCGCGGTGGACTCCGCGCTCCAGCTCGCCCCGGGAGAGCAGCATGGACAGGCACGCGGAGCCGTCCTCCAGCTTGATGACACCCAGCTCCAGCTCCCGCGGTTCGCCCGGCAGGATGACGTCCCGAAGCCGCTCCAGCGGGATGTCGTACAGCTCGCCCTCGATGGCGGTGTCCGCCTCCGGGTCGGCCAGCAGCCCCGGGCAGACGTCCGTCCCACCGCTGTGGTCGATGGAGAAGAAACGGTAGCCGGGGGCGGTCCGGGCCGGCCCGATCAGCGCGTCGGCGACCTTGGCGTGGAAGGGGCCGCCGACCATCGCCTGGCCGTTGAAGAACATGCGCGTCATGAGTGAACTCCTCACGTGGAAAAGACCGTTCCGCACGGCGACGAGAGGACAGGTGGATTCGTCGCCGTACGGAACGCAGTGGTGGACCGCCGGAGTGCCACAGCCCGGCAGGCGGCAGCGGTGGCGCTGGCGGGTAGGTCGGGCTCAGCCCAGCAGGGGCAGCGCGGGAAGGGTCAGGAAGTCCACGAACTCCTCGGCCAGGGCGACCTGTTCGAAGAGCCGCGCGGCCTCGCGCCAACGGCCGGCACTGTAGGCCTCCTCGCCCAGCTCGGCGAGGAGGCCGGCCAGCTCCGCGGCGACCAGAGCGCGGACCAGCTCGGCGGTGGCCCTCTCCCCCGTGTCGGACAGCACGACCCCGTTGTGGATCCACTGCCAGATCTGCGAGCGGGAGATCTCCGCGGTGGCGGCGTCCTCCATCATGTTGAAGATGCCGACGGCGCCCAGACCCCGCAGCCAGGCCTCGATGTAGCGGATGCCGACCTGGACGGCGCTGTGCAGCCCCGCGTGGGTGCAGGTGCCGCCGGCGCCGGCGATGTCGAGCAGCTGGGCGGCGGTCACCGGCTCGGCCGGGCCGGGGTTGTCCTTCTGGTGGGGGCGCTCGCCGAGCACCGCGTCGAAGGAGGCCCGGGCGACCGGCACCAGGTCGGGGTGGGCGACCCAGGAACCGTCGAAGCCGTTGCCGGCCTCCCGGTCCTTGTCCGCCTTGACCTTCTCCAGCGCGGCCGCGTTGACCTCGGGGTCGCGGCGGCTCGGGATGAACGCGGCCATGCCGCCGATCGCGTGGGCGCCGCGCTTGTGGCAGGTCTGCACCAGCAGCCGGGTGTAGGCGGACATGAACGGCGAGGCCATGGTGACGCTGTTGCGGTCCGGCAGGATGTAGTGCTCGCCGGCGTCGCGGAAGTTCTTGACGATCGAGAACAGGTAGTCCCAGCGCCCGGCATTGAGGCCCGCCGCGTGGTCGCGCAGCTCGTAGAGGATCTCGTCCATCTCGAACGCGGCGGTGATGGTCTCGATCAGCACGGTCGCCCGGATCGTGCCGTGCGGGATGCCGAGTTCGGCCTGGGCGTGGGTGAACACGTCGTTCCACAGCCGGGCTTCGAGGTGGCTCTCGGTCTTCGGCAGGTAGAAGTACGGGCCGGAGTTCGGGTCCCCCGCGCCCTTGGCCAACAGTCGGGCGGCGTTGTGGAAGAAGTAGAGGCCGAAGTCGACGAACGCGCCGGCCACCGGGGTGCCGTCGACCAGCAGGTGGTTCTCGTCCAGGTGCCAGCCGCGCGGGCGGACCACGACGGTGGCAAGCTCGGCGGCGGGCTTGAGGGTGTAGGCCTTCCCGGCCGCGCTGGTGAAGTCGATCCGGCCCTCGAAGGCGTCGATCAGATTGACCTGGCCGCCGACCACGTTCTCCCAGGTCGGGGAGGTGGCGTCCTCGAAGTCGGCGAGCCAGATCCTCGCCCCGGAGTTGAGCGCGTTGACGACCATCTTGCGGTCGGTCGGGCCGGTGATCTCGACCCGGCGGTCCTGGAGCGCGCGGGGCGCCTCGGCGACCTTCCAGTCCCCGGCCCGGATGTCTGCGGTCTCGGGGAGGAAGTCCAGCGTGCCGGCGGCGGCGATCTCGGCGCGGCGACTCCTCCGCCTGGCCAGCAGCTCCTGCCTGCGCCCCTCGAAGGCGCGATGGAGCCCGCCGACGAAGGCGATCGCCTCCGGAGTGAGCACCTCCTCCGCCCGGTGGACGCGAGGACCGGCGACAGTGACGACCGGAGCGGAAGGAGAGGAGGCGGTTGGGGGTACCCCCGGCCGGAGGCTGGGGGAGGGCCCCTGATCTGCAGCCATGAGCAGGACACTCCTAAGACGGTTGAGCCTGGCGAGGGGAGCTCCGGGGGGAGGTTCCCCGGGGAACTTCCTCGATCGGAACCCGCCTGTCGGCGAGTTCGATTCTGTAAGGTGGAGACTAGTTTCCGCGATACAGAATTTCAACGGTTTGTTGAAGAGTCGCCGGGACTCTACTCCTCCCCGACAGCGAAGGGAACGCCGGTGGTTGCGACCCCCGAACCAGCATCGACGACAGGCGCCGACCGCGCGGGCGGCGGCGTGCAGTCCGTCGAACGCGCCTTCCAACTCCTGGAGGCGCTGGCCGACTCCGGCGGCGTGGCCACTCTCAGCGAGCTCTCCACCAGTTCCGGCCTCCCGATGCCGACCATCCACCGACTGGTTCGTACCCTCGTCCAGCAGGGCTATGTCCGCCAGGACACCGCGCGCCGCTACACCCTGGGCCCCCGGCTGATCCGCCTCGGCGAGACGGCCGGCCGACTGCTCGGCAGCTGGGCCCGCCCGTACCTGGCCGAACTCATGGAGGCCACCGGCGAGACCGCCAACCTGGCGGTGCTGGAGGGCGGCGAGGTGGTGTACGTCGGCCAGGTCCAGTCGCGCCGCTCGATGCGGATGTTCACCGAGGTCGGCCGACGAGTGCAGCCGCACTGCACCGGCGTCGGCAAGGCGCTGCTCGCCCAGCTGCCCGAGGACGAGGCCCGCGCCGTCCTCGGCCCCAACCCGCTGCCCGCGCACACCGAGTACACGGTCACCGACCCGCAGGAGCTGATGCGCCAGCTCGTCGAGGCGCGCTCGCGCGGCTACGTGGTCGACGACCAGGAGCAGGAGATCGGCGTCCGCTGCATCGCGCTCGCCGTCCCGGGCGCGCCGACGCCCACGGCACTCTCGGTCTCCGGCCCGGAGGCTCGCATCCGGGCCCTGGAGGAGCAGGCCGGGGCCGCCTCGCTGGTCCCGGTGATGCACCGGATCGCGACCCGGCTGGGGCAGGTCCTCGCCCCCTGACGTCCCGTCAACCCCCGTTGTCGACCCATCCGGTCGGGGCGGAACGCCGCTTCATCCGTTCGGGCGGACGACGGGCGGGTTGCCCCCGGGCTCCGGCGACGGCTCCGCCACCCTGGTGCCGACGCCGCCCGCGACGGCGCGGGCGGCCGGGACGCGAAGGCAGGGTGAGCGGGGATGGAGCAGCAGCACCGGGACGTTCGGGGCGGTGAGGTACCGGGTGGCCACGTACCGGGCGGTGGTGTGCGGGGCGGTGGCGCACGACCTGCCGCGAGAGGCCGGGGGTCCGGCGGGGCCGGACTGGTCGCGGCCCTGGCGGCGGGGTACGCGGTGACGGTGCTGGCCACCGACCCGTCCTGGGCGCTGCGGCGGCCCGAGCCCCGGCCCGCGGTGGAGGTCGTCGCGACGGGCGCGTCCACGGTGTCCACCCTGCCCGCCCCGGCGACGCCCGAGGCCTCCACCCTGCCGGCCCCGGCGAGGCCCGGAGCAGCGACGGACGCGGGATCCGAAGCCTCCACACTGCCCGCGCCGGCCGCAGCTCGGCCGTCCGCCTCCGACCTGGAGGTGGTCCGGACCGCCCCGGACCCGGCCACCCCCGGCGGCACCACCACCGTCCGCGCCTTCGTCGGCAACGCGGGCCCGGACACCACCGCCTCCCCGTTCACAGTCGTGGTCACCCTGCCGGAGGGCGTCAGCCCCGAGGGGCCGTACTTCCCTTCCGACTGCCAGGTGCTGGGCCACGGCCGCACCGTGCGGTGCGTGTTCAAGCCCGGACTGCGGGAGGGACGCAGCGCGACCGCCCTCATCCCGGTCCGGCTCAACCCGGGGCTGCCGGTGGGCAGGCTGAGCGGCGGCTCGGTCGTGGTGCGCAGCGCGGACGACCGGAACGAGGGCAACAACCGGCAGCCGTTCGACATCACGGTGGTCGGGACGACTGCCGGCTCCTGAGTCGCGCGGTCCCGCCGGTGGGGCCGACCCGGCCTGCGGGAGCGTCCTGCCGGTGGCCCGTTCCTACCGGTAGACGCGGACGTAGTCGGCGGCGAAGGTGATCGGGGCGGTCCCCTGCGGCGCGGGGTGGTACTGCCCCGCGCACACCGAGAGGTTGAGGTTCAGGTAAGCCGACCAGTTGGCACCGACGCCCTTGCCGTCCGAGAAGACCTTGACGCCGTTGACGTACCAGTCCACCGAGTTGGCGCCGTAGTGGGTGCCGATGGTCACCCACTGGTCCTTCGCGATGGCGCTCGCGTCGGTGTAGTACCTCGCGTTGCCCGGGTTGACGTGGTTGGTCAGCTCCAGCAGGTTCGGGTTGTCGGGGTGGTACTCGAAGGAGTCGACCTCGCCGTTGCCGTTCTTCCAGGTCCACAGGGCCGGCCAGGCGCCGCTGCCGGCGGGCAGCTTGACCCGGGTCTCGGCGTAGTCGCCGGTCTTGACCCGGAAGCCCTCGCTGGAGCCCTCGGTGGTCAGGAACCCGGTGTTCCAGGACTGCTTGCCGTTCTCCAGGGCCGGCCCGCCGGGCGTGGCGGTGAAGGTGGCGACCCCGTTGGCGACGCTGACGTTGTTCCTGTTCAGCCAGTCGAGTTTGTTGTCGCCCGGGTTGTGGTCGCCGTACCTGTACGCGGTGCTCTTGTCGCCGACCCAGCGCCGGCCCCAGCTGATCGCGCCGTTGAACTCGTCCGACCAGGTCAGCGACTTGCCGGCGACCGGGGAGGACGGCGGCGGGGTGCTCGGGGTCGGGGTGGTGCTCGGCGCCGGGACCGACGTGGTCGACGTGGTCGCGGTGGTCGAGGTCGGCTCGCCGGTCGGGGTCGGCTTGGTGGTCGAGGTCGACGTCGGGGTCGAGGTCGGCTCGGCGGTCGGCGTCGGGGTCGGGGTCGGCTTGGTGGTCGACGTCGGGGTCGAGGTCGGCTCGGCGCTCGGCGTCGGGGTCGGGGTCGGGGTCGGGGTGGACGTCCCGGCGGCGGAGACGACCAGCTGCTGCGAGGGCAGGTTGTGCCAGGCGCCGCCGAGCTCCTGCCAGAAGCCGAACCGGGTGTACGTCCCGGCGGGCAGGGCGCGCGCACCGCTGGTGAACTCGACCCCGCTCGGGCAGATCTGCACGTTGGAGGCGTTGCCGGGGTAGTCGAGGTTGTTGCCGCGCGCGTCGCGCACGCCCACACCGACCGTCTTCGCGGTGAAGCAGGCCACGGAGTGCAGGCCGAGCGAGGCGGTGGTGGCCCTGCCCGCGACCATGGTGGCGGGGCCGAGCCGGTCCTGGGTGACGGCCGACGCGGTGACGGCCTGGGCACCGGTGACCGCCGACAGACCGAGCAGCCCGGCGCCGCTGATGGCGAACGCCCCGGCGGCGGCGAGGGCGGCGTTGCGTCCGCGGTGGGACGGACGGGCGTGGCGCGGTCCGCGGCGGCGGGCGGACGCGGGCGCCGGCCGGTGCGTCGAGCTGGCAGGCTTGGGCATGGGACGACCTCTGCGACGCCTGCGAGGTGAGCTGTCGGGTTCGGGCTGAGGTCGCCCGGCCGCCTGCGGAGCGGCTTCACCCCTAGCCGCGGCCCGAACGCTCTGGCGTACGGGCCGGGCGCTGACCTTGGTTCCCCCGCTCCCGTCCTCTGTGGTGCTCGGCGACCCGCCGGCGGGTGGACAGGATTCGGCGTCCCGGCGGCGGGGTCCGCGAGGGCGGACGACCGTTGCAGGCTAGGTGGGTCGTGCACGAGCGGACAACTCGGACGGGCAGGTTGTCGCGCAGCTCACAGTGGTGTCGATCAACGACGCTGCGTGGCAGTCGAGTTGATCAATTTCCGGGAGCGGGAGGGCCAAGGCGGGCCAGGCGGACGGGCGGACAGCCGCGGACGGCTCGGGTCAGGTCAGCTCAGCCAGGCGTTGACCTGGCTCGCGGCGTCCGGCGCCCAGGCGACGGTGTGTGGGGGTACGTCCCATGGCCGGACGGCAGGACCGGCGCGCGCTCCTGCCCATGTGCCGGTCGCACATCCGGGCGGCTGTGTGGTGCCGGACCGTACCGTGGCGAGTGCCTGACCGAGTGCGCCCGGTCGGATAAATTGGAAGCCTGACATCTTCCGCCGTGCACAAGAGCGGCGAGCCCGACCGGATGCTCGCCACGACCGAACAGGAACGAGGACCCGCCCCACCATGACCGCGCCCCTGCCCGCCTTCGCCGGCCGTACCTACCTCTTCCGGGCCGACAACGGCGCGGCCTTCCGCAACACCTACTCGGCCGACGGCACTCGGCTGCGCTGGGAGGGCCTCGGCGAGTCCGCGGGCCAGTGGGAGGACGTGCGGCTGCACGTCGCCGAGGTCGCGCCGGAGATCTACTTCGTCAGCTGGACGGAGCAGAGCGGGATCACCGTCAGCCACGTGATGGACCTCGGCAAGCTGACGGTGCGGGCCTTCTGGACCTTCGAGGGCGAGGGCGGCCGGGTCGGCGAGCTGCACACCGGGACGCTGGAGCGGGTGGCCTGAGCGGCGGGACCGCTGCGCGGGAGCCGTACGGCTCGTGAACGACCGAACCCCCGGGGCCGTGGCCCCGGGGGTTCGGTCTTCTCCCCAGCCTGTTCGGATGGTCCGGGCGGTCCAGGCGCCGGGCGGTCCGGGCGGCCCCGGGTGCCGTTCCCCGTCAGACGGTCTGGTTCGGCACCTTGAGGTGCTGGGACAGCCACTCCAGTGAGGAGGGCAGCAGGGCGCTCCAGGTCTCGAAGTTGTGGCCGCCGTTCTCCAGCATGCTGTACGAGACCTTCATCGGGCTCTGCACCGCGTCGACGAAGGCCTCGGTCTCCTGCCGGTAGTTGCCGTCGCCCTTCTTGGTGCCGGCCAGCAGTACGGACACCTTCGGCTGCGGCAGGTTCTTCAGCCGCCACAGCAGGTTGGCCTCGTCGCGGCGCTGCTTGCTGCCGCCGAACAGGTCGCCCGTGGTCGGGTCGTCGGCGGCTTCGTAGTAGGCGGAGAGGGCGACGGCGGTCGGGAAGACGTCCGGGTGGCGCATGGCCAGCTTGAGCGCGCAGTAGCCACCGGTCGAGTTGCCCATGAAGGCCCAGGCCTGCGGGTCGCTGGAGACCCGGAAGCTGGCCTGGATCGCCGAGGGCACGTCCTTGGTGAAGTAGGTGTCGGACTGCGGGCCGTTCGGGACGTCCTCGCACTCGGTGTCCTGCGGCAGTGCGGGCGAGGGGCGCACCAGGACCATGACGGTCGGCTGCATCCGCCCTTCCTGCAGCAGCTTGAGCGCGGCACCCGGATAGTTGAAGCGGGTGATCAGGTTCTCGGCGATTCCTGGGAATCCGGTGCTGACGATCACGGCCGGGAACTGCTTCTGGGCGTACTCCGGCTGGAAGTACTGCGGGGGCAGGTAGACGTAGCCCTCGGTGGACAGCCGACTGACCGCGCCGTCGATCCGGACCTTGCGGATCTCGCCGGACTGGCTGGGCTCGCGGCCCATCGCGCCGCCGCCCTTGACCGCGGCCTGCCCCATCGTCTCCACCATCAGCCGGCCGGAGGCGTCCGCCTTGTTGTGGATGACCACGGGGCCGGTGTCGCCGGTGCCCAGCAGGTCGTCCCAACTGCTGTAGAAGGCGAAGTAGTTGTTCGCGACCAGGCCGAGCGCGGCGAGCACCGCGAGCTGGGTGGCGAGCAGCGCGCCGATCCGGCCGAGCACCGCCCGCCAGGTCCTCTTCGCGAGTCTGGGCCACAACCAGACCGTGCCGACCATCATCACGACCGCGACCAGTGCGGTCAGCGCCAGCACCTTGTGGCTCGTCAGACCCATGTCCTGCTTGCTCCCACGCCTCGAACTCCAGTCCCCTCCGCTGGGGACATCCGAGGAGGTCACCCCGGTTCCCCCGCCGGGGCGCGAGGACCAACCCTAGCGCCAGCTGGGAGGACGCTGATCGCGACTGGGAGGTTGCGGGGAGCGAACCGGACGGATGACAACTTTCAGATGACAGATTTCGAAATCTGTCATCTGAAAGTTGTCACCTGTCATGGGCCGTCACCGTCCACACCGCCGGCCGGGAGCGGACAGGGCTCAGCCCGCCCGCTCCCAGAGCCGTAGCCCCGCCGTGAGCTCGCGCATGCAGTGCGCACCGAGGTCCCGCGGGGAACCCGGACCGGCGAGGGGCCCGTCGGAGGAGGCCCACTGTTCCAGGGCCACCCGGATCGCCGCGGTCGCGGCGGCGGCGGCCAGCCGGATCTCCAGCGGATCGGCACCGTCCGGGCAGCGCTCGGCGAGGGCGGCCCGCAGCCTCTCCTCCGAGTCGGCGTGGACGCGCTGCCAGGTGGTGTTCAGCCTCGGGTCACGCAGCAGACCGCGGGCCCACTGCATCATCTCGGCCCGCGCCTCGTCGGCAGGGGTCAGCGAAGCGACCGCCGCACGTTCCAACGCCTCCCGGGGCGGCAGGTCCGCCGGGCTCGCCGCGAACAGCTCCACCCACTCCTGCCCACCCGCCGCGAGCAGCGGGGCGACGGCATCCTCCTTGACGGAGAAGTACCGGTAGAAGGTGCGCAGTGAGATGCCCGCGGCGAGGGCGACCTCCTCGACGGTGGTCGCCTCCGCTCCTCGCTCGGCGAAGAGCGCGGCGGCGGCACGGGCGATCTCCAGTCGAGTGGCCTCGCGGCGGCGCTGGGTCAGGGTCGGGCGTCCGGTCACGGGACCAGCCTACGCGGACGGATGCCATGGCGACACGTTGCGACGAAACGGCATGATGAGACTTTTTGGCACACCGTGCCACCTGGGCGTACCGTGTCTTTCGAGGTCGAGAGACCGCGAACGAACGGAGTACCACCATGGAGCGCTTCAGCGGACGGAACGTCCTGATCACCGGCGGCGGCTCGGGCATCGGCCAGGCCACCGTCCACCGGATCCTCGCCGAGGGCGGGAAGGTCGTCGCCGTCGACGTCAACGAGGACGGCCTGAAGAAGACCCTGGACCGCGCCACCGCCGAGGGGACCGCGGACCGCCTGACCATCCAGGTGCTGGACATATCGGACGAGGCGGCCGTCGTCGCCGGTGTCGCCGAGGCAATCACCGGCCTGGGCGGCCTGGACGTGCTGGTCAACGCGGCCGGCATCCTCCGCTCCTCGCACACCCACGAGACCACCCTGGAGTTCTGGAACAAGCTCCTCGCGGTGAACCTCACCGGCACCTTCCTGATGACCCGCGAGGCGCTCCCCGCACTGCTCGCCGGCGGCAAGGGCGTGGTGGTCAACTTCAGCTCCACCTCCGCGAGCTTCGCCCACCCCTACATGGCCGCGTACGCCGCGACCAAGGGCGGCATCCAGTCCTTCACCCACGCCATCGCCTCGGAGTACTCGAAGCAGGGCCTGCGTGCGGTCTGCGTCGCGCCGGGCAGCATCGACAGCGGCATGACCCACAACCCGGGCCTGCCCGCCGACGCCGACTTCAGCCTGCTGGCCAAGCTCTCCCCCGCCCTCGGCCAGGGCTTCGCCGGCCCGGAGACGGTGGCCGGCGTGATCGCCATGCTCGCCTCCGACGACGGCGCCTTCGTCACCGGTACCGAGCTCCGCATCGACGGCGGCACCCACATGTGACCGGTCGGTCCGGTTGACGGCGGGGCCTGTGCCATCCCCCGTACGGCACAGGCCCCGCCCGTGTTCTCCCGGCGCCGCCGCCACGGGGACGCCGGGGCCGGCTGCTGCCCCGCTTCCGAGCCGGGTACGGCGACCGTCACCGCAGCGGCTTCACCAGGACGAGTTCCCGGGTGACCCCGTCGGTGAGCAGGTCACCGGGCTCCGCGAGCGGGACGAAGCCGTGGCGACGGTAGAGGGCGAGCGCCGCCTGGTTGCCAGGGAGCACGGCGAGGCGCAACGTGGTGCCGCCGGTGGCCCGGGCCCAGCGCTCCACCTCCTCGACGAGCCGGTCCGCGACGCCCCGACCGCGCGCCTGCGGGGCGACCCAGAGCGAGCGCAACTCCCGTAAGCCGTCCGGTGATCCGAGGAGACCACCGGCCAGACCGACCGGGCCGTCGCCCAGGAAGGCCACGACGTGGTGGGCGTCCGGGAGGTGGAGCCGGTCGCGCCAGCGGTCCTCGCCGCCCTGGTGCCAGTCGGCGAGGCCGGCCTTGAAGGCGTCCGGCGCATCGGTCAGGGCGGCGAGGCGGAGGTCCCGCCAGAGCGGCCAGTCGGCGGTCGTGAGGGTGCGGGGCGTCAGCGTCACCATGGACGGGACGGTAGAGGGCGCGCCCGACGGCTGTCAGGCCCTTCCCCCGTCTGTGGCGCGTCCCACCCCCGGCTCCGGCCGTTCGGGACGTCCCGTCCGGCGAGGCGCCCGGGCCGGCGGAGCCCTACGGCGTGCGCCAGTCGGCGGCGAAGGCGGCGGCCGGGTTGGTGGTGAGGAGCAGCTCGGGCAGTTCGGGGCCGTAGCTGCGGGCGAGGCGCGGGGCGAGGTCGGTGAGCAGGCGGACCGGGCCGCCGGCCGCGCGGGCGGTCCGGGTGGTGGTGTCGGCGCCGAGCAGCAGCTGGGTGGCGTGACCCGCCTCGACCAGGTCGGCGATCACGTCGAAGGCCTGGTGGTCGGCGTGATGGCCGGCCCGGGACGGGCTGTCCAGGGCCAGGTGGACGCCCTCGGCGGCCAGGGCGCGGTGCAGCGCGCGGTCGGGGAGCCGGGTGAGGTGCCCGAGGATGATCCGGTCGGGCCGCACGCCGTGCCGGTCGTGCAGCCCGTGCAGGACCCGGTGCGGAGCGCCGCCGGCTTCGAGGTGGACGGCGATCGGGGCGCCGGTGGCGTGGTGGGCTTCGGCGGCAGCGGCCATCGTCCACCGGGTGTGCCGGGTGGCGGGCCCGGCGTCGCCCGCGATCTTGATCAGCCCGGCCCGGACTCCCCCGGGCGCGCCGGGCAGGCCGGTGGTGAGCTCGGCGACGAAACGTTCCGCGAGGTCGGCGTACGGGCCAGGGCTATCACCTACCTGGACGCCGGGTTCGGGGTGTTCAGGGTGTTCGGGGTGTTCGGGGAAGAAGCCCGGCGCGTAGTGGATCGCCTGGTGCGCGCCGGTGGCGGCGACGATGTGCACGCCGGTCGCGCGGGAGAGCGCGGCGAGGGAGTCCGCGCCCCGGCCCAGGCCGAGCGGGGTCCACTGGACGAAGGTACGGCCACCGGCGGTGGCATAGGCGCGCAGCACGTCCTCGGCGGCACCCGGGTCGTCCAGTTCCTGTCCGGGAAGCAGCGGGCTGCGGATGAAGAGGTGGTCGTGGGAGTCGGTGATGCCGAGGTCGGCGGGGGCCAGGTCGCCGAGGACGGTGCGGACGGTACGGCTCATGCCCTGGCCTCCTCGTCGGCGACCTGGGTGGCGGTCTCGACGGCGGTCTCGACGGCGGTCTCGACGGGTGCGGCCGGGCCGGTGACGCTTGTGGCCGCGCTCTCGGCAGTGCTCCCGGCGGTGCTCTCGGTGACGCTCTCGGCGGCCTCGGCGAAGGTGGCGGTGGCGACGCGCAGGCCGGCCAGTGCCTTGGGGAGGCCGACGTACGGTGCGAGGTGCACGATGACCTCGGTGATCTCCGCCTCCGTCAGGCCGATCTGCCGGCTGTAGCGGACGTGGTCGGCGAGCTGCGGCTCGACGCCGCCGAGGGCGGTGAGGGCGGCCAGGTTGGCGATCTGACGGTCGCGCAGGGCGAGGCCGGGGCGCTGGTAGGTGCCGCCGAACAGACTGGTGACGATCCAGTCGGGGAAGCCGGGGGCGAGGGCGTCCAGGCCGCCGAGGGTGGTGGTGGCACCCGGACCGGCGAGGTCGGCGAGCAGCGCGTAGCCGGCCGCGCGGTCGAGCGCGGCCCGGGTGAGTTCGGTGCCGGCGGGAGCAGTCGCGGGGGACATCGGGGCGGTGGGTCCTTTCACCAGTGGCGGCCGGCCGGCAGCCGGTCGAGTTCGGGGCGGGACAGGTGCAGCACCTCGTACCGGATACCGGGCGCGTCCTCGGGGGCCGGACCGCGCCAAACGGCGAAGCGGAGCAGTTCCCAGCTGCTCGGGTCGACGGCCACGGCGGCGGTGTGCAGGGCCGGATGAGCGGGCAGGTCGGCAAGCGCCCGCTCGACGGCCTCGGCCGGATCGGCGGCTTCCGGCAGCCGTACGGTCTCGCGGGTGGCGGTGGTCGGCGGCCCGGCCGTCTCCCCCGCGGGTGCCGACGCTGCCGACGCTCCGTGGGCCAGGCCCGCGCCGAGCCAGTGCCGGACGGCGGGGCGGCCGAAGTCGGCGCTCAGGCCTCGGAAACCCGGCCCCCAGAGGAAGCCGTTCATGCCCTCGGCGGTGCGCCAGAGGTAGAACGGCGCGTACTGGTTGACGGGCGAGCCCTGCCGGCCACGCTCGCGGACCAGGTAGGCCTTGAGGCCGAGGCCCGGGTATGCGTCGAGCAGGTGGCCCTTGTCGGCGACCCGCTTGCGGATGACGCCCATGTCGTAGTCGGCGGGGAGGGTGATCTCGTACTGCATGGCGTGCACGGCGGGCTCCTCGGGTTCGACGGGTGCGGCGGGTGCCTGGGGCCCGGCGAGGCTTCAGGTTCGGCGGGGCTTCGGGTCCGGCGGATGCCTGGGGTTCGGCGACGCGGGTCAGGCCGTGCGGTGTGTCGCGAGCAGGCCGAGGGCGCCGCGGACGGCCCGGTCGAACGGCTCGGCGCTGTCGGCGGCGCGGGCCAGGACATAGCCGCCCTGGACGACGGCGACCACGGCGGCGGCGGTGTCGGCCGGGTCCAGGCCGGGGGCGAACTCGCCGTCCGCCTGGCCTTCGGCGATCAGTCCGGCGATGCGTCCGCGCAGCCAGTCGAAGGTCTCCTCGACGGGCGCGCGCAGGTGCGGGTCGGAGACCACGTCCGGGTCCTGGGCCATCCGGCCGATCCGGCAGCCGCGCAGGACGTCGCGGTCGCGGTGCAGGTAGGCGGCGATCCGGTCGTAGGCGGTGCCGGGGGCGGCGAGGTCGGCCTCGGCGACGCCCCGCATCTGCTCGGCGCTGCGGCGCAGGGCGGCGGCCGCGAGGTCGGGCTTGCCGGTGAAGTGGTGGTACATGCTGCCCTGGCCGACCCCGGAGCGCTGCTGGATGGCCTTGGGGCTGGTGCCGACGTAGCCGCGCTCCCAGAGGAGGGCCTGGGTGCTCTCGATGAGGCGGTCCTGGGTGCTCATGCGGATCACTGTACATACCAGTAGGTACAGAGGGCCAGTGCGGACTCCGCCCGAGCTCTCGGAGGATCCCCCGCCGGCCGGAACGATCGAGGACCGTGCGCCGCCCCCCGGCGGCCACGGCCCCTCGACCGTTCGTCATCCCCCGCACCGCCGAACGGCATTCCGGCGCGCCTGGTGGCGCGCGTCACGTCACGGAGGGTGGCCGGCGTCACGCCGCGTAGGGGGTGCGCGGCGCACTGCGCGGGCGGGCGGCGGACCCGGGCGGCTACGGCAGCGCGCGGCGGATCTCCGGGGCCACCTCGCTCGCGAACAGCTCCAGTTGCTCGCGCTGCGCCCCTTCGGTGAGCGCGTCCACCCCGATGCCGACTACCTCGTTGCCGAAGGCCTCGTGGTACCGGTGGATCTTCTCGATCACCTGCTGCGGACTGCCGACCAGCGCCGAACCGCGCTCCAGCGCGTCCTCCAAGGACCGGAACGGCGAGTTGTTGTGCCGGCCAGCAGCCGAGTCGAACAGCGCGTTCCAGTACGGGCGGAAGCCCTCGACGGCGTCCTGCGAGCGCTTGGCGACATACAGTCCACCGAAGCTCGCACCCACCCGGGCCTGCTCCGGGTCGTGCCCGCAGTGCTCCCAGCGCTCGCGGTAGTGCTCGACCAGCGCCCGGTACTTCTCCAGCGGGTGGAAGGAGTTGGCGGAGAAGAGCGGGTCGCCGTGGCGGGCGGCGAGGTCGGTGGACTGCGTGCTGGTCGCGCTGCCGTGCCACACCGGGATCGGGTCCTGGAGCGGGCGCGGCCAGACGGTGGCGTCCTTCAGCGGCGGGCGGGCCGAGCCCTCCCAGGTCACCTTCTCCTCGCGCCAGAGCCTGCGCAGCAGACCGTAGTTCTCGGCGAGCGCCTCCCACTGCCGCTCCTCGGGGAGGCCGAACAGCCCGAAGTGGCGCGGGTCGTTGCCCTTGCCGACGATCAACTCCAGGCGACCGACCGAGAGTTGGTCCAGCATTGCATAGTCCTCGGCGAGCCGGACCGGGTCGAGGACGCTGAGCACCGTCACCGTGGTGAACAGCCGGATGGTGGAGGTGCGGGCGGCGATGGCGCTGAGCAGCAGGGGCGGTGCCGGGGAGAGGAACGGCTCACCGTGCCGCTCCCCCACGCCGAAGCCGTCGTAGCCGAGTTGCTCGGCGAGGAGCGCCTGGTCGATGACGCTGTGCAGCTTCTGCTGCGGGGTGCGCCGGACGCCGGTGACCGGGTCCGGGGCGTTGGCGACGAGGGACGAGACGGTGAACCGCACGGCGGTCTCCTTGGGTGCTCGGGAGGGGCTCGGGGTGGTCCCGGAACACGATCGGCAGGGTCCGGGTGGAGTCCCGGGGCTCGGTGAGCCGCGCGGAGCGCGGAGCGCGGGGAACCGGGGCGGTGAACCGGCGCTGCGCTCTCACGGGCGGCACCGGCGGACATGGCTGACGGGGCGGGCGGCGGGCCGCTCGGGCGGCAGGTCGCTCGGGTGGTGTCAGCGGTCGGTGCTGCGGCGGTGGCGACAACAACAGCGGGCTGCGACGGCGGTCACGGTCCGGACTGCCATTTCGCCTCCCCCTCGCCTCGCTCACACACGATCCTCCGCGAGGACAGGCACCGGCCGGAAGCGGGGGCAAGGGGTTGAGCCGCCGTGGCCGGGTGGCAAGATGTCCGGCATGAGCTACCTCGCCGCGGATGACCGCTATGACTCGATGACCTATCGGAAAGCCGGCCGCAGCGGCGTCCAGCTGCCCGCCGTCTCGCTCGGGCTCTGGCACAACTTCGGTGACGCCCAGCCGCTGGAGGTGCAGCGGGCGGTGCTGCGCCGGGCCTTCGACCGGGGCGTCACCCACTTCGACCTGGCGAACAACTACGGCCCGCCGTACGGCAGTGCCGAGCGCAACTTCGGCTACCTGTTCGCCCAGGACTTCCGGCCGTACCGGGACGAGCTGTTCATCGCCACCAAGGCCGGCTGGGACATGTGGCCCGGCCCGTACGGCAACGGCGGCAGCCGCAAGTACCTGCTGGCCAGCCTCGACCAGTCGCTGGACCGGATGGGGCTGGACTACGTGGACGTCTTCTACTCGCACCGGTACGACCCGGACACCCCGATCGAGGAGACGATGGGGGCGCTGGACAGTGCGGTGCGCTCGGGCAAGGCGCTGTACGCGGCGATCTCCAACTACCCCGCGGAGCAGCACCGGGAGGCGGTGGCGATCCTGCGCGAGCTGGGGACGCCCGTGCTGCTGAACCAGTCGGCGTACTCGATCCTCAACCGGTACGTGGAGGACGGCGGTGTGCTGGACGCGGTGGGCGACACCCAGACCAGCCTGATCGCCTACTCGCCGCTGGCCCAGGGGCTGCTGACCGACCGCTACCTGTCCGGCGAGGTGCCGGCGGGCTCGCGGATGTCGGTCGGGAAGTTCCTCACCGAGGAGGCACTGACCGGGCCGAAGTTGGAGCAGCTGCGGGCACTGGCCAAGGTCGCCGAGGGACGCGGGCAGACGCTGGCACAGCTGGCGCTGTGCTGGGTGCTGCGGGATCCGCGGGTGGTCTCGGTGATCATCGGCGCGAGCAGCGTGGCCCAGCTGGACCAGAACCTCGACGCGCTGGCGGGAGGGCCGCTGACGGCGGAGGAGCTGGCGGAGATCGACCGGCTGAGCCGCTGAGGGGGCGGGGCGACAGCCGACGGGTTGACGGCTGACGGATGACAGCCGACGGATGACAGGTAACAGCTGACAGATTTCGAAATCTGTCAGCTGTCATCTGTTATCCGTTGCCTGTCAGCTGCCAGCCCGCCCATCTGCCGTCCGGCGGCGGCCGGACACCGGACACCGCCCGCCCACCGGCCCGTCAGGGTCGCTTGATGCCCAGGGCGGGCAGAACCGTTTCTGCAACCCGGTGAGCCTCCTCCAGCAGCGGGTTGCCCGAGAGGATGAAGGTGTCGACGCCCAGCGCCTCGAACTCCTGCAGGCGCTCGACCACCTGGGCCGTCGAGCCGACCACCGCCGTCCCCGGGCCGGGACGGAACAGGCTCATCCCCGGCCAGAGGTTGGGGTGGACTTCCAGCTCCCGGGCCCGCACCGGCACCCTGCCGCCGTGCTGGCGGAACTGCCGCTGCCAGCCGACCCCGTCCTCCCCCTTCGTCTCGCCCAGCCGGCGCGCGTAGGTCGCCTCGCTGGTGACGTCCAGCAGTCGGTCGGCGGCCGCCCAGGCCTCGTCCTCGGTGTCCCGGACGATCAGGTGCAGCCGCAGCCCGATCCGCAGGGTCCGCCCGTGGGCGACGGCGCGCTCGCGGACCAGGTCCAGCTTCTCCTTGAGCAGGTGCGGCGGCTCACCCCAGGTCAGGTAGACGTCCACGTGCCGGGCCGCCATCTCGATGCCGGCCGCCGAGCTGCCGCCGAACCAGAGCGGGATGCCGCCGGGCTGCACCGGGGTGAGGTCGCGCAGACTCGCACCCGCGTTCCTCAGCTCGTAGAACTCGCCCTTGTGGTCGAAGACTTCGCCCGCCGTGAGGCGCTTCACGATCGACCAGTACTCGCCGCTGAGCCGGTAGCGGTCGTCGTGCTCGACGTCCAGTCCGTACTCGCGCAGCTGCGCGGTCGAGCCGTTGACCACGTTGAAGCGCAGCCGGCCGCCGTGCAGGTCGTCGAAGCTGAGCGCCATCTTGGCCAGCAGGGTGGGCGAGACCAGCCCCGGGTGGACGGCCAGCAGCGGTTTGAAGGCCGGGGTGGTGGCGGCCGCGAGCGCGCTGCCGAGCGTCCAGACGTCGTGCAGGTCGGTCGCGAGCAGGGCGCCGGTGTAGCCCAACCGCTCGACACTGCCGGCCAGTTGCTGGAGGTAGCGGAGGTCCACCGGGCGGCGTCCGGCCGGTTCCCAGGGGTAGTGCCCCTCGCGCGGGACGATGTACCAGAGGACTTCGGAGGCCACGGGTCAGACCGCCTTCGCGAGCGCGGCGGCCACCGGGGCCTCCAGCGCGGGGAGGTGGGCATCGGAGACGGTCAGCGCCCGGTCGATGAAGCCCACACCGTGGAAGATGTCCGCGGCCTCCTGCTGCTCGGCGACGAACCCGGCGGTGGCGGGCTCCAGCTGCCAGGGCAGCGCGCCCAGCGCGGACTGCCACTCGGCGGCCGTGCCGCCCAGCTCCTCGGCGGCGATCGCGGCGGCCTCGGCCGGGTTGGCGGCCGCCCAGGCATCCGCCCGGCGCAGTGCGGTCACGATCGCGGCAACCGCCTCGGGGCGCTCGGTCGCGAAGTCCCGGCGGGTGAAGAACACCGAGCGGTCGGTGATGACGTCGCCGGTGCGGATCAGCTCCCGGAAATCCCCGCTGCGGCGGGCGGCGGCGAGTTCGGCGCCCTGGGCGATCCAGCCGGCGATCTCGCCGTCGCGCAGCCGCCGGGCCTGGTCCTCACCGGCCGCCGGGCGCGCCGGGGTGACGTCGTCACCGTACGAAAGCCCCTGCGCGTGCAGGGCCTTGGCGAGCAGGTGGGTCTGCCAGGAGCCCACGGCGAGCACGACGGTGGCGCCCTTGAGGTCCGCGACCGTCCGCACCGGGCCGGAGTCCGACACCAGCAGGGCGCCGTGGTCTGGGCGGGGTGCCGAGACCGCCGCGTAGACCAGGTCGTGACCGGCCGCGTGGGCGGTGATCGGCGGGGTGGAGCCGGTGCCGCCGAAGTCGATGACGCCCTCGGCGAGCAGCGTGCCGGTGCGGGTGCCGTCCGCGTAGTGGTGGAAAGCGCCGGTCTCGCCGAGCGGGGCCAGCTCCTCGTCCAGGTACGGGAGTCGGGCGAGGTAGTAGAGCGAGGGGTTGCTGGCGTGGACGCCGAGGGTGACGGTCATCTGGTCAACTCCGGTGGTGCGGGCTCGGTTTGTCGGAAGTCAGGGGAATCGGGGGAATGCCGGAGCATTCAGGGGGATCACGGACGTCAGTGGACGCCGAGGTCGGCGAGCAGGCGGCGCCGCAGGTCGGCGAACGCGGGATCGGCCGGGTCGCGCGGGCGCTGGACGGTGACGGCTTCGTCCCGGGCGAGCAGGCCCTCGCGCAGCACCACGACCCGGTCGGCGAGCCGTACGGCCTCGTCCACGTCGTGGGTGACCAGCAGCACCGCCGGGCGGTGGCGGCGCACCAGGTCGTCGACGAGGTCCTGCATGCGCAGCCGGGTGAGTGCGTCCAGCGCCGCGAACGGTTCGTCGAGCAGAAGGAGTTGAGGCTCCCGAACGAGCGCCCGGGCGAGCGAGACGCGCTGCGCCTCGCCACCCGAGAGGGTGGCCGGCCAAGCCTCGGCGTGCCGCTCCAGGCCGACCTCGGCGAGCGCCTTCAGCCCGGTCTCCCGGGTCGCGACGCCCCACGGCAGGCCGACCGTGACGTTGGCCAGCACCCGCTTGGACGGCACCAGCCGGGGCTCCTGGAACACCACGGTACGGACCGGCGGGACGAGCACGGTGCCCTCGTCCGCCCGGTCGAGCGCCCCGAGGATCCGCAGCAGCGTGGTCTTGCCGGTCCCGCTGGCGCCCAGCAGGGCGACGAACTCGCCGCGGGCGATGGAGAGGTCGACTCCGTCGAGCACGGCCCGGGTGCCGAACACCCGGCGCAGACCGCGCAGATGGACGGCCGGGACCGCCTCCTCGGGCACCGAGGGGGAAGGGAGCGAGGAGGGGGAGAGCGTGGCGGTGGTGGAGGTGTCGGCGGTCATCGGGCCGCTCCCTGGACGGCCTGGCGCCACGGCATCAGCACGCGCTCCAGGACTCGGACGATGCCGTCCGCGCCGAGGCCGAGCAACCCGTAGATCAGGATGCAGACGGCGAGGACGTCGGTGCGCGAGTAGTTCTGCGCCTGGGCCATCAAGTACCCGATGCCCTCGGTCGAGTTGATCTCCTCGGCGGCGATCAGGGCGATCACGCTGAGCGTCATCGACAGGCGCAGTCCGGACAGCAGCGAGGGCAGCGCGCCGGGCAGCACGACCGTGCGCACGATCGCCCAGCGGCCGAGGCCGAAGCTGCGCATCGCCTCGACCAGCTTGCGGTCGGTGCTGCGGACCCCGCCGGAGGCGGACACGTACATCGGAAAGCTGGTGGCGACCCCGATCAGGGCGACCTTCGCGGTCTCGGTGATGCCGAACCACACCATGAACAGCGGGACGAGGGCCAGGAACGGTACGGTGCGCAGGACCTGGATCGCGGAGTCGAGCAACTCCTCGCCGAGGCGGGTGAATCCGGTGACCACGCCGAGCACCAGTCCGGTGGTCGCACCGAAGAACAGGCCGAGCCCGGCGCGGGTGAGGGAGACGGACAGGGCGTCGGTCAACTGGCCGTTTCCCCACAACTCCCCGACGGCCTGGGCGACCTGGGTGGGCGAGGCGAGCACGTCCTGGGTCAGTGCGCCGGTGGCGGAGGCGATGGCCCAGCCGCCGAGCAGGGCGAGCGGACCGATGGTCCGCAGGGTCACGGCGAGCGCGCGGGGGCGTGGCCGGCGCCGCCGGCTCTGCGGGGCGACCAGACCGGCGTCCAGCGCCGTCCGGGTGTCGGCGGGCGCGAACTCCTCGGTTGCGGTTGTCACTTGGCACCGTCCCCGAGCTTGTTGACGTCGATCAGGTACGGCTTGACGTCCACCGGCTGCTTGGTGACCTTCTGGTCGGCGAAGAACCGGGCGACCGTCCCGAAGCGGGCGATGTCGGCGTCGGAGATGGCGCCGGCCGGGGCGCCCTGCCTGCTGACGTTCACTGCGACGTCCTTCTCGGCGGGGGTGACGGCGGTCGGGCCGGCGTCGGTGAACACGTTGAGGTAGCCTGCCGGGTCGGCCTTCTCCTTCTCGCCGCTCTCCCGCAGGTAGGTGTAGAAGGCCTTGACCACCTCAGGGTGCTTGTCGGCGAAGCCGTTGCGCACTGCCCAGACGGCGTAGTTGTCGGAGCCGACCTCCTGGCCGTTGACCAGGAAGTGCGCACCGGCGTTGGCGATGGCGGGCGTCGAGAAGGTGTTCCAGGTCGCCCAGGCGTCCACCTGCCCGGAGTTGAAGATCCCGGAGGTCTGGTCGGCACGCAGGTAGACCCGCTCCACCTTGTCGGCCGGGACACCGTTCTTCGCCAGCGCTTTGAGCAGCAGGTACTCGCTGGTCCCGCCCTGGGAGACGGCGACCTTCCGGCCGACGAGGTCCTGGACGGACTTGATGGGCGAGTCGTTCTTCACCAGGATTCCCTCGCCGACGCCGTCGGGCGCGGTCTGGGCGAACAGCTTGAAGCCGGGCTTCTGGGCCAGCGCGGCGACGGCCGAGGTGATCGAGCCCTGGGCGACGTCCAGCTGGTCGGCGGAGAGGGCCTGGGCGGCGGGGGCGAAGGGGCCGGCACTGCCGGTCCAGGCGGCCTTGGCGTGGACGGCGGCCAGGGCCCGGTCCAACGAGCCGTCCTTCTTGCCGCGGGCGAGGAAGCCGTTGTTGCCGGGGTCGGGCAGCCGGAGCACCACGTCAGCCTTGCCACCGGCCCCGTCTCCGGCGGAGGCCTTGGCCCCGTCGGCGGACGAGCCGCAGGCGGCCAGGGCAGTGGAGGCGAGCAGCGCGGTCGCGGCGAGGGCGAGGCGGGGGGTCTTCACGGGCTCTCCAAACGAGTGACAGATGACAGCTGACAACTTTCGAAATCTGTTAGCTGAAGGCTGTTATCCGAAGTCTGTGATTCGAACAGCGCCGGCACCGGCTCCGGCAACCGCCTCGGCACCGGCACCGGCGCCCGCACGCCGCTCGCGCAGCAGCTCGCGGGCCGCACGGAGCGGCTCCGGGTCGGCCCACGCCTGGACGTCCACCGGCGCGGCGAGGAAGCCCTGCCGCCCGAGGAATCGTTCCTGCAGCGCCAGCAACTCCAGCCGCTCCACCGACAGGTCCAGGTGCAGGGTGCGGTGGCTGCCCGGCGCGTAGGCCCCCGCGACGCCCTCGGCGCCGGCACCGGTCTCGGCCTGCAGGATCCGGACCACCTCCTCCGGGTGCTCCGCCGCCCAGTCGGCGGCCTCCAGCAGCACGGCGAGGAAGCGGGCGACCAGCTCGGGCTGCTCGTCAAGCAGCCTCTGGTGGACGGTGATCGGCCGGGGCGTGCCGTTGTTGACCCGGGCCCTGCGGTCCGGCGCCGCGTCCAGTTCCACGGCCACCTCCGCGCCGATCCGGCGGGCCGCCTCGACGGCGAGCGCCCCCTTCACGTACACCGCGTCCACCGTGCCGTGCCGCAGCGCGGCCAGCTCGGCGGACCACTGCCCGCCGCCCGGGGCGCCGGGGACGTCCACCGGTTCGGCGTCCGCCAGGGTGAGGCCCGCGAGCCCGAGGGCGCCGCGGAAGCCGGCCAGCGCCATCGCCCGCCAGAAGTCGATGCCGATGTCATGACGGGGGATCGCCAGCCGCAGTCCACGCAGCTGCCCGGGTTCGGTGATGCCGCTCCCGGCCCGCACCAGCACCGCCTGGCGCTCCTCGATCCAGGTGAGGCCGATCAGCCTGGTCGCCTCACCGCGCGAACGGGCCCACAGCGCGGGGACGTTGCCGCCCTCCCGGAACAGGCCCGTCAGCGCGTGGGTGTAGTGGTGGTCCGCGGCCACCTCGGGCGGAGCGTCCTGCAACGAGCGGACCGCGATGCCCTCGGCGGCGAACTCGCGGGCGAGCCACCCCTGGTCGGCGGCGATCCCGGTCGCGGTGGGCACCGGGCAGCGGGTGAACCAGAGGGTGTCGGGAAGCGCGGAAGCGTTCCGGGTGCGACTGGACAACGGAGTCGGTCCTCCACGGGGCTCCGACGGCAGCCGGAGAAGCTAGGGGTCGATTGCCCGCACCGTGGCCCACGGGGCCTGGCGTGCAAGGGAGTTGTACGCCACGATGCAGGAAAGGGGCAGGCGGCGCGGGAGACGTTCGGTCAGCGACAACACGCACGGGAGGGGAGACACCGGTGGAACGTCACGGTGCATCTCCTTCCGTGGAGTCGGGGCAGGCGCCGCCTGGGCCGAGTGGCCGTCCGGCGCGGTGCAAGGAGCGTTCCACGGCAGGCGAGCCGGGGGCAAGCCTTTGCCACATGGTGGGATCAGTTGTTCATCAAAGCCATTCCATTGCAACGTCGCCGACACATTCCCGCAGCACCGGCTGTCCTACGCTGAGACCGCCTCCGGCCGCCCGTCCGGAGTCCCGAACCGAAACGCGAGGTGCCATGGCCGAGGCCGCCACCGCCGTCCAGAGTCCGCCGGCCGGTGCGCAGGCCGTCCAGCGCGCGCTCGGACTGCTGCACTGCTTCCACGACAACGGCCCTGACCTGAGCGCCTCGGACCTGGCCCGCCGGATGGGCCTGTCGGTCTCCACCGCGCACCGGCTGGCCCGCACGCTGGTCAGCGCCGGGTTCCTGGAGCAGGACGAACAGACCGCGCGCTACCGCCTCGGTCCGGCCGTCGCCGAACTCGGCCAGCTCACCTTCCACCAGCGCGGGCTGCACCTCGCCGGGCCCGAGCTTGAGCTGCTGTCCCGGCGCACCAAGGCGACGGCCGATCTGGCGATCCGCAGCGGGGCGCACGCGGTGATCCTGGTCGGCGGCTCGGTCCGCCCGGACACCGGACTGGGCCTGCGCCGCCCACTGCACTCCACCGCGCTCGGCAAGGTCCTGCTGGCCTGGCCCCGCCCGGGCGCGACGGCACCGTCTGCGCTCGGCCCGCTGACGTCGTTCACCGACCGCACGATCACCGAACCATCCCTCCTGGAGGAGGAGTTGGCGAAGGTCCGGGCGGCCGGGTACGCCCTCAACGACGGCGAGTCGGCCGCCGGGGTGCGGACGGTGGCCGTGCCCGTCCTGGACGGCGCCGGGCAGGCCCGGTTCGCCCTGGCGGTCCGCTCGACGCCCGCGCACCTCACCGACGACCGGCTGGACCGGTTCCTCGGCCACGCCCGCAGCTGCGCCGACGCCCTCGCCGTCCTCCTGCTTCCGCCGGACCAGCGCTCCTGACGGTCCACCGGATCACGCCGGAGCAGCGGGCCGCCCGTCCACGTCAGGACGAGTGGCCCGCTGCTTCGACCGACCGTCGGCGACCGGCCTTCGGACCGAAGTCGGGCCGGCTGTCGGATCTGCCTTCGGACCGGCCGCCACACCAGCCGTCAGACCGTGGCCGGGGTGTACTTGTAGCCGACCCGGCGGACCGTCACGATGGTGTCCCGGTAGGCCGTCCCGAGCTTGCGGCGCAGCCGGGCGACGTGCACGTCGACCGTCCGCCCGTCCCCGACGTGGCCGTAGCCCCAGACCGCGGAGACCAGGTGGTCCCGGGTGTGCACCCGCTGCGGGTGCTCGGTGAGGTGGGCCAGCAGCTCGAACTCCAGGTAGGTGAGGTCGAGCAACCGCCCGTCGACGTAGGCGTTGCGCCGCTCGGTGTCGACGGAGATGCCGCGCGCGGCCGGGCGGGCCGAACGGACCCCCGCCACGGTCTGGGCGCCGGGCCCGGCGGTCGCCGGCTGCGCACCGGGGACGGCGTGGGCCGCCGCGGAGTCGCCGGCCCCGACACCGACCGGAACCCCGGACAGGCCGCCGGCCCCCGACGCCGGGCTCTCGGCCGGCACCAGCACCAGGTACCCGACCATCGGGCTGCCGTTCAGGCCGCCGAACTGCGTGCCGTACTGGGCGAGCAGCCCCTGCGGCAGCACGCCCTGCGGCAGGGTGGCGACGACGGCCGCTCCCTCCGGCAGCGCGGCGAGCAGCGACGGGGGCACCTGCGGGACCGTCGCGCCCGGCTGCGGGACGGCGGGCGCGGGGACGGCCGCCGGGCGGGCCGGCCCGGCGTGGGGCGGACGGGCCGCCGCCCCGGGCCATCGGTCGGACATCGACACCGGGGGGACGGACGGTCCCGCGGCCCCGGACGTGCCGGGACCGACCGGCACGGTGGCGGGGACGGAGGAGACCGGCGGGACGGAGCGGACCGCGCGCAGGTGCGGGGTCGCGACGGACAGGGGAAGGGTGGCCGTGGAAGAAGAAGACATGGTGTGCCGCTCATTTCGCGCGTGACGGACGGGGTGGAGTCGTCTGCGCGTCGACCGGGCGTACTGCCTGAGCTGGACCGGACAGGGTCAGCGGGCGCAGGGCCGGGACGCGCTGGGCGAGCCGGGACACGTCTGATCGAACAGGTGCGGCTGCCGGGACGGCCAGAACGGCTCGAGGTCGAGACGATCCCGCCGGCTGTCCACGGCGCGGCTCCCGCACCGGTTCCACCGTCCGGTCCGTCCGCCCGTGCGCACCGCGGGGGCCGTCCCGGTCGTTCGGGTACGGCCGGCGATGCCGGGGGCGGTGCTGGGGCAGACGATGTTCACTGGTGGTCTCTCCGCTGGGCGGGTCCGGTTGGTCGGCCGCGGGCACGCCGGACGGGCGGTCCGCTACGGCCTGGTCGACGGGTTTCGGCGGTGCGTCGGGCGGTGGGCCGGGTGGGCCGGAAGTGCCGGAGGACGTACCGGGAAGGTCAGGCCGGTCAGCGACAACACGCGCTGCAGATCAGCGCGTGGTCGATGTAGCGGCGGACGGTGAGCGCCGGATCGGCGGCACCGGGCACGGCAGCGCCGGGCATGAGGACACCGGGCACCGGGGAGCCGGGCACCGCGGTGATGATGTGTCGTCGGCCGACGCTCACCCTGCTGCCCTCCCCCTCGTTCTCCACACGGCGGCGCACCGCTGCCGGTGCCCGCCGACGATGCCTCGCCGGTTCGCCGAAGGCCGTCCGCCGGTCGCAACGCCCGTGTGAACGGGGCGTTTCCGGCGCTCCCGACAGCATGGCCGGGCGGCCTTCGCCCACAGAGCCTTCCACGGCCGGGCCGGTCCAGGCAACCTTCGGCGCAGTGATCGTCCGGGATGCGGACGGCCGAATGAGACATCGGTCGGAACGGGCAGGTCGGCGCGCCCACCTGCCGAGCCGTCACACGAACGCCGTCCGACCGGCGTCGCGGTTGTCATCCGGCCGCGTCCCGGCCGCGTCCCGGCCTCGGCCCCGCCTCGGCCCCGCCTTGTCCGCTCCCGACCGGCCACGGCGGAGACGGCGTCGGGCCGGAGCCGAGCCGTCCTCAGGCGCCGACCGGGGTGCGGCGGTGCCGGTGGGCGGCGGCGTGCTCGACCAGCGCGACGAGCAGGTCCTTGCCGTCCTGCCGCAGCCGCGCGTCGCAGAGCAGCACCGGGATGTCCGGGTCGAGGTCGAGCGCCTCGCGGACCTCGTCCGGCGCGAACCGCTCGGTGCCCTCGAAGCAGTTCACCGCGACCACGAACGGGATGCCGCGCTGCTCGAAGAAGTCGACCGACGGGAAGCAGTCGGCCAGTCGCCGGGTGTCCGCGAGCACCAGGGCGCCGAGCGCACCGCGGGCCAGCTCGTCCCAGACGAACCAGAACCGGTCCTGCCCGGGCGTGCCGAACAGGTAGAGCGCGAGGCCCGGCCGCAGGTCGATCCGGCCGAAGTCCATCGCGACGGTGGTGGTGCGCTTCGCCTCCACCCCCGAGGTGTCGTCCACCGGGCGGCCCAGTTCGCTGAGTTCCTCCTCGGTGCGCAGCGGCCGGATCTCGCTGACCGAGCCGACCAGGGTGGTCTTGCCCGCGCCGAAGCCGCCCGCGACCAGGATCTTCACGGCGACGGCCGGACCGCCGCGCCAGCGCGGGTCGTTGGCGTTCGCCGGGTGGGGCGCGGTGCCGTCCCGGTGCGGCCCGGTGCCGTCCGGGCGGGGGTGGGGGTCAGAGCGCACGGAGTCCATTGATCACGTCTCGCAGCAGGCGCTCGTCCGGCAGCTCGGCGAGCGGAACGGGTCGGGTGACGCTGATCAGCTCGGCGTCGTAGAGGTCGCCGAGCAGCACCCGCACCACGCTGACCGGCAGGTCGGTGTAGGAGCCGAGCTCGGCGACGGAGAGCGGCTCGCTGCGGCACAGGGTGAGCAGCGTCTGGTGCTCCGGGTCGAGGACGTGCGCGGGCACGGCCTCGGCGACCGGCCCGGGATCGACGGCGGTGATCAGCGAGATCAGGTCGAACAGCCCCTCCTCGACCGGCCGGGTGCGGCCGCGGGTCATCGAGTAGAGCCGCACCACGGGGCCGGCCTCGTCGTCGAACCAGCGGTCGTCGACCGGGGTTCGCGGCCGGAACAGGTCGACCTCGGGCCCGTCCGGGTCCGCCCGCCCGTCCTCCGCCGACGCCTCCGGGCGGTCCGAGCCGTCCGAGCCGTCCGAGCCGTCGAGGCCGGACGGCCCGGCCTTGCCCACCGGCACCTGGGGGCCGTCCGGCGTCTCCGGGCCGTCCGGCACATCCGCCTTCGGATCCGCCATCGGACCGCTCATCTCACCGGCGGGGCGGTTTCGGTGCGCGGCTCGGCGGCCATGTGCTCGCCGACCCGCTTGACCAGCAGCGCCATCTCGTACGCGATCTGGCCGATGTCCGCCTCGGCCTCGCTCAGGACGGCCAGGCAGCTGCCGTCGCCGGCGGCCGTGATGAACAGGAAGGCCTCGTCCAGCTCCACCATGGTCTGCCGGACGCCGCCGACCTTGAAGTGCCCGCCGGCGCCCTTCGCGAGGCTGTGGAACCCGGCGGCGACGGCGGCCAGGTGCTCGGCGTCCTCGCGGTCGAGGTCGCGGGAGGCACCGGTGGCCAGGCCGTCGTTGGAGAGGATCACCGCGTGCCGGAGGGCCGCGACGCGCCCCACCAGGTCGTCCAGGAGCCAGTTGAGGTCCCCGGACGACTGCATCGACGTGGTCATGAATCAGTTCCTTCCGCTGGAGCGGGTGGTGCGGGTGGAGCGGGTACGACGGGTGGTTCGGGTACGGCGGGCGGTGCGGGCGCACGGGTGTCCGGGCTCCGGCGGACCGGCTGCCCGGGCGGCACCCGACGGACGAGCGGTGCCCGGCCGGTGTCCTGCGGCGCGGGCAGCGCCGCCGGGGCGGGCGCCGGGCCGATCGCCCGCCGGGACCGGTCCGGCGGCTGCCAGGCCGGTACGGCGGTGGACCGTCCGTTCCCCCGCACGACACGATCGTCGGGCGTGCCGGGACGATCCGTCAACGGAGCACCGGTGCGGTCCGAGGACGCGCCCGTACGGTCCGCCGGAACCGTGGCACCGCGCCCCCGGGTGAAGCCGCGCTGGAACGAGGCGAAGGTGGCCCGGGCTTCCTCGGGCGAGCGCTCCCGGGCCTCCCGGCTCTCCCCGCCGTCGCGGGAGCCCCGGCCGTCCTGGGCGCTTCCGGCCGGTTCTCCCCCGGCCTCGACGGCCCCGACCCCGGCCCCGTTGCGGAACCGTTCCTTCAGCTGCTCGGTGAGCTGTTCCCTGAGCTGCGGCGCCAGGTTCGCCTGCCGGACCCGCCGGGGCAGGCCGCCCGCCGTCCGGGGCGCGGCGCCCGCGGGCGGAACCGCAGCCGGGTCGGTCAGCCCGACGGCTTCAGCGGCCCCGGCAGCCCCGGCAGCCGCGACGGCCGCCTCGGCCGCAGCCACCACGACGTCCTCCCGCCGGTGCCGCCCCGTCCCCGGCGTGTCCTCGGTCTCCGCCGCGGGCGCCGGAACCAGCACCGGCCCGCCCTTGTTCCGCGAGGCCCGGCGCGGCAGCCCGCCCACCGTACGGCCCGCCTCCGGCGTGGAGGGCCTCGGCCCGCCCGTCGTCCCGCGGTGCCGGCCTCCCGACCCACCACCGGTGCCGGCTCCCGCACCACCGGCCCTCGTACCGGCACCGGCGGAGCCGGCCCCGGACGCCGGCGCGGCGGCGCCCCCCGACCCGGGCACCGCGACCAGGTCCCGCTGTCCGCGCCGGCCGCCCGCCACCGGCCGCTGCCCGGCCGGGCCCGGCTCCGGCATCCCGTCCGGCGCCTCCGCGAGCAGCTCGCGCGGGATCAGCACCACCGCCGTCGTCCCGCCGTACGGGGACGGCCGCAGGTGCACCCGGATGCCGTGTCGCCGGGCCAGTCGGCTGACCACGAAAAGGCCCAGCCGGTCGGTGTCGGCGAGGTCGAACTCCTGCTCCACGGCGAGGCGTTCGTTGATCTCGGCGAGCAGCTGCTCGCTCAGCCCGAGGCCGCGGTCGTCGATCTCCAGGGCGAAGCCGTGCGCCACCACCTCGCCCTGGACGGTGACCTGGGTGTTCGGCGGGGAGAACACCGCGGCGTTCTCGACGAGCTCGGCGACCAGGTGGGTGACGTCCGCGACGGCACTGCCGAGCAGGCCGGTGCCGGGGAACGGCCGGACGATCACCCGGGCGTAGTCCTCGACCTCGCCGACCGCCGCCCGGACCACGTCCACCATCCGGACCGGCTTGCGCCAGGCGCGTCCGGGCGAGCCGCCGGCCAGGATGATCAGGCCCTCGGCGTGCCGGCGCATGCGGGTGGTGAGGTGGTCGACCTTGAAGAGGTCTTCCAGCTCCGCCGGGTCCTCGGTGCGGCGCTCCATCGTGTCCAGCAGGGTGAGCTGGCGGTGCAGCAGCACCTGGCTGCGCCGGGCCAGGTTGACGAACACCGCCGAGACCCCGCGCCGCAGTTCGGCCTGTTCGACGGCGGCCTCGACGGCGGCCCGCTGCACCGCGTTGAACGCCTGGCCGACCTGGCCGATCTCGGCGTCCCCGAAGTGCAGCTCGGGGGCCTCGGTGGCCACGTCCACCGGTTCGCCGCGGCGCAGCCGCAGCATGACGGACGGCAGCCTGGTCCCGGCCAGTTCGTCGGCCGCGTTGCGCAGGCCGATCAGCTCGCGGGCGAGGCCACGGCCGATCCGGAACGAGATCATGATCGACAGCACGACCGCGACCAGGCCGACCGCACCGGCGATGCCGCCGCGCCACAGCAGTCCCACCGCGGCGGACCGCGCGCGCTCGTCCAGCCCGCCGGAGATCCGGCTGTTGATCGAGGCGAGGTCGCCGAGCGCCCGGTCGGCGGTCTCCCGCCAGGAGTCGCTGTTGAGCGCCTGGACCACCCGGTCGGGGCCGCCGGCACCGACGAAGTCCGCCTCGGCGCGGGCCAGCGCGCCCCAGGCCTCGCCGCCGCGCAGCGCGATGTAGTCGGACTGGTCGGTGGGTTCGAGTTCGGCGATGTAGACGGTGAACAGCGCCTGCTGGTTGTGCAGGGCGTCCAGCGCGACCTGGTACTGCTCGGCGGTGGGCTTGGTGGCGCCGGTGCGCAGGCCCTCCATCGCCGCGTCCTCCTGCGACAGGTACTCGCGGGCGCGCACCAGCTCGATCAGGATGGTGCCCTGGCGCGGGAGCTGCCCGCTCTGCCGGGCGACGTAGGCGGACCGGAAGCCGAACACCGGCTTGACCAGGTCGCTGTACTGGTCCAGCGCGAACTCCCAGTTCAGCGCGGAGCGGCCGACCTGGGCGCGCAGCGGTCCGATCTGGTCGGCGGCGGCGATGATCTGCACGAAGCGGCCGCGCTGGGGGGCGGAGAGCTTGCCGGCGGAGCTGTCCTTCTTCTGCCGCAGCGCCTCCAGGCTGCGGTCGGTGGCGGCCTTGGCCCGCTCGTAGGCCTCCCTGGCGGCCGGCGAGCGCGGGTCGGCCAGCCGCTGGACGGCGGCGCGGCGCTCGTTCTGCAGGTCGCCGGTGTACTGGTCGACCGGGCCCGCGAACTCCTTGTACGTACGGCTGATCCCGAGCTGGTTCCAGACGTCCCCGGTGGTGGCGACCGTCGCGTACGCCCACAGGGCGGTGAGCGCGACGATGGGCACCAGGAGCAGCGCGATGATCTTCGCGCGGATCGAGCTGCTGCGCAGACGCATGGAGTCCTCGGTCGGGAAGTGCCAGGCGCGGACGGGGAGCGACGGGGGCGGTGGAGGAACGGTGTCGAGGTCGGGGCGGTTCGGGGTGGCACGGGGGCGGCGTGGAGGGTGCCGGGGGACACGTCGGGGAGGGGCTCCCGGCCACAGGTCTGCGAGACTCTACTACGCCCTCACCACTCGTTCGAGGGGCGAAGCAGTCCACTGACCGGTCTCGTCCCGCACACGTCAGAAACCGGTCGCCCTCGCCTCCGTTTCGCGCCCGAATCGTTCACACATGCCCGGAACGACGGGTCGACATGAGACCCCCACAGCCTCCGTGGTTCCTCCTCCGCGCCTCCCCCGCGCCTCCCTCGCTCCTCCCCGGGCGCGACACCACCGGAGGGGGCCCGTGCCGATCCCGTCGTGTCACCGCCACAACCCTGGGCAGTGACAGGGCGATCCGATAGTTTCGGCCCACCCCGTACTACCGGCACCGAACTGGGGAGGACCGTGCGCGAGTTCACCACCCCCGCCCCGGCAGCGCCCGAGGCCACCGGAGGACTCGCCGACTCCCTCTACGACACCGCCGAGCGCGCCCCCGACCTGGTCCAGCTGTCCTGGCGGGCCGAGGACGGGCAGTGGCGGGACGTCACCGCCCGGAAGTTCCGGGACCAGGTGCTCGCCCTGGCCAAGGGCCTGCTCACCCACGGCGTGCGCTACGGCGACCGGGTCGCCCTGATGTCCCGCACCCGCTACGAGTGGACGCTGTTCGACTACGCACTCTGGTCGATCGGCGCGATCACCGTCCCGGTCTACCCCACCGCCGCCGCCGAACAGGTGCGCTGGATCCTCGCCGAGACCCAGGCGGTGGCCTGCCTGGTCGAGGACGAGGACGCCGCGATGACGGTCGGCGCGGTCTGTGACGCGCTGCCCGACCTCACCGGCATCTGGCAGCTGGACCGCGACTGCGTCGCCGCGATCACCGAGGACGGCCTCGGCGTGCCCGACTCCCTGGTGCACCGCCAGCGCCTCGGCGTCGCCGCCGAGAACATCGCCACGGTCGTCTACACCTCGGGCACCACCGGCCGCCCCAAGGGCTGCCTGATCACCCACGCCAATCTGGCCGCCGAGGCCGACGCCCTGCTCGCCGGCTGGGGGGACGCCCTGCGCGACACCGCCGGCGGCCACCCCGCCACCCTGCTGTTCCTGCCGCTCGCGCACGTCTACGGGCGGGCGGTGCAGATCGCGGCGATCCGGGGCGGCTTCCGGATCGGCCACATCCCCGAGGTCTCCACCGACGCGCTGCTGCCCGCACTGGAAACCTTCCGCCCGACCTTCCTGCACGCCGTCCCGTACGTCTTCGAGAAGATCTTCCAGCAGGCCCGGCGGGCCGCCGAGGACGCCGGCCGCGGCGAACTCTTCGAACAGGCCCGGCAGGTGGCCGTCGACTGGGCCGCCGCCCGGGAGCAGAAGGCCTTCGGCCGCGGTCCCGGCCCGGGCGCGGCCCTGCGGCTGCGCCACCTCGCGTACGAGCGGACCGTCTACCCGAGGCTGCGGGCGGTGCTCGGCGGCCGGGTGCGCAGCGTGATGTGCGGCGGCTCCACGCTCCGGCGCGAGCTGGGCCTGTTCTTCACCGGCGCCGGCCTCCAGCTGTACGAGGGCTACGGGCTGACCGAGACCACCGCCGCGATCACCGCCAACCCGCCCGGACGGCAGAAGCTCGGCACGGTCGGGCAGCCGGTGCCGGGCGCCTCGGTGGCGATCGCCGACGACGGCGAGGTGTGGGTGCGCGGCGGCTCGGTCTTCGGCGGCTACCTCAACCATCCGCGGTGCACCGCCGAGTCCCTGGTCGACGGCTGGTTCGCGACCGGCGACCTGGGCCGGCTGGACGAGGACGGCTACCTCACGATCACCGGCCGCAAGAAGGACCTGATCGTCACCAGCAGCGGCAAGAACCTGGCCCCGGCGGCCCTGGAGGAGCGGGTCGAGGCACACCCGCTGGTCTCCCAGTGCCTGGTGGTGGGCGACGACCGCCCGTACGTGGCCGCACTGATCACGCTCGAACCGGCGGCGCTGGCGCACTGGTTGAGGACCCGCGGGCGGGAGCAGCCGGACCCGTGGACGGTGCTCGCGGACGAGGAGCTGCACGTGGAGATCCAGCGTGCGGTGGCGGCCGCGAACACCGCGGTCTCACGGGCCGAGTCGATCCGCGCCTTCCGGCTGCTGCCGAGGGAGTTCAGCCAGGAGCAGGGACTGTTGACCCCCTCGCTCAAGCTGCGGCGGACGGCGATCGCGGACCACTACGCGACGGACATCGAGGAGCTGTACCTGTCCTGAACCGGGCCCGTCCGCCTGGTCCCTGATGTGCCGTCTTTTTCCTTGTGTCGCACGCGCGACGGCCGCGTGATGGCCGCGGGGTTCATCCACCGTTCCCTTGACGACCCCATTGGTCTAGTCCATTGTTGCGACGATCCGGAGTTCCACGGCTCAGAGTTCCATGGCTCAGCGGCTCAGAGTCCACGGCTCAGAGCCCACGGTCCGATTCCGCTCACACCCTCCCCACGGGCGTGCCCCCACCTGCTGGAGTCCTCACGTGTCGATGTCCACGCGCCTGTCCGCGCTGGCCGCCTCGGTCGCACTGCTCACCGGTCTCGCCGCACCGGTGGCCTCCGCCGACGCTCCCCCCATCGTCAACCTCGCCACCAACCCCGGCTTCGAGGTGCCCTCCCCCGACCTCGCCGACTGGGGCAGCGTCCCCGGCTGGAACTGCACCGGCGGCCCGGCCGAAGCGGCCGTCACCACCACCGCCCCGCACGCCGGCACCTCCGCGCTCACCGCCACCCCGGCGAACGCCGAGTCCACCGGCGAGTGCGCGCAGACCGTCGCGGTCCAGCCCGACACCACCTACACGGCCTCCGCGTGGGTGCGCGGCAAGTTCGTCTACCTGGGCGCCACCGGCACCGGCAAGGACGTCGCCCCCGCCTGGACGCAGACCACCGGGGGCGGCTGGCAGCGGCTGAGCACCCGGTTCACCACCGGCCCGAACGCGCGCACCATCCGGCTGTACGTGCACGGCTGGTACCAGCAGGGCCCCTTCTCCGTGGACGACGTCCGGGTGGACGGCCCCGCACCCACCCCGGCCGTCGCCGCGGGCTCCGTCCCGACCAATGACAAGGTCGTCTTCTTCACTGTGGACGACGGCTGGCAGCGCACCCCCGAGGCGGAGCAGTTCATCGCCGACCACCGGCTGCCGATCACCGCCTTCCCGCTGCCGATGCCGGCCGCCGCCGATCCGGCCTTCTTCAGGCGGGTCACCGCCGTGCCCGGCTCCTCGGTCCAGGACCACAGCGTCTCCCACGCCGACCTCAGCAAGCTCCCGCTGGACCGGCAGCAGGTCGAGATCTGCGACGCCCGTGACGCCATGACCCGCCTCTTCGGCACCGCGCCGACCTTCTTCCGCCCGCCGTACTTCGCCTGGAACGCCGACACCCTGCAGGCCGCCGCCAACTGCGGCATCCGCACCGTGCTCACCGCCGACGCGGACTTCAGCTGGGGCGCCACCAACATCTGGCACCCGGGCCTGCTGCAGCCGGGCGACGTCGTGCTGATGCACTGGACCGACACCCTCGCAGGCGACCTCCAGCGCGCCCTGGCCGCCGCCGACGCCGCCGGGCTCAAGCCGGCCGGCCTGGTCGACCACCTGCGCTGACGGAGACCGCCCGGACCCGACGCGCCGCCGCCTCCAGGGGGAGCGGCGGCGCGTCGCCGTTCGGTGCGGGCGCCGCCGGGGCCCGGGCGGCGATCTGCGCGGCGGCGTCGTCGAGGTCCAACACGTGTTCCACGGCGGTTCCGGCTCTCCTCGGGCGGCGGTCGTGCTCGTTGACAGCGCGTCCGCGGCCTGGCTCTAATGGGGGCGTGCAGCGCGGCGTCGGCCACTGAGCAGTGGGCCGGCCGGCAGCCGAGCGAGCACCTTTCCGAAGGGACGATGCGCGATGAGCACTCTCTCCGCTTCCCTGATCTGACGCCAGGCGGTCACCGCGGTGCCCGCGTGCGCGAGGCGCATCCCGCGACGAACGCCGTCGGACGCGCGACCAGTCGTACCACCGGCTCCGGCACCGGCACCGCGTGTGGCCGCAACTCCCCTTTCCTCTCAGGAGATCCACCACACACGCATGCCCATGTCTTTCAATCTGAACGTCATCCAGGAGTTCCGCGCCAACGGCGGCCGGGTCGGCGGCCCGTTCGAGGGCGGCGACCTGCTGTTGCTGACCACCACCGGGGCGCGCTCCGGGCGGCCGCACACCGTGCCGCTCGGGTACGTCCGGGCGGAGGGGCTGCTCCTGGTCGTCGCCTCGGCCGCCGGGGCACCGGAGCACCCCCAGTGGTACCGCAACCTCCTCGCTCACCCTGTGGTCCGGGTCGAGCTCGGAACCGAGGCCTTCGACACCGTCGCCGTGCCCGCCGAAGGCGCCCGCCGGGAGCGCCTGTTCGCCGCCGCCGTCCGGGAGGCCCCTGGCTATGGCGACTACCAGGCGCACACCGACCGCGAGTTGCCGGTGGTCGTCCTGGAACGGCCCGACCCGCCCTCCGGCAGCCCGGCCCCGGTGGCGCGCAGCCTCGCCGACAAGCTGCTGGAGTCGCACACCTGGCTGCGCACGCAGCTGCGCCACGTACGGGAGGAGGCGCACGCCCACCTCCCGGGCCGACCGGCCACACTCGGGCTGCAGCTGCGCCAGCACTGCCTGGCCTTCTGTGACGGGCTGACGCATCATCACACCGGTGAGGACGCCGCGGTCTTCCCCGCCCTCGCGCGCAGTCATCCGGAGCTGGCCGACGCCCTGGCCCGGCTCGGCGAGCAGCACCTGGCCATCGGGCGGATCAAGGAGGAGCTGGTGGCCCTGCTGGCCGGGATCGCGGTCACCGAGCCGGAGCGGCTCCGGACGGAGCTGGACCGGATGTCCGCCGAGCTGGAGGCACACCTCGACTTCGAGGAGGCGGAACTGCTGCCCGTCCTCGCCGACATCCCCTTCCCGCCGACCCGGCCCGTGCCGAACGGGCCTGCGCGGAACGGATCCACGCCGAACGGGCCTGCGCGGAACGGGTCTGCGCGGAACGGGTCTGCGCGGAACGGATCGGCATCGAGTGGGCCCACGCCGGGCCGCGGCTGAAACGACGTTGCCGCCGCCCCCTCCCGAGGTGCGGGAGGGGACGGCGGCACGGCACGTCCTGCGAGGAGGCAGTCCGTTGCGGCAGTCTTACAGCGCCGAGAACACCGGCAGGTAGCCGCCGGAGTGGCCGGACGCCTTCGGGTGGTAGCTCTCGTCGACCGGCAGGGTGGTGCTGTTCAGCCAGGTGGTCAGCGAGCCGCAGATCTCGTGCTCGTTGAAGATGCTGCGGACGTCGCCGAAGGCGAAGCCGGCGTTGGCGGCCCGCTTGGCGAGGACGCTGTCCAGGGTGTCGGCGGCACCGTTGATGGCGGCGCGCTTGGTGTCACCGATGCCGAAGATGCAGCTGCCGCCCACCTTGTAGATGTGCGGGTAACCCAGCACCACGACGTGGGCGTTCGGGGCCTTGGCCTTGATCGCCGAGTACACCTTGTCCAGCTGGGCGGGCAGGGTGGTGGTGGCGTAGTTCTTGGCCACGTTGACGGCGTTGATGCACTCCTGGTCCCCGTCGAGGACACAGGTCTGCATGGTGTCGGCGAAACCGGCGTCGTTGCCGCCGACCGAGATGCTGACCAGCGTGGTGCTGGCGTCGAGGGCGGAGATCTGGTTGTTCAGGATGTCGCCGGTCTTGGCGCCCGAACAGGCGACGAACTTGAAGGAGGACGGCGCGTGCGCGTTCTTCCACAGGTACGGGTACGCGTTGGTGCTGCGCTTGCAGCTGCCGCTGTCGCTCAGGTAACTGCCGGCACCGACACCGGAGGAGTACGAGTCGCCGAGGGCCACGTAGTTGACGCCGGCCGCATTCGCGGACGAGGCAGCGAAGAGCGTCGTCATGGTGAGACCTGCCGCTATGGCAGCGATGGACAGAGCGCGGACGGGGCGGATCATCATGCCTCCAGGGGAACGGCGTGGCGCGGGTCACAGAAGTGATACCAGGCGGTAGCCGAACCTGGAAGGAGTCATGCCAATGATATTGACGGTGCGTCTGATAGCTCAGAGATGAACTGCCGCCGACAATCCGTGATTTCACGCTGGTCAGAGCGGGTGCATCGTGACGCGCGTAGCGCAGCGCGCGTAGACCGGCAACTTGCGGAAACTCCATGCAGGGCGAGCCGGGGAATTGCCGCCCGGCCATCGCCGGGTCGGATTCGAAAGGAGTGTCAACGGGTGCAGGGGGGGGGCGGGTGATGCACCTCAAGGCACGTCGGAAGGTGGGCCAAAAGGGGGCATCAACGGCACCGCCGGAATTCACCGCCGCGGCCGGTCGCACCGCGCGACAGGCGCGACCGGCCGTCAGGACGACGTGCTGGGGCAGCCTGCCGGGGCGTCGCTCGGGAGTACGGCGCCGCGCCCGGTCAGCCCTGCGCGCGTGGGCGGCCACCACCGGGGTGGTGCACGGCGCCCTGGTACACGATGCCCGGGGAGACCGTGCAGCCCTCGACCGGCAGCTCCTCGATCGCCTCGTTCGCGGCCGCGGGCACACCGAGCCAGCGGGCGGCGGTGGCGACAGCCGCCCGGGCCTGGCGCAGCCCGGGCGCGCCCCAGCCGAGCAGTTCGACGGCGAGGCCCGGCGCGACCAGTAGCCGCCGGTAGTGCCGACCCGAGGCCGGGTCGGCCGCGCTCGGACCGACCGCTCGCAGCGCCGCCGCCATCCGGACCCGCGCGCACTCGTGCCCGCCGTTAGCCGATCCGACCCGGTCGTAGAGGTAGCCGAGGTAGTACGGCCGGCCGATCAAGGCCTGCGCCTCCTCCGCCGACTCCCGGGCCAGGGCGGCCGACGGGTCCCCGTCGTCCTCCGGCTCCAGCGAGCCGCCGGGTAGTGAGCAGATCCCGTCCCTCGGGTTCACCAGCGTCAGCACCCGCCCGTCCGGCACGAACAGCCACCCCCAGGACTGCTTGACCGGCAGCCCCTCCGGCACCTGCTCGCCCGGCCGCCACGGCCAGCCCGCCGTGGGGCGCCGCCGCACCTTCCCGAGCAGCTCGGCGATCTCCGGGCTGTACTCGATCGGGCTCATGCTCTCGCCCCGCGGCGCTCGGCGGGGGCGCTCACCCACGCGCACCCCCTGGCGCCGAGCTCGCTCCGCTCGCTCATCCGTCCCCCTCTCGCTGTCGGGCTTCGCCGGACCGGCGGTGCGCGAGGAGGACCTGCATGGCGCGGTACGGGGCGGAGCGGCCGGAACGACGGCGTGGGGCACCGCACGCTCCTGCTGTTGATCTTCTCCGAATCTTCCCCGAACAGGCGGTCGATGAACAGCCCCCAGCGCCGCATGGTGGATGCGGAGACGGTGAACGTGGTGATCACCCCAGCGGCCCACCCCCTTCCCCGTGACCCCGGAAGCCGGGCAGCGGGAACCCGGGCAACGGCTCCACCCCGGGCGGGAAGGGCAGCCCGCGCGCGGCGTCGTCGGCCAGCTCGTCGAACACCTCGTGCGCGGTCATCGGCCGCAGCCGCCCGCCGGTCAGCGCCCAGCCGCGCACCGGCGGCCGGGGCCGGGCCTCGGTGGCCGGGGAGTCGGGGGGACCGCCCGCCGGGGCGGACCCGTCTTCGGTCCGGCCGTCGGCCCGTACGCCCACCGACGGATCGCCGTGCAGCAGTAGCGCCCCCGCCCCGCCCAGTGCGACGCCCGCCGCGAGCGTGACGCAGAACGCCTCGGCGTCCCGCCCGGCGGGGTACAGCTGCCCCTCCTCCACGCAGACGTCCACCGCCGAGGTGAGCTCCTCGCCGTCCTCGGGCCCGTGGCAGCGCAGCGTCAGCAGGTGGCACCCCTCCCCCGCGCCCTCGGCCAGCGCCAGGTAGACCGAGGTCACGTACCGCATCACGGCCGCCATCCGGAACTGCCCGGCCGGGTCGTCGCCGACGGCGCCCAGCAGGGCCGCGCAGGCCACGGACATCCGCACCCGCGCCCGGTGGTCGTCCAGCAGCACCGGGACCAGCTCGGCCAGCCGCTCCCCCGCGTAGACGAAGGGCTCCCCGGCCAGCTCCGGATCACCCGCGTACGCGACCCGGGCGGCGGGCATCCAGGGATCGAGGCCGAGCGCCTCGCAGTAGTCCTCGAAGTCGGCCGCCTCCAGGACCCGCAGGTGCACCTCCAGCCCCTGCCGGTGCAGGGCCGTCAGCTGCTCCTCGGCCCGCCGCAGGTACGCCTGGTGCCCGAGCCCGCCGAACAGCCCGTACTGCGCCAGACCTGCGAAGTCCCCGGCGTCGACGGCCAGCGCCACCGCCACCGGCTGGGGCGGCGGCGCGCCCCGGACCCGCCCGCCGCGCCCGGCCGCCCGCGCACCGCCTCCTCCCGCCCGAGCACCCGGCGGCCGTCCGCCCCCGGGCGGCACCGCACCTCCGGGCCCGCCGACCGGCGCCCCGCCGGCGCCCTCACCCGGCCTCCGCCCGGCCAGCACCGACACCCGCCGACGCCCCCGCGACGGCCGCCCCGCCGCAGCGCCCAGCACCCCGCACACCAGTTCCCGCACAGCAGCCATGGCTCCTCCTTCTCGCTCGCCCGACACCGGATCGCGCCGACCACCCCGGCTGGGAGTGGCCGACGCGAAGGAACATACACAGAGCCACTGACAATTCACCCCAAGTAATCGAACAGGCTCAGCGCCGCCCCTGGCCGCCGCCGCAGAGCGTCCCGGGGCCCGGACTGCCGGAAACCGGGGAGGGACAGGCGCCGGCCGCCGGCTCCGCGCAGGTCGGCCGGCCCCACGGAGCCCGACGCCCATCGCCCGCAAGGGGCGGGCAAGGCCCCGGTCGTGCGGAGCCGGGACCACCGCGGCCCCTGGGGCGTCTGCTTCCACAGAGCCTGGCGGGATTGTCAGTGCTGCGGGTTAGGGTCGGGGACCATGCGACTGCTGCATACCTCCGACTGGCATCTCGGGCGCTCGTTCCACCGGGAGAGCCTGCACGACGCCCAGCGCGCCTTCCTGGACCACCTGGTGGAGGTGGTCCGGTCCGAGGGCGTGGACGCCGTGCTGGTCGCGGGTGACGTGTACGACCGGGCACTGCCCGGGCTGGAAGCGGTCGCCATGTTCGACGACGTGCTGCACCGGCTGGCAGGCCTAGCAGTGCCGACGGTCTTCATCAGCGGCAACCACGACTCGGCCCGCCGCCTCGGGGTCGGGGCGGGGCTGATCGGACGGGCCGGCATCCACCTGCGGACCGACCCGGGCGAGTGCGCCGAGCCCGTCCTGCTGGCGGACGAGCACGGCCCGGTGGCGGTGTACGGGCTGCCGTACCTGGAGCCGACGCTGGTGCGCGAGCGGTTCGGGCTGGCGAAGGGCGGGCACGCGGCGGTGCTCGGGGCCGCGATGGACCAGGTCCGGGCGGATCTCGCGGCACGCCCGGCCGGCACCCGGGCGGTGGTGCTGGCGCACGCCTTCGTCACCGGCGGCGCGCCGAGCGACAGCGAGCGGGACATCGCGGTCGGCGGCGTCGCCTCCGTACCCGCGTCGGTCTTCGACGGAGTGCACTACGCCGCGCTCGGCCACCTGCACGGTTGCCAGACGCTCGCCCCGCACCTGCGCTACAGCGGCTCCCCGCTCGCCTACTCCTTCTCCGAGGCGAACCAGCGCAAGACCATGTGGCTGGTCGACCTGGCCGCCGACGGCTCGGTGACGGCCGAGCGCGTCCCCTGCCCCGAGCCGCGCCGGCTGGCGACGCTGCGCGGCACCCTCGACGCGCTGCTCACCGAGGAGAAGTACGCCGGGCACGAGCAGTCCTGGGTGCAGGCCACGCTCACCGACGCGGCCCGGCCGAGCGAGCCGATGGAGCGGTTGCGCCGCCGCTTCCCGCACACCCTCCAGCTGCTGTTCGACCCCGAGCGGAGCGACGCCGGACCCTCGCAGTCCTACGCGGCCCGGGTCAGCGGCCGCGGGGACCTGGAGATCGCGGAGGGCTTCCTGCGGCACGTGCGCCCCGGTGCCGAGCCGGAGCCGGACGAGCTCGGCTGGTTGCGCGAGGGCTTCGAGCGCGTCCGGGAGACCACCGACCGGAAGGCGGACCTGCCCCGATGAGGCTGCACCGGCTCACCGTCACCGCCTTCGGCCCGTTCGCGGGCAGCGAGACGGTGGACTTCGACGCGCTCGCCGCCGGCGGGCTGTTCCTGCTCCGCGGCGCGACGGGCGCGGGCAAGACCAGTGTGCTGGACGCGGTCTGCTTCGCCCTGTACGGCGAGACGCCGGGCGCGCGCCGGGCCAACCGGCTGCGCAGCGACCACGCCGACCCGAAGCAGCTGACGTCGGTGGAGCTCGAACTGACCCTCGGCGGGCGGCGGCTCCAGATCACCCGGCTGCCGGAGCAGCGCCGGCCGAAGAAGGTCGGCACCGGCACCACGGTCGAGCGGGCGCAGACCCTGCTGCGCGAGTGGGCCGCCGACGCCGGCGACGGCACGCCCGGCTGGCGGGGGCTCAGCAAGTCACACCAGGAGGCCGGTGAGGAGATCCACCGGCTGATCGGCATGAACCGGGAGCAGTTCTGCCAGGTGGTGCTGCTTCCGCAGGGCGACTTCGCCCGTTTCCTCAAGGCCGACTCGGAGGAGCGCGGCAAGCTGCTGCGGCGGCTGTTCGACACCGAGCGGTTCCAGCACGTGGAGGCCTGGCTGGCCGAGCAGCGCCGCGGCCAGGAGGCCGCCGTCCAGGCCGGCCGGCGCCGGCTGCGGGACCTCGCCAGCAAGGCCGAGCAGGCGGCCGGTCCGGGCGCCGAACCCGCTGCGGGCTGGGTGCCCGCCGAGGACGACGACGCCGGTCTGACCGCCGGGGTGCTCGGCTGGGCGGCGGTCCTGCGCAGCGGCGCGGCCGAGCAGCTCGCCGTCGCCGAGGCCGCCCTCGCGAGCGCCGAGGCGGCCCAGCGCGCCGCCCAGGAGCACCGCGAGGCCGCCGAGGACCTGTCCGGTCGCCAGCGCCGGCACCGCGAGGCGCTGGACCGGGCGGAGCGACTGGCCGGCTTCGAGCCCGCTGCGGCCGCGGACCGGCGGCGGCTGGCCGCGGCGCAGAAGGCCGTCGGGGTGGAGTCGGCGCTGCGGCTGCGGGAGAGCGCGGCCGAGGCGCTCCGGCGCGCGCAGCAGGCGGAGCGCCGGCACCGCGAGGCGCTGGCCGCCTCCGGCGGCGAGGGCCGGGCGCTCGCCGGGGCGGACGCCGCCGAGCTGGCCGAGGCCGACCTTCGGCTGCGGGCCGAGGTGGTCCGGCTGGAGGCGGCCCGGACGGAGGAGCGGCGCTGCGCCGAACTCACCCACGAACAGCGCTCCCTGACGGACGACCGGCGCGCCGCCGAGGAGCTGGCCGAGGAGGCCGAGGACTGGCTCGCCGAGTTCGAGGGCGAGCTGAGCCGCCTGGAGCAGCAGCACACCGAGGCCCGCTCGGCGACCGCCCGGGTCGAGCAACTGGACGGGCAGCGCACCGAGTTGACCGCCCGCCTGGGCGCAGCCCGGGAGCGCGACGGCCTGCGCGCCGAGATCGCCGCGGCCAAGCCCCGGGTGGTTGCCCTGCGCACCGCCGCGCTGGACGCCCGCGAGCACAGCCTGGACCTGCGGGACCGCCGGCTGAGCGGCATGGCCGCCGAACTGGCCGAGCAGCTGCTCGCGGGCGAGGCCTGCCGGGTCTGCGGCTCGCCCGAGCACCCGGCGCCCGCCGAGGCCGCGCCCGGCAGCCGGGTCGGCGCCGAGGACGAGGAACGGGCGCGCCGGGCTCAGGCCGCGGCCGAGCAGGTCTGGACGGAGGCCGACCAGGCACTCACCGCGCTGCGGGTGCGCGAGGCCACCGCCGCCGGCGCGGCCGGGCCGGACGGTACGCAAGCGCTCGCGCAGGCCCTCGCCGGGCTGGAACGCGAGCACCGCGAGGCGCGGCACGCGGCGGAGGCGCTCGGCCGGGTCGAGCAGGAGATCACCCGGCTGTCGCAGGACCGGGCCCGCCGGGTGGAAGAGCTGCACGAGGCCAAGGAGCGCGCCGCCGTCCTCTCCGACCGGCTGCTGACGCTCGGCACCGAGCAGCGGACGCTGGCCGCCCGGGTGGCGGCCGCCCGGGGCGAGGCGGCCTCGGTCGCCGACCGGTCCGCGGCCCTCACCCGGCTCACCGAGGCGGTCGCTGCGGCGGCCACCGCCGCCCGGGCGCACGCGGAGGCGGCGGCCCGGCTCGGCGAGACCGAGGACGAACTGGGCAAGGCCGCCGCCGCGGCGGGCTTCCCGGACGCCGAGGCAGCGCTGGCGGTGCTGCTGCCGCGCGAGGAGCGCGAGCGGCTGGAGGCCCGGCTGGAGCAGCACGGCGCGGAGACCGCCGCTGTCCGCCGCGAGCTGGCGCTGCCGGAGCTGGCCGAGGCCGCGGGCCGTCCGCCGGTGGACCTGCCCGCCGTCGCGGCCGAGCTCGGCGCCGCCACCGACCGGTTCGGCCGGGCGCATGCCGCCCGTGCGGCGGCCCGCGAGCGCTGCGAGGCACTGACCGCGATCGGACGGCAGCTGGCCGGGCTCGCCGCCGAACTGGCTCCGGCACTGGACCGGTACGGGCGGATCAACCGGCTCGCCGCGCTCGCGGCCGGCACCTCCGCCGAGAACAGGCTGCGGATGCGCCTGGAGTCGTACGTCCTGGCGGCCCGGCTGGAGCAGGTCGCGGCGGCGGCCAGCGACCGGCTGGTCCGGATGTCCGGCGGGCGCTACACGCTGGTGCACAGCGACGGCCGGGGCACCGGCACCAAGCGCTCGGGCCTGGCCCTGCGGGTGGTCGACGCCTGGACGGGCACCGAGCGGGACACCGCGACCCTCTCCGGCGGCGAGAGCTTCTTCGCTTCGCTCTCCCTCGCCCTGGGCCTGGCCGACGTGGTCACCGACGAGGCGGGCGGCATGCCGCTGGACACCCTCTTCATCGACGAGGGCTTCGGCACCCTCGACGAGCACGCCCTGGAGGAGGTCATGGACGTCCTGGACGGCCTGCGCGAGCGGGACCGCGCGGTCGGCATCGTCAGCCACGTGGCCGACCTTCGCAGCCGCATCCCCGCCCAGCTGCTGGTCCGCAAGGGGCGGCACGGCTCGACCCTGGCGCTGGCCGGGCGGGAGGACGCGTAGGGCCGGTCGGCCTGATCGGGGCGGGGATCAGTCCGGGATCGGTGCGGGATCAGCCCTGGGTCAGCCTGAGCAGGCGATCCGCTGTGCCTGCTGCCAGGCGCACACCGGGCAGAGGGTGCTGCCCGGCTGGTCGGCGGGCAGATCGGTCGGCTCGCCGCACAGTACGCAGTCGGCGCGCGGCCCGGTCGCCTCCGGGTCGTGCCGCAGCGCCGCCTCCGCTGCGCTGTCGGGCCCGAGTTCGCAGACGCCCGTTTCCTGGTTCGTACCGGTGTCGCTCATGCCGCCTTCCTACTCCGCACCCCCGCTCTGCTGCAACACGTTCCGGCCCGGACCCAGCCCGGCGGACAAATGTCAGCGAACAGATTTCAGAAAACGTTCGCTGTAATCCGTCATCTGAAATCTGTTCGCCGAAGTCCGTCCGCTGAAACCCGTCCGTCGCGGCCCACCGCGACCCGCCGCGCCGCACCGAGAACCGCCTCCCCGCCCCGCAGCCGCCCCCTCCCGTCGCCCCCTCACGCCCGGCGGCTACCGTGACCGGCATGTCCACCGACCTGCACCGACGCCTGCTCGCCGCCCACGCCACCACCCCGTCGTACCCCGAGGTGGGCGCCACCCGGGGCGGGGGCGGGCGACTGCCGGACGGCTACGCCCACCTGCGTCGGCGGGTACACCTGGGGCACGGACCGGACGTACTGGAGCGGGCCGGCCGCTACGTGCTCGGCTGGGGCAGCCAGTTGGGCACCGGCTTCGCGGTGTACCCGGCCGGCCCGGCCAGGGACGGCGGGACGGTGCTGCTGCGACTGAACCTGCCGGGGGGCCGGTGGCCACGGCTGGTGATCCCCTGCCGGGTGGTGTGGACGGTGGACGAGCCGGGCCGGATCGGGTTCGGCTACGGAACCCTCCCCGGACATCCGGAGTGCGGCGAGGAGGCGTTCCTGGTGTCGATGGACGCCGACGGCGAGGTGTGGTTCGAGGTCACCGCGTTCTCCCGGTTGTCCGCCTGGTACGCCAGGCTGGGCCGTCCGGTGGCGCTGCTCTGCCAGCACCTGGCGATCGAGCGCTACCTCGCCGCGGTGGCCGCGCACGTCCGCTGACTCCGCTGACTCCGCTGACTCCGCTGAGTCCACCGAGCCCGCCGAGGGCCGCTGGGTCCGCTCACCAGGCTGCCCGCCGCCGGGCCGTGCCGTGCCCGGGCCTCGCGTCCGGCCCCGCGCACGCCCTTGAGCGTCAGCCGAGGAAGGACAGCCGGACGGTCCGGCGCGGATTGTCCCCGTTGGTGTCGATCAGCACCACCGACTGCCAGACGCCGAGCGCCAGTTGGCCGCCGAGCACCGGCAGGGTGGCGTGCGGGGCGACCAGGCCGGGCACCACGTGGTCCCGGCCGTGGCCGGGGCTGCCGTGCCGGTGACGCCAGCGGTCGTCGCCCGGGAGCAGGTCGCGCAGGGTGGCGAGGAAGTCGTCGTCGCTGCCGGAGCCGGTCTCCAGTACCGCGATCCCCGCGGTGGCGTGCGGCACGAAGACGTTGAGCAGGCCGTCACGCCCGGCGGCCCGTTCGTCGAGGAACGCTGCGCAGCGGTCGGTGATGTCGAGCGCGACCTCGCGGCTGCCGGTGGTGATCTCGAGGGTGGCGCTCTGGAAGGTGGTGGCCGGGAACGATCCGGCCTGGGTGGAGTGGTTGTTGTCCGCCATGGCGCCATCCTGTCCCAGGTCAGCGGGCCGGGCGTACTCCCTCGCCGACTCGCCTTGCCGGGGAGGCAAACTCGCATAAGGTGAAAGGTTCAGACCACAGCGCCCCGGCCATCCGGGCCGCCCGGCCGGACACCGCCCGGACACACCGAAGACCCGGCGGGCCGGATGGTCCACCGGGTCGGTTCCCGGCCGGGCGGCGGGGAGGGACCCGTGCCGCGCCGGCCGGACTAGCCGCGCCCGCCGAAGAGGCTCCGCCGCAGCCGGCGCAGCGGCGTCAGCAGCGAGATCCTGGTGTGACGACGGCGGATCGTCGGGGCCTCGGCGCCGCGCGGCGTGAGTTCCCTTATCAACCCGAGCGCCTCGGCGGTGTCCACCGCCGGGAGTGCGGGCGCGCCGAGCACGGCCAGGTGTCGCTCGATCCGGCGGCCGGTCGTGCCGACACCGCACTGGATCGCCGGCACGCGGGGCCGAGTCCGCACTTGCATGTGTTCCATCAGTTTTCCCACCCCTACGAGGCGCCAGGGCCGTGAGGCGAAGACTATCCGTGACGGACGGCCTTCGCGCAACCGTCCTTGGTGTTGTGCCACCGTATCGTGCGGCGTCAACTGACGAAGCACCAGGGGCCGACCGGGCCGGTCACGACTAGGCATCAATGATGGTGCACGACCGGCCGTCCGTCACCAGGACCGGCGGTCGCGGGTGCGGCAACCGCGTGCACGACACGCGCCCGGCGCGCCGCAGCGCCCCGGCGGCACCCCGCCCCGCACCCCACCCGCGTCCGCCCGCGTCCCGCCCGTATCCGCCCGTATCCCGCCCGCGTCTCCATATAGGGGACAGCCGTCACATCGACAAAGCGATCACCAAGGCGTCCGCCGGACAGGACCCGTCCGAACGGGGACGCCACCGGCACCGCGAACGCCCCGATTTCAGGAAGTGAACACATTCGCGGGATTGACTCCCGTCGATCCTCCAAGCAATATCTGATGCACGCGCCAGTGCCCGCACCGCACTCAAGCGCGTGTTCGAGTGATGAAGAACTCCGGCTCCCGCGAGCCACTGCCCGGCCGCCTCGACGCTGCGGTGGCCAGGCTCGCGCGGTGCCCGGACCGGCGGTCGGCCGTAGAGGGTCGGCCGGACCGCCACCTGACTGCCGGTGCCGCCCCGCGAGGGGCCCGGCACCGGCGGTTCCGGGGCCCTCACACACGCCCTGGCCAGCCCCCGCCCGGCCCCCGCGCCCGGACGCTCCGCCCGGGCCCCGGCCGCCGCCGCCCCGCCGCAACCGCCCCCGGGGCCCCGTACCGGACGTCCGCGCAGGTCGCACCCGGTGGATCGGTACACTCGGCCAGCGTGTCCCTCCTCCTCAGCATCGTGCTCCCGGTCCACGGCGTGGAGCGGTACCTTCCGCGCTGCCTCGACTCGATCCTCGGCGACACCCCCGCCGCGGAGACCCGCTTCGAGGTGATCGCGGTCGACGACCTCTCCCCCGACGGCTCCGGCGCGATCCTGGACGCCTACGCGGCCCGAGACAGTCGCCTGCGGGTGCTGCACCTCACCGAGAACCAGGGCCTCGGCGGCGCCCGCACCGCCGCCCTGCCGCAGGCCCGCGGCCAGTACGTCTGGTTCGTGGACAGCGACGACTGGGTGCCCGAGGGCACGGTCGGCATACTGCTGGACGAGCTGGCGCAGGAGCGCCGCCGGGAGACCCCCGCCGACGTGCTGGTCACCGGCTTCACCCACGTCTACCCGGACGGCGGGACGGAGCCGAACCCCTGGCGCCACGTGCTGATCGGCTCCCCGCTGGTCGACGGCTGCACCCTGGCCGAGCACCCGGCGCTGTTCCAGACGGTGATGTCGGTGTGGAACAAGCTGTTCCGCCGCGAGTTCCTGGACGGCCTCGGCGTCTCCTTCGGCCGCGGCTACTACGAGGACATCTCGGTCACCTACCCGGCGCTGCTGGCCGCCGAGCGGCTGCGCTACCTCGACCGTCCCTGCTACTTCTACCGGCGCGGCCGGGAAGGCGCGATCACGGCCACCGCCTCCCCCAAGCACGCCGACGTGTTCGCCCAGTACGACGCGATCTTCGCCTTCCTGGACCGCCCTGACCGCCCCGGCCGGCCCGTCCCGGAGTCGCTGCGCACCCTGGTCTTCGACCGGACCGTCCGCCAGGCGCTGAACGTCTACGACACCCCCGGTCTGGTCCCCACCGACCTGCGCAGGGACTTCTTCCAGCGGATCGCCCGGTACTTCGACCGCCACCGCCCGGCCGGGTACCGCTTCCCCGGCGGGGTGCGCGGCGTGCAGTACCGGCTGGCCGCCCGCGGCGCCCGGATCGCGTACGCGGAGCTGCGCCGCACCGGCCGGCTGCCGCGCGAACTCAAGCGCGGGGCACGGGCGGTGGCACCGGCGGTGAAGAAGGGAATGCGCAGCGGCGCCCGGTTCACCGCGTACAACGCGTTCCGCCGACTGCCGCTGGACCCGAACCTCGCGGTCTACGCCGCGTACTGGCACCGGGGTTACGCGTGCAGCCCCGCGGCGATCTACGAGAAGGCCAAGGAGCTCGCCCCGCGGATCCGGGGCGTGTGGGTGGTGGAGAACCGCGCCCAGGCCGCCACGCTGCCGCCCGGGGTGCCGTACGTGATCGTCAACACCCCCGCCTACCTCAAGGTGATGGCGACCGCCAAGTACTTCGTCAACAACGTCAACTTCCCCCGCACCATGACGAAGCGGCCGGGCACGGTGCACGTCCAGACCCAGCACGGCACCCCGCTCAAGGCGATGGGCATGGACCTGCGCGACCACCCGGCGGCGGCCGAGGGGATGGACTTCGAGCTGCTCCAGGAGGCCGTGGACCGCTGGGACTTCCTGGTCTCCCCCAACCCGCACACCAGCGGGCACTTCGCCCGCGCCTTCCCCGGCCGGTACGAGATGCTGGACACCGGCTACCCGCGCAACGACCGGCTGGCGAACGCCACTTCGGACGAGGTCCGGGCGATGCGAGAGCAGCTCGGGCTGCAGCCGGGCACCCGGGCGGTGCTGTACGCGCCGACCCATCGCGGCAGCAAGGGCGGCTACGTGCCGCTGCTGGACGTGGCCGCGCTGGCCCGGCAGCTGGGCCCGGACTTCACGCTGCTGGTGCGCACCCACTACTTCCACACCGACGGCCCGGGCGACCTGACGGGGGCCGGTGCGGAATCGGCGCGGATCGTGGACGTCTCGGCGCACCCGACCGTCGAGGACCTCTACCTCGCGGCGGACGCGCTGGTGACGGACTACTCGTCGATGATGTTCGACTACGCGGTGCTGGACCGGCCGGTGGTGATCTTCGCCCCGGACTGGGAGGAGTACCAGCGGGAACGCGGCGTCTACTTCGACCTGTTCGCGGAGCCGCCGGGCGCGGTCACGGTGGACGCGGACGGGCTGGCGCGGGCGCTGCTGGCGGGCGACCCCGAGCCGGCGGCGCGGGCGCGGTTCCGGGAGAAGTTCTGCGTCTGGGACGACGGCGGGGCGGCGGAGCGGGTGGTGCGCCGGGTGTTCCCGGTGGAGAAGCGGTAGGACCCGCGCTGCAGCAGCCCCCCGCACCACAGCAGGGCCCCGGACAGGTACGGAGCCCCGCCCCGAGGCGGACCTCCGGACGGGGCCGGTGCCGCCGGTACGGCGACCGGCCCCGTCTGCGCGGGCTCAGCGCTGGCGGGCGGCCAGGAACTCCTCGAAGGTCAGGACGCCGTCGTGGTTGGTGTCCATGCTGTGGATCAGCGCCTCGGCCATCGAGAGGGTGACGTCGTGGTCGCCCATCTCGTTGGCGGCCAGGGCGTACTCGGCCGCCGTGATCTTGCCGTCGCCGTCCTTGTCGAAGCGGTCGAAAAAGGCCTTGATCGCCTCGGTGGTCTCCATCGTGCCCTCCTGGGTACTGCGGGGTGTTGCTCGGTTCGGACGGCCGTACCCTACCCGGCCGTGGCGCGCGCCACGGTCGCCGGGAGTGGACGGGCGCGGGGGTGGGTGCCGTAGTCTGCGGATCTGATTGCGGGCCCGGGCTCCTCCCGGGCGGTCGTTCATCCTGGGAGGGAATCGTGCTCGACCTCGTCACCAAGTTGGTGCTGAAACCGGTCTCGCGGGGGATCTGGCGGCCGGTCATCGAGGGAATCGAGAACGTGCCGCGCAAGGGCGGGGTGATCCTGGCCAGCAACCACCTGTCCTTCATCGACAGCGTGGTGATCCCGCTGACCGCCCCGCGCCGGGTCCACTTCCTCGCCAAGGCCGAGTACTTCACCGGCACCGGGCTCAAGGGCCGGCTCTCCAAGGGCTTCTTCGAGGCGATCGGCGCGGTGCCGGTCGAACGCGGCACCTACCGTTCCGCTCAGGCCTCGCTGGAGTCGGCGCTGGAGATCCTGGAGGACGGCAAGGCCTTCGGTATCTACCCCGAGGGCACCCGCTCGCTGGACGGCCGGCTCTACCGGGGCAAGACGGGCGTCGCCTGGCTCGCGCTGACCGCGGGCGTGCCGGTGGTCCCGGTGGCGCTGGAGGGCCCGGAGCAGATCCTGCCGGTGGGCAAGCGCGTGCCGCGGCTGAAGAAGGTGACGGTCCGCTTCGGCGAGCCCCTGCACTTCGACGAGCTGCACGGGCAGGCCCGCTCGCTGAAGGCCCGTCGGCAGGTGACCGACGAGGTGATGGCCGCCATCCAGCGGCTCTCCGGCCAGGAGGTCGCGGAGAGCTACAACGAGGTCCCGAAGGCGGCCTGACCGCCGCTCCGTCGCCGCGCGGCCGCCCTGTGCGCGGTCACGACCGCGATGGTCACGACCGCGATGGGCGCGGGCACTATGGGCGCGGGCACGATGGGCGCGACCGCAATGTGGCGCGGGCGCCGTGAGCGCACCGGACGACCGTGCCCCGGCCCGTCACACGTGCCCGAGCCCGGCCGGTTCCGGCTGACCGACGACCTCCGGCACCTCCCGGCGCAGCAGCGCCGCGTACCGGCCGTCCAGCGCCACCAGCTCCTCGTGGGTGCCGAGTTCGACCACCTCGCCGTGGTCCAGGACGGCGATCTGGTCGGCGGCCCGGACGGTGGAGAGCCGGTGCGCGATGGTGATCGTGGTGCGGCCGGCGGCCAGGGCGTCCACGGCCTGCTGGACGGCGCGCTCGGTGCGGTTGTCGAGCGCACTGGTGGCCTCGTCGAGGATGAGCACCGGCGGGTTGCGCAGGATCGTCCGGGCGAGTGCGAGGCGCTGCTTCTCGCCGCCGGAGAAGCGGTAGCCACGCTCGCCGACCAGGGTGTCGTAGCCGTCCGGGAGCGCGGCGATGGCGTCGTGGATCTGCGCGGCCCGGGCGGCCTCGACCAGTTCGGCGTCGCTGGCGCCGGGCTTGGCGAAGCGCAGGTTCTCGGCGACCGAGGCGTGGAAGAGGTAGGTCTCCTGGGAGACCACGCCGACCGCGCGGGCCAGGGTGTCGAAGGACAGTTCGCGCACGTCCACGCCGTCCAGGGTGACCCGTCCGCCGGTGACGTCGTACAGCCGCGGGACGAGGTAGCTGAGGGTGGTCTTGCCGGAGCCCGTCTCGCCGACCACGGCCAGTGAGCTCCCGGCCGGGACCTCGAGGTCGACGCCGGCCAGGGTCGGGCGCTCCTGCGCCGGGTCGTAGCGGAAGTCGACGCCCTTGAAACGGACCTCGCCGCGGATGTCGGTCAGGGTGACCGGGTCGGCCGGCTCGTCGATCTCCACCGGCAGGTCGAGGTACTCGAAGATGCGCTGGAAGAGCGCGAGCGAGGTCTGCACGTCCACACCGGTGGAGAGCAGGCTGACCGTCGGGCGGAAGAGGCCCTGCTGGAGGGTGACGAAGGCGACCAGGGTGCCGACCGAGACGATCGGCGCGCCGGCGGCGGAGGTCAGCCCGGCCGCCCAGTAGATCAGCGCGGGCATCGCGGCCATCACGATCTGGATGGTGTTCATCCGCCAGCGCCCGGCCATGCTGGACCGCACCTCCAGGTCGGCGAGCTGGTCGGACTGCTCGGTGAACTCGCGGGCGAGCGAGCCGGAGCGGCCCATGGTGCGGCCGAGCAGAATGCCGCTGACCGAGAGCGACTCCTGGACCGCCGCGCTCATCGCGGCCAGCTGCTTCTGCCGCTCGGTGGTGATCTTCTTGCGCTCCCGGCCGACCCGGCGGCTGATCCAGACGAACAGCGGGAGCAGCAGCAGCGAGACGATGGTCAGCCGCCAGTCGAGGGCGGCCATGGCGACGACGGAGGCGACCACCGCGGTCAGGTTGGAGACCAGGCTGGTCGCGGTGGAGGTCACCGTGGACTGCATGCCGCCGATGTCGTTGGCGATCCGGGACTGCACCTCACCGGTGCGGGTGCGGGTGAAGAAGGCCAGCGACTGCCGCTGGAGGTGGCCGTAGACGGCGGTGCGCAGGTCGTGCATCACGCGCTGGCCGACGGTGGTGGAGATCAGCGTCTGGAGGACGTTGAAGATGCTGTTCACCACGGCGGTCAGGATCATCCCGAGCGCGAGCAGGCTGAGCAGCCCGGTGCGGCCCTGCGGGATGGCGGTGTCCAGGACGGCCTTGAGCAGGAACGGCGAGACGACCGAGACCACGGCGGAGGCGGCGACCAGCAACCCGACAACGGTCAGGCGGCCCCGGTACGGGCGGAAGAGCCCGAGGATGCGGCGCCACTCGGCCGGCGGGAGGGGTTCGCCCTCGGCGCGTTCGGGCGGGGTCCAGTCGATGGCGGTGGGCCTCAAGGACGGGCCTCCCTGGATGGGACGGTCGGGCGGACGGTCAAGCGCGACTCAGCATAGCGAGGATAGCTCATAGTTAGACAAGCTAATAGTGAGGGTTGCTCTATTCCTCGGCGTCCGCACCGGAGCCGATCCGCCCCCGCGCCGGGCCGGGCCGGACGCCCGGCGCCCGACCGCCCGACCGCCCGACCGCCCGACCGTCAGTTGGCCCGGTAGGTGCGCGCCGCCTTCGAGGAGAGCCCGCCCAGCTTGCCCGAGGGCAGCACCCGGGCGATGGCCACGGCAGCCTTGTACCGCTTGCCCGGCACGGACACGGACCGGCCGCGGGCCAGGTCGCGCATCGCCTCGTCCACCACCCGCTCCGCGGAGAGCCAGGACCAGGACGGGATGTTGCCGGTGCCCATGCCGGCCCGCTGGTGGAACTCCGTCCGGGTGAAGCCCGGGCACAGCGCCATCATCCGAACGCCCGTACCGCCGAGGTCGCGCAGCACACCCTGCGTGAAGCTGACCACCCAGGCCTTGCTCGCACCGTACGTGCCGCGCGGCAGGAAGGCCGCCACCGAGGCCACGTTGACGATCGCGCCGCGGCCACGCTCCCGCATTCCGGGCAGGGCGGCCGTGGTCAGCCGCAGGATCGCCTCGATGTGCACCTTCAGCATGGCGAGCTCGTCCTGGAGCGGGACGGCCCCGAAGGCGCCCTTGTTGCCGAAGCCGGCGTTGTTGACCAGCAGGTCCACCGGTCGGGCGGAGTCGGCGAGCCGCGCCTCCACGGCCCCGATGCCCTCGTCGGTCGCGAGGTCGGCGGCCAGCACCTCCGCCTCGATGCCGTACCTGCCGTGCAGGTCGGCGGCGGCGCGCTCCAGGCGCTCGGTGTCCCGGGCCACCAGGACGAGCTGGTAGCCGCTGCGGGCGAGCCGGCGGGCGAAGGCGGCTCCGATGCCGGCGGTCGCGCCGGTGATCAAGGCTGTGGTCATGCCCCCGACCGTACCGACTCCCCGCAGCCGAGCCCACACCCACGGGAACGCCCCAGCTCAGGACGGCGGCGCATACGACCTGCCGCGGGTGGCCAGGCGTACGGCCTAGACGGCGACGGCCTTGGCGCGATCGGCGGCGATGTGCACCGCGAGGCCGGCGAGGACGGTGCCCATCACGTAGCGCTGGATCCGCAGCCAGCCGGGGCGACGGTTGAGGAAGGCCGCGATGCTGCCCGCGCTCACCGCGATCAGGCCGTTGACGGTGATCGCGATCACGATCTGGATCAGGCCCAGCAACAGGCTCTGCACGGCGACGTGACCGCGTTCCGGAGCCACGAACTGGGGCAGCAGCGAGATGTACATGATGGCGATCTTGGGGTTGAGCAGGCAGGTCAGGAAGCCCATCGCGAACAGTCGGCGCGGCGGGTCCGGCGGCAGCTGCTGCGGGGCGAAGACCGCCGTTCCGCCCGGCTTGACCGCCTTCCAGGCCAGCCAGAGCAGGTATCCGGCGCCGGCCAGCTTGATCGCGGTGTAGAGGGCGGGCACCACCGAGAACACAGCGGCCACCCCCGCCGTCACCGCGACCAGGTAGACCAGGAAGCCGGCCGCGACCCCGACCAGCGAGACCAGCCCGGCGCGGCGGCCCTGCGCGATCGAACGCGAAACCAGGTAGATCATGTTGGGCCCGGGCGACAGCACCATACCCAGGGCCACGGCGGCGATCCCGAGCACGGCCTGGCCGTCCACGGCGGAGGTCAACGCGTCCATGCGAGGAGGCTAGGGCGGGCAATCAGGTCGATGCAATGATGACTTTGCACTCGGTGCAATGTGCGCGGGCCGCTGTGCGGGACCTCTGGAGGGCCGACCGCCGATGGACGACTACCGACTGATCGCCGACCAGGTCGCTGCCGAGATCGCAGACGGGCGGCTGCGGCCCGGCCGGCAGCTGCCCACCCAGCGCGCGTTCGCCCGCAGCCGGGGAATCGCCAACTCGACGGCGGGACGGGTCTACCGGGAACTGGCCCGGCGCGGGCTGACCGTCGGGGAGGTCGGACGCGGGACCTTCGTCCGGGCCGGGCGCGCACCGGACGGCGCCCGGGTGGCACTCGCGGAGCCGGCCACCGCCCTCATCGACCTGGAACTCAACTACCCCTCCGTCCCCGGGCAGGCCGAGCTGCTGGCGGGCGGACTGGCGCCGCTGCTGCGACCGGACGCGCTGGGCGACGCGCTGCGGCCGGTCGGCGCGGCCGGGACGGGCGCGGCCCGGCGGGCGTTCGCGGGCCTGGTGTCGGCCGGCTCCTGGGAGGTCGGGGCGGACGAACTGCTGTTCGCCGGCAACGGGCGGCAGGCCATCGCCGGGGCTCTGTCGGCACTGGTGCCGACCGGCCAGCGGCTGGGCGTGGAGGAGCTGACCTATCCGGTGGTCAAGGCGGTGGCGGAGCGGCTGGGCATCGTGCTGGTACCGCTGGCCATGGACGAGCACGGGCTGCTGCCGGATGCCGTGGCGGCTGCCCACCGGGCCGCACCGCTGCGCGCGGTGTACGTCCAGCCGCGCCTGCAGAACCCGCTCGGTGCGAGCCTGCCGGGGGATCGGGCCGCGGGGCTCGTGGCGGTGCTGCGGCAACTCGACCTGCCGGTGGTCGAGGACGCCATCTGGTCCTTCCTGCGGCCCGAGTCGGCGCCGCTGGCCGCGCTCGCGCCGGAGCGCACGGTACTCGTGGACAGCCTCTCCAAGCGGCTCGCCCCGGGGCTGACCACCGGGTTCGCGGTCGCCCCGGCGGCGCTGCGCGAGCGGGTGGCGGGCGCGTTGCGCTCGGGCGGGTGGGCGCCGAGCGGCTTCGCACTGGAGGCGGCGGTGCGCTGGATCGGGGACGGCACGCTGGCCGCGGTGGAGGCGGCGAAGCGGGCCGATGCGACGGCCCGGCAGCTGCTGGCGCGTGAGGTGCTGGCGGGACAACGACTGCGGTCCGACCCGTGCTCGTACTACCTGTGGTGGGAGCTGCCGGCGGGCCGACGGGCGGAGAGCTTCGTCGCGGAGGCGGAGCGTGCCGGGATCTCGGTCACGCCTGCGGCGGCCTTCGCCGTCGATCCCCGGCGCTCGCCCTCCGCCGTCCGGGTCGGGCTCGCGTCGCCGCCGCTGCCGGTGCTGGCGCGGGCGCTGGGGACGCTGGTGGGGATCGCGCAGGGGGTGGGTGGCGACGGACGGCGAACAGATGACAACTGACAGATTTCGAAATCTGTCAGCTGTCATCTGTCGTCCGTTCGCCGTCATCCGTCGACCGTCACCCGTCAACCGTCAGCCGCCGGCCGTCAGCCACCCGCCCCGTTCCGGCTCCCCCGGACCGCCGTGTCCGCCGCACCCCCGGCGCCGACGGCGCGCAGGCGGCTCGCGGCGGTGGCGGCGAGCTGAGGGGCGACCCGGGCCACGTCCCGGGAGCCGACCACCGCGATCAGGCTCGGCAGCAGCCAGCGGACCGGCTGCATCCCGCGCAGCCAGGCCTGCGCGTAGACGTGGGCGGACCGGCGGGCGATCCCCGCGACGATCCGGTTCACCGCGGGCTCCAGTGGATACGTCTTGTTCGCCGGCCACGGCAGCCTGGAACGCATCTGCTTCAGCACGGCGTCCTGGTCGGCCCCGCGCACCATGTCCGTGTCGGTCCAACTCAGGTACCCGACACCGACCTTGATCCCCTGGTAGGCGACCTCGGCGCGGATCGAGTGGGCGAAGGCCTCCACCCCGGACTTGCTGGCACAGTACGCGCTCATCAGCGGCGCGGGGGTCAGCGCGGCGAGCGAGGCGATCTGGAGCAGGTACCCGCGGCTCTCGGCGAGCGCCGGCAGGAAGGCCCGCGCGGTGGCCACGCTGCCGAGCAGGTTGACCTCGATGACCCGACTGAACGCCTTGTGGTCGCTGTCGGTCAGCGGCCCGCCGATGGCGATCCCGGCATTGGCGACAACGGTGTCGATCCGCCCGTAGTGCTCCTTGATCCGCCGGGCGGTGTCCTCGAGCGCGTCGAGGTCGGTGACGTCCACTTCCCAGCTGGTCGCGGACGGGCCGCACTGCGCGGCAACGGCCTTCAGCTCCTCCGGCTCCAGCCCCAGCAGGGCCACCTCGGCCCCGCACCGGGCGAGCTTGCGGGCCAGCGACGCGCCGACGCCGCGCGCGGCCCCGGTGACGACGACGACCTGCGCGGACAACGGCGGGATGGCGTTCATACGACGGCGGTCCTCTCATCGACGGAAGCGGGAACGGCGCTGGCGGGCGCGGGAGAGGCCGCGGGCGCGGCCGTCAGGTGCGCGGAGGCCATCCGGTGGATCTCGGCGGCGACCTCCGCCGGACGCTCCAGCGGAGACATGTGGCCGACCCCGGGCAGCAGCAACAACCCCTGTGAGTCCTGGAGTTCGGCGACGATCCGGTGGGCGTGCACCGGCGGCGTCAGCCGGTCGTCGGTGCCGACCACCACCGCCGTGGGCGCGGCCAGCCGGGCGAGCCCGGCATGGACGTCCAGCCGCTCCAGCACCGCGGCCCAGTTGGCGCGGACGGCCGTCGGGCAGGCGTGCACGATCCGGGCCGTCGCCTCGACCTGTCCGGCGGGCGAACTCGGCCCCATGGTCGCGTACTTGAGCGCCATCCGACTGAACGGGGAGACCGGCCCGAGCGGCATCCGGGAGCGCAGCAGCTGCCGGTGCAGGAAGCGCCGCAGGCCCCGGGACCGCACGGCCGGCGGCAGGACGGTGAGTTCGGCCACCAGGTCGCCGGGCCCGGTGGAGATCAGGACGGCCGCGGCGGTGCGCTCGGCGACCTCCGGTCGGCCACCGGCGGCCATGATGGTCATCCCGCCCATGCTGTGCCCGGCCAGCACGGCCCGCTCGCCCGCCGGAACGGTGCGCGCGAGCACGGCGGACAGGTCCTCGGCCAGCGCCCGGGTCGAGTAGCGGGCCCGGCTCGGCGGGACCTCGCTGTGCCCGTGGCCGCGCTGGTCGTAGGCCACCACCCGGTAGCGGTCGGCGAGCCTGCGGATCACCGGCGCCCAGAAGGCGGTCGAGCAGGTCCAGCCGTGCGCGAGCACCACGGTGGGCGCTCCGGGCTGGCCGTGCACCTCGACGTGCAGCCGGATGCCGTCCGCCGACCGGACGGCCAACTCCTCCACCGGAACGAGAGGTTCGTACTCCTCGGGCAGGTGAACGCCATTCACGCGGAGACCTCCTGGACGGTGCGGGCGGCAGCCGGTGCGGCCCGCATGATCAGCTCGTACTCGCCGAGGTCCACCTTGCGGGTGGCCCGGCGGAACGAGGTGGTGGAACCGGGCCAGAGCACGGTGTTCTTGCCGTTCGGGTCGAGGTACCAACTGAGGCAGCCGCCGGTGGTCCAGACGGTGCGGTCCATCCGGTGCTGAAGTTCGAGGTTCCACTGCCGCTGGGCGCGCACGGTGGGCTGCATCGCGGTGGCACCGATCGAGCCGAGGGTGGTCAGCGCGTCGATCATGTAGTTCAGTTGGGACTCGATCATCAGGATCATCGAGCTGTTGCCGAGGCCGGTGTTGGGCCCGATGACGAAGAAGAGGTTCGGGAAGCCGTGCACGGTCGAGCCGCGCAGCGCCTCCATGCCGTCCTTCCACTCCTCCGCCAGGCTGGTGCCGTTGACGCCGAACACCCTGGCGCCGATGGGCATGTCGGTGACGTGGAAGCCGGTGCCGAAGACGATGGCGTCCACCTCGTGCTCGCTGCCGTCGGACGCGACCAGCGTGGAGCCGCGCAGTTCGCGCAGACCGGAGGAGACGACCTCGGTGTTGGCCGCCGCGAGCGCCGGGTAGTAGGTGTTGCTGAGCAGGATGCGCTTGCAGCCGATCCGGTAGTCCGGGGTGAGCCTGGCTCGCAGCGCCGGGTCGGGGACGCCCTGCGCGATGTGACGTTCGGCGAGCTGCTGGACCAGGCGCAGCAGGCCGGGGCGGCGAACGAACGCGTCCACCTGGATCTCCCGGAGAGCGAACAGGGCGCCACGGCGGATCTTCGCGGTGACCGGCAGGCGGCCGTGCAGCCACTTCTCCAGCTGGGTGATCTCGCGATCGCGGCGCGGCAGCACCCAGGCCGGGGTGCGCTGGAAGACCGTCAGCTTGCCGACCTCGGGCTGGATCGACGGGATGATCTGGGCAGCGGAGGCTCCGGTGCCGACCATCGCGACGCGCTTGCCGGTCAGGTCGAAGTCGTGGTCCCAGCGGGAGGAGTGGAACACCTTGCCGGGGAAGTCGCTCAGTCCGGGCAGGTCGGGGATCTGCGGGTCGGCGAGCGGTCCGGCGGCGGAGACGATGGCGTCGGCGGTCCACTGGCCGGCCGAGGTGGTGATCCGCCAGCGGGTCTGCTCGCTCTCCCACCGGGCTTCCAGCACTTCGGTGTTGAAGCGCAGGTGGGGACGAAGGCCGAAGACGGTGGCGACCTTCTCCAGGTAGGCCCGGATGTCCGGCTGGCCGGAGAAGCTGCGCGGCCAGTCGGGGTTGGGCGCGAAGGAGAAGGAGTAGAGGTGCGAGGGCACGTCGCAGGCGCAGCCGGGGTAGCTGTTGTCGCGCCAGGTGCCGCCGACGGAGTCCGCCCGCTCCAGGACCACGAAGTCGGTGATCCCGGCACGACGCAGCCGGACCGCGGCGCCGAGGCCGCCGAAGCCGGAGCCGATCACCGCCACCCGGACGTGCGGGACGGGCTCCTGCGCAGCGGTGGTGTCGGTCGCTGCGGACGCGCCGGAGCGGGGGCGCTTGCTGCTGGATGCCATGCGGCAACCTCCTGGGGGGTGGGACGGTGCTCGTCGCGCTCTCCCGGGGGCCTGCGCCCCGGAACCTCCCGGGGGCTCACCTCTGGGACCCTGCCAATCGCGCCAGTAATCACTGGCATGATTGGCAGGGTAGCCCTTGCTGACACCGGATGGAAGAAGCACGACGGCTCCGGTTCGGGGAACCTTCCGGGCCTGCGGTCCTATGCTGATCGCCGTGGACAAGGTCAGAGCTGCTGCGGGCGACAGAAAACGCGAGTACCGGGTGGAGGAACTGGCCGAGGCCGCCGGCATCACCACCCGCACCCTGCGCTTCTACCGCGAGCGCAAACTGCTTCAGCCGCCCCGCAAGGAGGGCCGCATCGCCTGGTACGGCGAGGAGCACCTCGCCCGGCTGCGGATGATCGGCGAACTCCTCGAACGCGGCCACACCCTGGGCGGCATCGCCGAGCTGATCGGCGCCGGCGAGAGCGGGAGGGACGTCGCCGAGCTGATCGGGCTGGAGGCGGCGATCGTCGCGCCGTGGTCCGACGAGACACCGGTGCGCCTGGACTGGGACGAGCTGAAGACCGCCTTCGGCGACCAGCTCACCGAGGAGAACACCGCCGAGTCGATCGCCCAGGGCTACATCACCGTCGAGGAGGACGGCATCACCCACGTCAGCCGTCGGCTGATGGACGCCACCACGGAGCTGGTGGCGGAGGGGGTGCCGCTCTCGGCGGTGCTGGAGGCCAGCCGGCGCACCCAGGAACACGTGGACGCCATCGCCGAGATCTTCATCGAGGTGGTCAGCGAGCACCTGCTCAGCGCGCTGACCACCGACACCCCACTGCCGCCCGGCGAGGCGGCCCGGCTCACCGAGCGCATCCTGCGGGTGCGGCCGCTGGCGCGCACGGTCGCGGACGCCCAGTTCACCCTCGCGATGGACCGCCGGGTGCACGTCGAGTACGTCGAACTCCTGCGCCAGCGACGGGAGAACGGTTCCGAGGCGTAGCCGGGCCGCTGTGCGGGCAGGGATTCCCGCGCCCTGCCCGGACGTTGGAGGTAGCACCGATGACCCGACCGTTCAGCCGCCGTGCCGCTCTCGGTCTCGCCGTCGGACTCGCCCCGGGCCTCGCGCTCGCCGCGTGCGGGTCGGGCTCCTCGGCGTCCGGCCCCGGTCCGTCCGGCTTCGGCTCGTCCGGCTCCGGCGGCGCCCGCACGGTCCGGCACGCGCGCGGCGAGACCACCGTGCCGGCGCGGGCGAGCCGGGTGGTGGCCCTGGACACCGACGCACTGGACTCGGTGGTCACGCTCGGCCTCAGCCCGGTCGGCGCCACGACCGTCACCGCGGGTGCCGCCTTCCCCGCGTACCTGCCCGCCGAACGGCTGGCCGGGACGAAGCCCGTCGGGGCCATCGGCCAGCCCAGTCTGGAGACGATCGCGGCACTGCGGCCGGACCTCATCCTGAGCAATCAGGTCCGCGACGACAAGCGGTACGACGAGCTGTCGAAGATCGCGCCGACGGTGCTCTCCAAGACCACCGGGCCTGCCTGGAAGGAGAACGTCCGGCTGCACGCCGAGGCGCTCGGCCGCCAGGCCGAGGCCGATGCGGCGGACGCGGCGTACCGGGCCGAGCTGCGGGACCTGGTCACCGCGCTCGGCGGTCCGGCCAGGGCTGCGGCCACCCGGGTCGAGATGGCCCGCTTCCTGGCGGGTGCGTCGACCCGGCTCTACCTGAACGACACCTTCGTCGGCTCGCTGTTCAAGGACCTCGGACTCGGCCGGCCCGCCAACCAGGACAAGCCCGGCTTCTCGGTGGAGATCAGCCCCGAGCAGGTGGACCAGGCGGCGGCCGACGTCATCTTCTACTCGGCGTACGGGGACGCGGGCAAGTCCGACCAGGGGAAGATCACCGAGGGGGCACTCTGGAAGAACCTGGATGCCGTCCGCAGCGGGCGGGTGTTCCGGGTGGACGACAACCTGTGGATGCTCGGCATCGGCTACACGGGAGCCGGGCTGATCCTGGACGAGATCCGCAAGGACCTGGCGCCGACAGGCGGGTGACGGCGGACAGGCGACAGGCGACAGGCGACAGGCGACAGGCGACAGGCGACAGGCGACAGATTTCAGATGACAGATGATGAAATCTGTCATCTGAAATCCGTCACCTGTCATCCGCCGTCCGTCGCCCCTCCCGTCACCCCCGCCCGTACCGGCCCGGCCGCAGGCGCCCGGTGAACGCGAGGAAGGCCACGAACCCGCCGAGGACGATCCAACCGGGCCAGCCGGCCAGCGACATGGTGAGCGGGTCCAGGTCGGCATTCGGGTCGGCGAACTCCCGGACCATCGACACGCTCATGCTGCTCGTGAAGGCGTGCGCCAGCACCGCCGGGACCACCGACCCCGAGCGCAGCCTCAGCCAGGTGAAGACCGGCAGGACGAGCACACAGCTCACCGTCAGCGCGGGCACCGACAGGTACCAGGGCCGCCCCGGGTACTGGCCGCCCATCAGCAGCGTCGGCAGGTGCCAGAGCGCGAAGGCCGTCCCCGTGAGCAGGTACGCCCGGACGAGCGCCGCCGTGCCGCCGGCCGCGCCGCCGGAGCCCCCGCCGAGCTGTAGCAGCCGGGGAAAGAGGAAGCCCTGCCAGCCGATCTCCTCACCGAAGAACAGTGGCAGCGAGAGCATCATCCCGATCAACCCCTGAACCGCCCACGATCCGACCCGCCCCGGGTCCAGCGAGCCGAAGCCGGCGAACGGGTAGCTGCCCATCAGCGCACCGAGCGCCAGCGTCACGGCCGTCAGTCCGCCGAGCACCCCGAGCGGCAGCAGACAGGCGCGAACCGCGCGGGGCCGGGGCCGGCACAGCGCGAGCGTCTCCCGCACTCCGCCGCCGCGCTCGACGACACGGACCACGAGCAGCGCCGCCAGCGCCGGGGCCAGCATGGCGGCCCCGATGCAGAGCTGCTCCAGGGCGCCGACCTCCTCCCGGGCGTCGGCACGCCGGTAGCCGTCGGCGAGCAGCGGCGCCATGGCCGCCCACATCCCGGCGTAGGCGAGCACCAGGTAGGCCAGCAGGCCGCGCCGCCGGACGGCGCTCGGCGGGGTTTGCGTCAGTAGCGTCATGCCGAGGACGCTACGGACCAGGATGTTCGCCCTGGAACCAAGTGCACTGCCGGTCAATGGAGTTGTCGACTACCACCCGATGGTCGAGTTTTCTGGGTGTACGGAGGCCGACCGGACGTGCTACTCCGCTCCCCGCGCCCCGCCGACCGCCGACCCCTGCGCCACGGATCGGAACGGAAGCTGCAAGAGGCGGGAATTTGACGTATCGTCAGGCGTCACACGGCGGGGGGGGCGGGGGGGGGGGGGCCCCCCCCCCCCCCCGCCCGCCCCCCCCCCGCCCCCCCCCCCCCCCGCCGGGGGGCCCCCCGCGCCCCCGGCCCGGCCGGGAGGGGGCCGGCCCGGGCC